>NZ_VYXP01000003.1:0-300000 GCF_008725655.1 Marinihelvus fidelis | reverse complement strand
AGCGGTTGTCGATCCAGTTGCTGACGCCGCGCGAGAAGCGGCGCTGCCAGCCGTGCATGGACTCGCTGACACTGGTGTGCGTGCGCTCGTGTACGTGCGCCAGGTGCGCCGGCAGGATAAACAGCGCTTCGGCCAGGCTGAACAGCAGAACCGCGATCACCACCGCCGGCAACGGCCACCAGTAGTTGCCGGTCACGCCGGGCAGGAACATTACCGGCAGGAACGCGACCACGTTGGTCAGGATGCTGAAGGTGACCGGCCAGGCCATTTCCTTCGCGCCCTTGATGGCGGCTTCCATCTTGCCCATGCCGCGCTCGCGGTATTCGTAGACGTTCTCGCCCACGACAATGGCGTCATCGACGACAATGCCCAGCGCCACCAGGAAGCCGAACATCGACACCATGTTGATGCTCACGCCCAGCCACGGCAGCACGGTGATCGAGCCGATAAACGAGATGGTCATCCCCATCATGATCCAGAACGCCAGGCGGAATTCGAGGAACAGGCTCAGAATGATGACGATGATGACAATGGCCAGCGCGCCGTTCTCCAGCAGCAGCGACATGCGGTCGTCGAAATCCTTGGCCGCATTGCCGTCGATGCGCCAGCTGATGCCGTCGGGCAGCGTGGTGTCGAGCTCTGCCAGCACCTCGTGAACGGCGGCGGCCACTTCCAATGGCGACTGCTCGCCGATACGGAAGACTTCCAGGTCGATGGAAGGCCGCCGGTTGAACTGGCTCTGGAATCCGACTTCCTCGAAACCGTCGCGGATCTCTGCGATGTCGCCCAGCGTGACCGGGCTGCCGGTCTCGGCGCTGCGGATGACAATCTGGCCGAGCTGGTCGGCCCACTGTTTGCGTTCCTCAACACGCAGCAGGATCTGGCCACCGCTGGTGTCGATGGAACCCGCCGGCACATCGCGACTGGACTGCTCGATAATGTTGCCGACTTCACCCAGGGTCAGGCCGTATTCGCGTAACGTGGATGAAGGAATTTCCACGTGGGTGATGTAATCCAGCGCGCCGCCGATCTCGACCTGGCTGATCCCCGGCTGGTTCAGCAACCGGTCGCGGACCCGTTCGGCCAACTTGCGCATGGTCCAGACATCGGCATCGCCGTACAGCGCGATCTCCATGACGTCACGGACGCGGTCCTGCAGGCGGACTTCGGGCTCTTCGGCATCTTCAGGGAACGTGCGCACCTGGGTGACGGCCTGGTCGATGTCCTGGAACACCTTGATCCGGTCAACGCCGGCGACCAGCTCCATCCGCACCCGGCCCTGGCCTTCCCAGGCATTGGACGTGATCTCGCGAATGCCGGTGACGCCACGAATGGCCTCCTCGATCGGCAGGATAATGCCCTGTTCAACTTCTTCCGGCGCGGCGCCGGGATAGCTGACGACGACTTCGACGATATCGAGCGCGAAGTCCGGATCGACCTCCTTCTGCATGGTCAGGGCGGTGTAGATGCCGCCGCCGATCAGGATGATCATCAGCAGGTTGGCGGCAATGGCGTTCTGCGCCATCCAGGCGATGGGGCCGCGGCGGATGCCGTCCTGTTCGAAAGCGCGGCTCACGGGCCTGCGCCTGCTTCGCGTGGCCGCAGCCGCAGTCCTTCCTTGACCGTGGCCAGGTTGGTCGCCACGACCTGGTCGCTGGCCTGCAGGCCTTCGCTGATGTAAGCGTAGCTGGCATCTTCGAACTGGATGACGACCGGCTGGATCGCCAGGACGCCATCGCGCATCAGCCAGACCGTATCACCCTGGCGTACCAGTTCCCGCGGCAGCTTGAGCGCGCCACTGATCTGCCGGCCGGAAATGCGTGTATCCATGAAGGCGCCGATGATCAGGCCGGGCTGGTCGGCGTTGGCAGCGGCCCGCGCCAACGGGTCTTCAACCACCACCAGCACCCGCGCCAGGCGCGTGCCGCCCTCCAGCTGGCCGACCAGCTGGTCGAGGTAACCGCGGCGGTACTGTCCCTCCGGCCAGGCCGAACGGTGATGGACGGTGACCGCGGAGCCCGCGCCGGGCTCGCCGTTGGCGAAGGCCAGCCAGCGAAGTTTGTCCAGCGGCACGGTGGCTTCCACCCAGTATCGTTCCAGTCCGACCAGGTGTGCCAGTGCTTCGCCGGTGCTCACCTGCGAACCCAGGTTCACGGCGCGTTCCAACACCAGCGCATCGAATGGTGCGCGAATCACGGTACGCTCGAGATCCAGCTGGGCCTGGGCCGCGGCGGCGCGCGCGGCGTTCACGCGGGCCTCTGCGCTCTGCAGCTGCGGCTGGCGCAGGATCAGCGACAGGTTGGCCGGGTCCAGGGCCTCGCCGCGGTCGGCTTTCAGGTCGCGGTATTCACGTTCGGCCTGGATTTGCCGGCCCTTTTCCTGCTCCAGCTCGGCAATCGCCTGTTGCAGCTCACTCTGGCGTTGCAACAGGGTATTGCGATAGTCGGCGTCCTGGATGCGCAACAGCACGTCGCCGGCGCTGACAAAACCACCCGGCGCCAGGCGGTCGGAAATGGCTGTTACCTCGCCGAACACGCGGGAACGCAGTTCAATTTCCTGCGACGGGCGCACCGAACCGAGGGCCTGGATGACGGGCTGGAAATCGCCGGCCTCGGGGCTGACGATATCGACCATCACGGCGGACTGGCGTACGGCGGTTTCCCGCTCGGCACCGGGCTCGGTATTGAAAATCAACGTCAGCAGCACGATGCCGATGACGGCGATCAGCGCGCAAACAATGAGCGTACGGGGCAGGCCGGGACGGCGCTTGTCGGGGGCAGCTTCGGAATTCACCTGTTGGGGGTCTCGTCAGTGTTGGTAAACGGTGAAGAATAACGTATCTGAGAATGATTCTCAGGTAATGGCCGGTACGAAAACGCCACCCGGAGCCTAGGCGTCACGGCGCTTGAACCTGGAGAGCATGACGGTGCCCAGGGCCAGCAGTATTTCATCAACAAAGGGCAGAATGTCGGGTACCAGCATGTCGGCCACGAACAACACCGCGGCGATAATCACCAGGATCGGAAATCGCAACGATTCAAACCAGCCGGTAAGCCCCTTCCGGGCTGTATTTCCGTCTGCCCTGCTCACCAGGGTAATGCCTGTCCCTGGGCGTGCCAGAACGTGCCGGTCGAGTCGTTATCGAGTTCATCCAGGCGTTCGACCAGGCCCGCCGCGGCCACGTCGGGCTCGACATCGCCGCCCATGCTCACCATATCGGTCTTGACATAACCCGGGTGGAGCAGGGCGACGGCTACGCCGCGCGGTGCAAGGTCGTGCGCCAGGTTGACGCCCGCCATGTTCACCGCCGCCTTGGACATGCGGTAGCCGTAGTTGCCGCCGGACTGGTTGTCCGCGAGCGAACCGACGCGGCTGGAGACAATGCCGACCTTGCTGCCAGCGACCAGGTTGGGTAATAGTGCACGCGTCAGCCACACCGGCCCCAGCGCATTGACCTCGTACTGTCGCAGGCAGTGTTCGCGATCGAGTTCGTCCAGGCCTTCGTAAATCATGATGCCGGCATTGGCGACCAGGACATCAATGGTCTGGCCCTGCAGCGACTTCGCCAGGCGGTCGAGGGCGGCCTGGTCGGTGACGTCGCAGTTTTCATGAACCTCGACGCCAAGCCCGTCCAACCCGCCCGGGTTGCTGCGGCACAGCGCGACAACCCGGTCGCCACGGTCGTGGTAAAGGCGAGCAAGCGCCAGCCCGATACCCCGGTTGGCGCCACTGATCAATACATTGGCCATACAGCAGTGTTCCGATTCTGAATCAGGCCGTCATTGTAGCAATGTGCCGTGAACGCCACGTCATGTTGAAATGGTGGTTACAAACCCGGAACATGCCCCGATGTCATTCCTGACCGACCTGAAACCGGATCTGCGCTGGTTGGCCAGCGGCTTTTTGTTGATGATGTTTTCGGGTTTCGGGCAGACCTACTACATCGCGTTGTTCGCAGGTCACATCAAGGCCGACCTGACGCTCACCGATGGCAGTTTCGGGGCGCTGTACGCGGTGGCGACACTGGCCAGCGCCGTGGTGCTGACCTGGGCGGGAAAGCTGGCTGACACCATACCGATTCGCTGGCTGAGTGCCGGCGTCATGGCCGGCCTGGCGCTGACCGCGGTATTGATGGCATACACCTACAATGCCTGGGTGCTGGCACTGGCGCTGTTTGGCCTGAGGTTTTTCGGCCAGGGCATGCTGACATTGACCGCGATGACCGCCATGGGCCGCTGGTTCAACCGTAAGCGTGGCCGGGCGGTGGCGGTGGCGGCGATGGGGATGCCGAGCGGGCAGGCGTTTCTGCCGGCGGCGGCCGTTGCGGTGATGGTGGCCACCAGCTGGCGCCAGAGTTGGCTGTATGCGGCGCTGATGCTGGCCGTGGTTGGCATACCGCTATTCCTGTACCTGCTTCACCATGAGCGCCACCCGACACGCGGGCCCATGGCCAGGGCGGGGCACCAACCGGATGATCGGCGTCACCAATGGACCCGGTCAGAAGTGCTCAGGCATGCCTCATTTTACTTGCTCATGCCGGTAATCCTGGCACCGCCATTCATTCTGACAGCCGTGTTTTTCTACCAGGTCAACCTGGTTGAACTCCGCGGCTGGCGATTGGAAATGTTCGCAAGTACGTTTTCACTGCTGGCGATCGTCAACGTGTTTGCGTCGCTGACGGCTGGCAGCCTGGTCGACCGCTTTGGCGCTCGCCGGCTGCTGGCAACCTACCTGGTGCCCATGGGTATCGCCACGCTGTTGCTTGGATTTTCAGGATCGGTTGCCGTCCTGCTGGTCGTCATGGCGTTGTTCGGTGTGACCATGGGCTGCGCCTCGGCAACTTCCGGCGCCCTTTGGGCTGAGCTCTATGGCATCACCCACCTCGGATCCATCCGCGCGGTGGTGACAGCGCTGGTGGTGATTTCCACGGCTGTCGCACCCGGGCTCGTCGGGTTACTGCTGGATGCCGGTGTGGCGCTTGAGTTGCAGCTGTTGGCAATGGGCGGGTACAGCCTGCTCATGGCCGGTTGGGCCGTTTGGCTGGTGCCGCGCCTCGGCGCCATTGCCTTGTCCGATGGAATTCCTGCCGGGGGATAGGAAAACCCTGTCTGCACCCTGCAAAAAATAATGCAGTTGCTATATTGTTAATTCGGGCTCGCGAAAAGGAGCCCTTTCCAAACCGGAAAGGGGTTGTCGGCATTCTCAGTTGGATCCGGAGAATGTCCCATGCCGACAGCATTCGCGAGAACTGCGGAACCGGATCCGAAAACTTCAGCGGGGTTCATCATCGAAGCATCCATTTCGGGCGTTGGCCGGATGGCACCGCTGTTCCCCATTTCAAAGAGAGAAAGGAGTCATTAATGAAATATCGCAACCGATGGCGATTGCTGGCGACGACGCTCGTCCTGGTACTCGCAGCCCTCCCGGTACATGCCGCGATGGTCAAGCAAATGGGTCTCGATGACCTGGTCGGCAATGCCGACAAGGTCTTCCGGGGTACCGTCCTCGATAAACAGGCTGGCACTGTTTCCTCCGGTGGTGGCGAATTACCGATCGTGATCTACACCCTGTCGGTGAACGATGCCATCAAGGGTGACTTTGGCCAGGGCAAAGCGGCCGAGGTGATCGAAGTTCGCATGTTTGGACGCCTGAAAGCCGAAACGACCCGCACTGGTAACCAGCGACTCGGTGGCCTGGACATGAACCCGGACCTTCGAGTGGGGCGTGAGTATGTCCTGTTCACCACCAAGCCGGGTAGCGGTGGGTTATCCACTACCGTGGGGCTGGGCCAGGGACTATTTGAAATGGTCCTGTCGGCCGGTGGCAATGAGCAAGCCGTGAATGGCTTCAACAACCAGGGCCTGTTTGATGGTCCGGTGGACTACGCGGATCTCATCGCGTCCGTCCGCTCATTGGTCAAATGAGGGGGATGAACATGAAAATGAGCAACCGAATTCTTGCATCCATTCTTCTCGCTGGCGGCGCCAGCGTGGTAGCCATGCCGGTCCTGGCAGCCGATTCGCTGGTTATTTGCGAACCGGGGCAACCTTACCTCTGGCCGGACGGCGGGGCGAACATCCCCTTCAACCCCGACCAGGGCGACCTGTCATCCGGGGCCATCAACAACGTTGACGGTGTTGCGCTGGTCCAGGAAGCCTTCGATAACTGGACCGCTTCCGGACCCTACTCGGTACCGACATCGGCGACCTACTCAAACGCCGGTCCGTTACCTGTCGACGTCGACTTCAGTAACTATGCCGATTACCTGGAATCGCCCGCCGAGGACGGTTTTTCGGCCATCGTATTCGACGCCACGGGAGAGATTTTCGATTTCCTGTATGGCGCCGGATCCGGCATCCTTGGTTTCGCCTCGCCGGAGTGGGGAGACCCCGCGACCTGTGAAATCACCGAGGGCTATTCCTTCCTTAACGGACCTGCCTTCAGCGACCTGCAATACGCCGAGGACGTCATGACCCACGAGTTCGGGCATTACTCGAATATCGGTCACGTGGAGCTGAACGGCCAGGTGGTTAATTGGGCGGAAGGTAACGACGACGGTGGTCCGACGCCGGACAATTCGACGTTTCCGCTGCCCCCGACCCTGGAAGGCTTCATTGAAACCATGTACCCGATTTACTTCGGGACCACGGCAGGTACGGAATCCCCGCATGCCGACGATGTGGCCTCGCTGGCCGCGCTGTATCCCGGTGCGACCTATGCGGACGATACGGGTTCCATTTCGGGAACCATCTATGCTGCAGACGGCGAAACCCGCCTGAGCGGCGTTAATGTTATTGCCCGTAACCTGGCAAATCCGTGGGAAGACGCTGTGTCAACGTTTTCCGGAACGTTTACGGATAACACGGACCAGTCGGATCCGTTTGTGGGTACTTTCACCCTGGGCAACCTGACGCCCGGTGCCGAGTACGCGGTGTTCGTGGACGAGGTGACTGCGCAGGCGGGCCGTTTCAGCAACCCGATCCTGACGACCCTGCCGGGGCCGGAAGAGTTCTGGAACGAGGACGAGGCCAGCACCAATCCGCCGGATGACGTGACGGTCTACACGCCAATAATGGCCACAGCGGGAGTTGCCGAGACGGGGATCGACGTGATCTTCAACCAGCCCTCTCCGGGTGACCCGCTACCGGTGGGCCTGGATGGGTTCGTGGAGCTGCCGTTGCCGTTCGATTTTGGCTTCTGCGGCGAGACCTATCGGTCGGTGTTCGTGCAGGCCAACGGCAACCTGACCCTGGGTGCGCCGGATACCAGCTTCCTGAACTTCGCACCGAGCGTCGCCAGTTTCCTGGGTGACTCTCCACGGATCGCGCCGTTCTGGGACGACTACAATGTTGGTGCCGGCGGTATCGTGACCTTCGACTATGGCAAGAACTGGCTGACGGTGATCTGGGAAGGCGTACCGGAGTATGTTTCTACCGGCTCCAACACGTTCAGCGTCACCCTGAAACGAGCCAATAACGGCATCGTCTTCGACTACGGCGAGATGTCGTCGGTCGATGGGTTGGCAGGCGTGTCTTGCGGGGGCGCAGTCACCAGCGGTTATGAAACCGAGACTGATCTTTCTGCACTGACGGGCATGACCATCAACCTGAATAACGCGCCGGCAGTCTTCGAGTTTTTCGAAGACGACGACGGCGACCTGTCAGGAACCATGCTGAAGTTCAACGGCACCACGAACTACAACGACAACTGGGCGGAGAAAAACGATACGCCCAACAAGGCGCGCAGCCTGAACCTGCCGTTCAGCAGCGCCGATGTCACGCGGTTCACCGAGATCGAGCCCACCGGGGCCGATATCGACTGGTACCGGTTCCAGACCGAAGGCCTGAATTCGCTGGACGTTAATATCGCGTCAGGCCAGTTGGACAGCCTCATCGGGTTGTTCGATGGCGCCACGGGTGCACTGATCGCGCAGGATGACGACGGTGGTTCAGGACTGTTGTCCCGGATCAGTGCGATTGGTCTGCCGGCAGGAACGTATTACCTGGCAGTGACCACCTATCCCGATTTGGGTTTGACGGGCGAAGGCGGTTCAGGCGGTCGTTACGTTCTGGAGATCGCCGAGAGCAACGCGATTTCGGTCAGCCTGGGTGACGACGATTCCGTCGAAATCCCGCTGGGCTTCAGCTTCCCGTTCAACGGTGCCAGCTACGGCTCAGTGTTCGTGAACTCGAACGGCAGCCTGACGTTTGGTGGCGGCGATACCGACTTCTCGGAGTCGGTTTCGGAGTTCCTTGCGGAACTGCCGCGTATCGCTCCGCTCTGGGATGACCTGTCACCGAACAACGCTGGCAGCGTCTCGGTTGAACTTGGCAGCGGTGAGATGACGGTAATCTTCGACTCGGTGCCCGAGTTCATCAGCACCGGGGCGAACACTTTCATGGTCACGCTGCGCGACGACGGCAGCTTTACCATTGAGTATGGTGCCGTTTCCGCGACTGATGGCCTGGCCGGGGTTACCGAAGGCGGCGGCGTCGCCGACCCCGGTGAAACCGACCTGTCAGCGGCCGGTGCCCTGAGTGCCAGTGGGACGACTTACGAGTTGTTCACCGGCGACCAGGACCTGTCCGGCATCGTGCTGGACTTCAACCCGTAGTACCGGAAACCTGTTTCGACAGGTGAAAGCAAAAGCGGCGGGCCTGGCCCGCCGCTTTTTTTATGGCTTCTATATGGTTACTTACGCGGACCGTTGCCGTGAGGCGGTGTTGAAACGCCTTCAAAGGCCCAGACATCGCCCGTGAGGGTGACAACGTAGGCCGAGTTGCCGATCAGTTCAAATGATGTGGGACGATCCAGGTCCTGCGCCAGCACATCAAGCGTACCGTCGCCATTGAATGCGATGAGCGACCCGGAGTCGGCATAGGCGGGTGAGCCTTCAGCGGCGTGATCCCAGACGCCCTGTGACAGGCCGTAGAGGCGACCGTGTTCCTGCGGCGCGCGGGATACTTCAACGTCCACCAGTAGCAGTCCGCCCGAGGCGACTGTGGACGCTTCGCCCGTCAACGGGTCCAGGGACAGCACCTTGCCGTCCTTCGGCAAATGCGGCACCGGACCAGCCTGGGCCATGAAAATGCGATTGCCGCGAACCGACAGGCCGGTAGGCACTTCGTTGGCGAAGCTGGAGAACTCGCTGATTACGCCATCGGTGGTGACGTGAAGCACCCGGTTATGGTGCCCGTCCGTGACCAGCAGCGCCCCCTGGAACGCCTCCAGCGCGTACTGCACGCCGGTGGGGACGAAATAGTCAAAGATGATGGTGGGTTCGTTGCTCGCCGACCAGAAACCAAGGTTAGCGATCGGTTCATTGTCCCCAGGGCCGTTCACCCGGTAAATGCCGACGGGCGTGGGGTTATCAGGGTCGTCGCCGACGAAGTCCACGAGCGTCACCAGCACATAGGCGGTGTCGCCTATGAAGGCGATATCCATCGGGCCACCAAGTCCGACGCCCGGAATCTGTGGCGGGAGACCCCAGGTGAACAGGTCGTGATCGCCGGTTTCCGGATCGATCCAGGTTACCTCGCCACTGACAGACTCGGTCGTGTAGAGCAGTCCGTCTGGCCCAACAGTGCTGCCGGACCCGCCACTGAGCCCGCTGACCAACTGGGCGTTGGCTGACAAGGGCACGGTCGCCAGCAACAGGCCCCCCAGGACTGCTTTGCGCCATTGGAACATTCTCATAATCTGACCTCCTTCGCTTTCGAGTTGATCACGGTCAGTTACGACCGCGGTCGCGTGATTTCACGCGTTCATCAAAAGCCTAGTCAGTGGTCAGTCAAACACTCCATAATTTCGACGAAATTTCGACGAAATCGTCCTAGTTGCGGTAATCGAGGGGCGGCACGCGGTCGCCCAGCAACGGCACATACTCGAAGCTTTCCCCTCGTGCGGCTTGCCATTCGGCGGTCGCAGTTTCACGAAGTTTGGGGTTCTGGTACAGCTCAATCGCGGCCAGCGCCAGGGTTTTGGCGGCCACTTGTGTGCCCTTGACGCCAATGCTTGTGCCGCTGGCGGCCACTGCCTGCCAGCTGTGGCCCGGCGTGCCGGGTACCCATGTCGCGGTCCGCAGGCCAACGGTCGGCACCACCTGCGAGACGTCGCCGACATCCGTGGAGCCAAAGCCCACGCCCGTGTCGTACTCGCGGATCTCCGTCTCGGAACCCAGTTCGCGTGAAGGGTTGTCGAACGTGGCGTAAATGTCTTCCGCCCACGCCTGCTCTTCGGCGTTGTATTGGACGCCGCCAACCTGGCGCAGCTTCTGGTCCATCATCTTCGCCAGTGTTTCGACCACCAGCAGCGGGTTGTTGCCATGGATGACTTCCCACTCAACCGTGGTACCGGTGCCCTCGGCGGCGCCGCGGGCGGTGGCTTCCAGGCGTGGCCAGAGTTCAAGTAGCGTCTCGGTGTCCGGGTGGCGCAGGTAGTAAAACACTTCGGCAAAGTCTGGCACCACGTTCGGGGCGTGGCCGCCCTCGGTAATGACGTAGTGCATGCGCGCCGAGTCCGGGATGTGCTCGCGCATCATGTTGGCCATCATGTTCATGGCCTCGACCCCGTCCAGCGCCGAGCGGGCCCGATCCGGATTACCGGCGGCATGGGCGGAAATGCCGCTGAAACGGAACTTGGCAGAGCGGTTGGCCAGCGAGCCACGGGCGCCGGCCCAGTTCTCGCTGGACGGGTGCCAGTGCAGGACAAAATCGACTTCGTCAAACACGCCTTCGCGGACCATGTAGACCTTGCCGCTGCCGCCTTCCTCGGCCGGCGTGCCGTACAGGCGAATGGTGCCGTCGACGTCATTCTCATCAAGCCACTGCTTGACCGCGATGGCGGCCTCCACGGAACCGGCGCCAAACAGGTTATGGCCACAGGCCTGGCCGGCGCCCTTGCCATCGACCGGGTCGCGGTGCGGCAGGTCGGACTGGTTGATGCCGGGCAGGGCGTCCATTTCGGCCAGGATGCCGATCACCGGGCCGCCTTTACCGGCCTCGGCGACAAATGCGGTCGGGATGCCGGCAATGCCGGCCTGGATCTCGAACCCTTCGTCGGCCAGGGCCTGCTGCATCAGCTCGGTGCTCCGGGTCTCCTGGTAGCCGACTTCGGCCCATTCCCACAGCGCCCGGGCAAGGGTTTCGGTTTCGCCGTAACGATTGTCGATCCCCGCCAACACATCGGAAATCTCATCCGCATACACGGGGGTTGTGGCCGCAGCCAGGCAGAACACCAGCGCAGGTAGGTTGGCTCGCATCAGTGGTTTTCCTTGTCGATTGGTCGCGGACAAATGGTAGCGACTCGCCGGTACGAATGACAGGCAAATGAACACTCGCACATGAGCGCCGCGCACGTTTGCAAGGGTGATAACTGACCCCTTATAGTCCACTTTGGGATTGTGCAGAGCTATGGTCACTTTGTGGCCAACTGGATGGGAATCAGATGCAGATAGCCAAGGTGGGGGGCGTTGTTACGCTTCTGTTCGCGATGCTGGCAACGGCGGCGCATGCACAGGATCCGGCACTGGATGTCGCCAGTAACCCGGCAACGCCACTGATTGGCGAAGAAGTCTGTACCACCGTCGGTTTCAGCAACCAGGACGTCGTTAATGTCGGTTACGGCCCCTACGTTTTTGCCACCGTGCCTCCCGGCGTCACGATCACCGCGAACACCTACCTGGGCATTCAGCCCCCCGTCGAATTCGTCGGTACCGTTGACGCCAGCGGCACCATCAACGACCCGATATCCGGCACCGCCGTGGCGGCCGAGCCGGGCAGCAGCGCCTATATCGTGCGCTTCCCCGTGGGCTCCGTGTCTGGTGGCCAGCCGCCGCTGAACGTCGAGGTCTGTGGCCAGGTCGAGCCCGGTGCTGAAATCGGCCAGCCCCTGGAAATCAACATGCTGCCCGGGTTCGAGTACGGTGACACACCGACCGGTGATAACGGCCCGATCACCGGCAGCGGCGCGTCGACCGCAACCGTCATCCCGCAGTTGGCCCGGGTGGAGAAAACCGCGGACGTACCCGAGGGTGAGCGCCCGCCCGGCCCGAGCAACACCTTTACCTATACCTACCAGGTCAACGTTTCCGAGGGCGTGACCCTGGACATGCCGGCCCTGACCGATGTGCTGCCGGACCCGGCGATTCAATGGACCGGGGCGCCGATCAGTGTTGCCGCCATCCAGGGCGTACTCTGCAGCGTGCTGACCGAGCCCAACCTGCCGGACACCCCCGGCGGCACCCTGATGGTGGGTTGCGATAGCCTGACCGGCACGCCGGCGGAAAACGACCTGGTGGTGTCCATACCGGTCTACATCACCGACATCCTGGATGAGAGCGATAACGGCGCCACCCAGCAGATCACCAATACGGTCGAACTGGATTACAGTTACCAGGGCACGGATTACAGCAATACCGACGACGCCCAGGTCACGGCCAAACACCTGGCGGTGCAGAAGTCAGTCACGCCGGATACGGTGGTGCCAGGAGACACGCTCAGCTACACGGTGAATTTCCAGGTCACCGACTACGATGAATCCATCATCGCCGGTTCGATCACGGACCTGTCGATGACCGACATCCTGGGTGACGGTCTGGACTACGCAGGTAACGCGACCCTGACGCTGGCCGGAAGCACCGGCCCGATCATACCGACCGTCAGCGCCGGCCCCGGGGCAGGGCAGACGACACTGTTGTTCGATATCGCACCGGGCGCCACGACCGAGGTCGCCCTGGGTTCGCGCGGCTCACTGCAGTACCAGGCCGACGTGTCCCAGGCCTATGCCGATGGCGATGACGTCGTCGCCGCTGACGGGCTGGGCAACAATATCTCCGCGGACTTCACCCACAGCGACAGCGCCGGCGCGTCCGGCCAGGACGGCTCGAGCGCCGGGGTCGATATCATTCCCAACCAGGCAATCAAGTCGCTGGTGGCCCCCATCCCGCTGCCCGATCCATTGGCGCCGGGGGACACGGTCACGTTCCGGCTGGAAATGGATATCCCTTCCGAGGACACGCTGTCGATCAGCCTGACGGATTACCTGCCGTTGCCGGTGGTCGTGGTGACAGACATCGACCCGGACACCGATATCGTGGTGCCGAATATCGTCGGTGGCCCCCTGCTTGATCCCGTTTACAGCAGCGATCCTGCGACCAATTCATTCACGTTGACCTGGCCCAATCCCGCGGGGCAGGGCGTGACTCGTGTCGCCGCGGACGTCACCGTGACCATCAGCAGTGAACCGTTTGCCGACGGCCTGTTCCTGACCAACCTGTTGTTGGGAACCTACGAGAATTCCGACGGTATCACCCAGTCGACGGATACGGCGGCCGGTTTCAATGTCGGCGCGCCGGACGTGTTCATTACCAAGGGCGTGTTCTCGGTCGACAACCCCAACGCGACGGTTTCACCGGCGCCACCGGCTGACCCGGCCCTGGCACTGGTCGACTCAGACGCGCTTGACGTCGATGCCGGCGATGCGATCGAGTACATCCTGACGGTTGAAAACCGCGGCAGCACGCCGGCCTACAACATCGACATCAACGACGCGACGCCCGCCGGCCTGGCCTGCCAGGCGCCGACGATCACCGATGGTACGGGGCAGGGCGTCAGCTTTACCGGCACCGACCTGGACAGCGGCATCGTCGTACCCGGGCCGCTTGCCGGCAACGACGGCAACCCGGCCGGCGGTGGTGAGCCGTTCGGCGCCGATACCCTGCTGGTGCGCTACACCTGCGTGGTGCAGACCAGCGCCGTGGCGGGCGATGTCCTGGTCAACACGGCGACAATGAATTTCACCTCGGTGTCGACCACCAACGACACCTTCCCGGAACGCTCCGACGATGCCATGGTCGCGCTGGCGACGCCGACCGTGCAGAAATCTGTGATCGAGGTCATCCCGGGCTATGCCGGCGACACCACCCGCGTGCAGATCGGCGAATCCGTTCGCTACCAGGTGGACATTACCGTGCCGGAAGGCACGTCGCCGGATATCTATTTCGAGGACCTGCTCGATACCGGGTTGGCCTTTGAATCCCTGGAGAGCATTACCGCTTCGCCTGGCCTCACGACCGATGTGACGGGCGGTTTTGGCAGCGTGACGAGCAACGCGGCCATCGTCGCGCAGGGCGGCGGTGATGAGAATGCGGCGCGGCTACTGCGCATCGGCCCGAATGCCGGCGACCCCGGGTTCGGCACCGTCACCAACAGCAATACCGACAATGCAACCGCGGAGACCATCACCCTGGTTTACCTGGCGCGGGTCATCAACAACACCGGTAACGTCCGCGGCCAGCAGCGCAACAACCGCGCGCAATGGTCCTGGACAGCGCCGCAGGGCACGCAGACGACGCAGGGATCGGCCGCCAATGTACGCGTGGTCGAACCCGGGATCGCCATTACCAAGGTGTTCGATCCTGCCACAGCTGACCGGTCAATCATGCCGCTGGTGAATATCCGGGTGCGCCACAACGGGGGATCCGACGGTACCGCCTTCGAGCTCAACCTGGTGGACGACGATTTCCCCAACGGGATCGATCCAGTCGGCGGCTCGCTGACCACCGTCAATTGCAACGCCCCGCCGGACAGCCTGGGAATCACCGCCGGGGTGCTGACCGCTTCATGGGCGGTTTTCGAGATCGGCGACGACTGTACGCTGCAGATTGAGAACACGATCGACCCGACCTTGCCGGCGGGCACCCTGCTGGAAAATTGCGCGCAGGTGCAATGGACCAGCATGGACGGCGACCTGTCTGCGCCGCTGCCGGGTATTCCGCTGAGCGTCGAGCGCACCGGCGACCCGGGCGATATCGGCGGCCCCGCCAATACTTACCGCGGTGAAAGCTGTGCCCAGCTGAAGATCTTCGACGTCGGCATCACCAAGGCCGTCATCGACTCCAACCAGGTCCACACCGGCAACAACAGCGGCGTGGAGGAACTGGCGATCGGTGAGGAAGTGACCTTCCAGGTGACGGTGGTGTTGCCGGAAGGCGAGGCCGACAACCTGGTGATCACCGATACGCTGCCGACGTCTTCGATGTTGCTGGAGCTGGTCGACGCCGTCTATGTTCCGTTGCCGGCGGGCACCAACCTGGACACCGTTGGTGGGCCTCCCGCGCTGGTGAGCAGCGACGAACTCCTGGGCGACGGCCTGGACGACACCGTGACGGCGACTTTCCCCAACCCGGTCACCAACGCCGACCCGCTCGACACGACCGCGGAGAACAACAGCTTCCAGTTCCTGGTCACGGCGGTGGTCCGCGACCTGCCGGCCAACCAGAACCTGGATGAGGATGACAATGTCGCCCGGGCCGAATTCGGTTCCACCGACCTCGGCCAGCAGTTCAACGTCACCGACACGGCCCGTGTGCGCGCGCTGGAGCCGTTCCTGTCCGTCGTCAAGACCGGTGACGTCACCTCGGCGGAAGTCGGCGATGTCGTGCACTACACACTTGTGGTCAGCCACACGGGAGCCTCGGGCACCGATGCCTTCGACCTCGACCTGGCCGACACGCTGCCGCCGGAACTGGTGCTCGATACCGGTTCAGTGGTCGTCGGCGACAATTGCACCATCGCACCGGATGCCGGGCCTGCAGGTAGCGGTAATACCGTTGCGGCCGGCTGGTCTGCATTCCCGCTGGGCGCAGTCTGCGAGATCGGGTTCGACGCCACCGTTGATGTCAGCGCGGTGTCGGGCGACACCATCAGCAACACCACGGACCTGGCCTGGACCACGCTCGATGGCACCGTGCCGGCGGGCACCGAGGAACGTTCGTACACCACCCAGGGCAGCTGGGACATCGTCATCGCCGATCCGGGCCTGACCAAGATGCTGGTCGACAGCAACATCGTCGAGACCCCGGACCAGGAGATCACCATCGGTGAAACCATGACGTTCGAGATCGTCGCCGAGTTCCCGGACGGCACCACCGACGACGTTTACATCGGCGACGTACTGCCGTACACCGCTACGGCGATTGAGATCGTGTCGTCGCGGATCGTTTCGATCGGCGCCGACCTGACGCTGGATTCGGGCGCCGTCGGCGACCCCGGCGATGACTGTATCGATTGCAGCCAGGGCGACCGCGGCTTCGATGATGCCGCGCGCTGGAACCTGGGTAACGTGGTCAACGTACCCAATGCGGGTGCGCCACCGGGCCCGGATGACCAGGTCGTGTTCGAGGTTGTGGGCATTGTCCTCGACGACCCGATCAACCAGGGCATCCCGGTGGGCGAGGACTTCGTCTACAACAACGCCGGTATATTCTCGGAGAACTTCAGCAGCACCGACCAGGCCGCCATCACCCTGGTCGAGCCGAAGCTCGAGTTGCGGCATTTTATCGAAGCCCCGGATCGCAAGGTCGCTTTCGTCGATGCCCTGGATCCACTGACTGTTCGCCTGGAAATCGCCCACACCGGCGATTCTTCCGCGACGGCGCTCTCCGTGACAGTCGACGACGTTCTCGATGCGGATATCTGGTGGACCGGAGGGCCGGTGACCAGTGATTGTCCAGGCCTTGCAACCGATGCCACGCCAGCCGACAACAGTTCCGGCACCGTTTCGTTCAGTTTCGATGCGTTGCCGCTTGCGCAAGGTAGTTGTTCAATCAGCTTCCCGGTGCAGGTATCGGATGCGCCGCCCGCCACCGGGACGTTGCTCGACCAGTCCAGCCTGGCGTGGGAATCCGCCCCTGGTTCGGCCGAGTCGCGCGACGGTACGGACGGTAATTTTGTCAGCTACGTGATCATCGGCGAAGCCGCTCTTAGCAAGCAACCGGTCTCAAGCAGCGTGGCGCTGACCGGATCCAGCCAGGGCGACCCGCTATTGCCCGACCTGACCATCGGCGAAACATTGACTTACGAGCTGGTCACCTATCTTTCCGATGGCCAGTTCGATCAGGTACGGGTTGCAGACAGCCTGCCGGCCGGTTCGACCCTGCTCACGGCATCAGTGGTGTCCATCGGCAGCGACCTGGTGACCGAGCTCGCGGGAACGCCGATGATCTCCGGCAACACGGTGAGCTTTGATTTCGGTGAAGTCACCAACAGCGCCAGTGGTGCGCAGGACAACACGATCGTGGTCCGTGTCACCGCACAGGTTGCTGATGACACCAACACCGACACAACGGGCGGAGCGGTGACCCTGTCAAACAGCGGTGAGCTGACATTCGCGGCTCTCCAGGGCGCGCCGCAAACGCGCAGCGCGGTGGCAGTGGTCGATATCGTTGAACCTTTGCTGGAACTGGACAAGCAGTTTGGCGACGTTGTCGACGGTCGCGTGCCGGTCACGCTGACGGTTGAGAATGTGGGCACCGCGCCGGCATTCTCCACGTTCGTGACCGATGAGTTCGACGAGACGATCTGGGTGCCCGGCAGCCTCGAGGCCGTCTTCGTGCCGGCCGGCTGGTCGATCACGGAAGCGTCGGCGGGCGGTGTTACCACGGTGACCGTCGGCCCGACCGGCGACCCGGATGCGCCAGCGCCCAACCAGGTCATCATGCCTGGCCAGAGCGGTTCCGTGACATTCAGCATGGAACTGGTCGTGCCGTACGTGCAAACCCCGGTCGACAACCTGGCCGCGGCGGCTGCATTGTCCTTGCCCGCGCAGGATCCGGCGGGGCGTGAGACCACGGCGGAAGGTACCGACAGCCTGTTGTTGCCGATCCTCGATTCGGAAAAGGCGGCCTCGCTGTCACCGGCTGAACCGGGTGACGTGATCACCTACACGGTGACCGTTGCAAATACCGGCGATGCGCCGGCCAACAATGTTGTCGTGGTCGATGACCCTGATGACGGCGGTACGTTCCAGGTGGGCAGCGTGACCAGCGCAGACGGCACGGTCGTGGTCGGCAATACCGCTGGCGACATGACCGTCCAGGTGGATTTCGCCAGCGTTGCCGCCGGGCAGACGGTCAGCTTCAGCTACGACGTGCTGGTGCCATACCCGTACCCGGCCACCGGCCCCGACGAGTACGTTAACCAGGCGCTGATTTCCAGCGACGAGGTTCCGGACTTCCCGTCCGACGACCCGGCAACGACGCCTGACGACGATCCCACCGTGGTGCCGATCATCGCCGATCCGGATGTCGTTATTACCAAGACCGACCTGTCGGACGTGGTCGGCGCCGGCGGTACGGTCTTCTACGAGTTGTCCTACGCCAATACCGGCAACCAGGACGATACCGGCGTGTTTATTACCGACTCGGTGCCGGCCAACACCACCTTCAACCTGGCCAGTTCCACGGCAGGCTGGAATTGCGCGGACGGTGCGCCGGCAGGAACGGTGTGTACCTATTCCGTCGGTGATCTTGGCGCCGGGCAGGGTGGCGTCATTTACTTTGCCGTGACGGTGGACAACCCGCTGCCGACCGGTGTGACGCAGATCTTCAACACGGCGGTGATCGAGGACGATGGCGGCAACACCGACAGTGACGACGAGGATACCCGCGTTGTCGCCGCGCCGGTGCTGGACATCACCAAGGACGACGGTGGTATCAGCACTTCGCCGAACGGCACCGTGGTCTACCAGCTCGATTACGTGAACAACGGCACCGAAGACGCCAGCGGCGTGCGCCTGCGTGACACGGTGCCGGACTACACCGTATTCGATGCAGCGGCGAGCCTGCCTGACGTCTGGAGCTGCCCGGATGGCAGCGGCCCCGGCACCGCCTGCACCCTGCAGGTCGGTGACCTGCAAGGTCAGGGCATCGGTACCGGACAGGCCCGGTTCGCCGTCCGTGTCGACCCGACCATACCGGCCGGCGTCACCCAGATCGATAACTCAGTACTGATCGCCGACGACGGTAACGCAACGCTGGGGATTCCCATCATCGCGCTGGCCTTCGACGACACGCCGATCGTGGCGGCGCCCGACCTGGTGATCAGCAAGACCGACAACGCCATCATCGGCTACCCGGGTATCGTCATTCCGTACACGCTGGAGTACTTCCAGGTGGGCGACCAGGACGCCACCGGCGTGGCCATCAGCGAAACGGTGCCCGTCGGCACAACGTACTCTGCCAGCGGCAGCGCGCCGTATGCGTGGAGTTGTGCCGATGGCAGCCCGGCCGGCACCAACTGTACGCTGGACATCGGCGCCATGCCGGTCGGCGCCAGCGGTACGGCGGTGTTCGCGGTGCAGGTTGACGACCCGCTGCCCGCGGGCCAGTCCGAGGTCTACAACGTGGTCACGATTGCCGATGACGGCAGCAACGGCCCCGACCCGACCCCGGCCAACAACACTGATGACGAGTCGACACTGGTCACGCTGTTCGCGCCGACCGGCCGTAAATCCGTCACGCAGACGAATGACCACCAGGTCACCTGGCGCATGGTCTGGTTCAACAACCAGAACACCCTGAACCTGCCGGTACAGGTGTACGACCCGATACCGTCGCCGGCGCAGTATGTCGGTGGCTCGGTGATCTGTGATGCGACCGGCGCCAGCCAGTGTCTGTCGGCCACCTACAACGCGGTCGAGAACCGGGTCGAGGTAGAGGCGATTATTGCCCCTGACTTTGGTGCGCCCGACAACGCCGGCGAGGCGCAGCTATCTAATGAGGTCGTGATCACCTTTGTCACCACGGTGGCGCAGACCAACAACCTGACCAATGTCGCCGACGCGTGCTGGGACGAGAACAACTCGGGCACCGCCGATGACGATCGGGCCATGGGGCAGGTCTGTATTCCGGTAAATGCCAGCATCCGGGCAGTCATTGCCATACCGGTGATGGGGCCGGTTGCGGTCACGTTAATGGCGGCGCTGCTGGGACTGTTTGGCTTGCTGGTGATCTCCGCAGGCCAGGCCATACCGCGGCAGGTGAGTCGCAAATAGGTTATTGCTGCACCCGCATTTGGTCCATCAGGTCGATCATGATCTGGTTGTCGATGGTAAACAGGCTCATCACCGGCCGGTCCAGGTCGGTGATCAGCATCATCACCGCCGAAAATGCCAGTGCCAGGGTCATGGTCGCCATCGGGCTGCGCCGGCCGACCAGCCCGGCCTGGTAGCCCATGACCAGCATCGACAGCACGGCCATCAGGTAGAGCGTCATCCAGATCGTATTGGGGATCCGGTTAAGCAGGGCAGCCTCGATGCGGACCACGTGCATGTCGATCAGGCCGATCACCGAGGCCAGGAAGTCGTTGCGCTCCAGGTCCAGGTTGCTTTGCGGCGGGACGGCGCGATGTTGCGCTGTCGCCACGGCCCACAGTTGCTGGTGGATTTCTTCTGAACGGATGATGGCGGACCGCACAGCTGGCCGGTCTGCAGCACGCAGGGCCTGTTCGCCCTCGACCCGCACCTGGACGTACTCGCGCAGCAGTTCCCGCGCCTCTGAGCGGCGCGGTTCCGCCAGGAACTCGGTCTGCAGCCACGCGGTGCGGGCCAGGCGGGTTTCTTCAACCAGCCCCTGCACGCGGACTTCGTAGTGGGACTGGCCGGTGGCAAAGGTGAACGCCAGGATGAACGCCAGCAGGCCCAGGCCGGCGCCCATGATGGCGCGGACCTGGGAGGTCTGTGCTTTCACAATGCGCTCAGGGCGCCGCCGGCCGACAAAGAAGCCAATCTCGATGCTGACCACCATCAGGGCAAGGGTCAGGACGAACAGCCATGGCAGCGGAAACACGTCCAGGAAATGTTGGGTGGTTGTCGGCATCTGAATCGACGTCAGCTAAGTGATTCCGCTGATTGTAGCGGTCTCCTCCAGCACCGGCCACGCTGACCCTCACTCGGATTCGGTGACGGTGGATTCGATGGCCTCGATAACATCCGCCGGATCATCCCCCAGGCCCTTGGACTGGTATCGCACCACGCCCTGTCTGTCGAGCAGGGTAATCATGTTGGAGTGGGCGATATCACTCTCGCCCATGGGCCGATAGCGCACGCCGAGCATGGCTGCGAACTCAAGCACTTCATCCGGGTTGCCGTGCAGCATCAGCCAGTCGCGGCTTTCCAGGTCCTTTTCAACTAGCCAGGCCTTCATCCTGGACGGCGTGTCGCGTTCGGGGTCAAGGGAGACCAGTGTTACTTGCATCTGGCCCCGTTCCGAGTCGGAAAGCGCGTCAGTAATCATTTTCAACCGTGCGACGATCATCGGGCAGGTATGTTCACAGTAGGTATAGACAAAGCTCAACAGGCGCGGCCGGCCTGTAAGTTCGGAGAGCATGAGTTCCGTTCCTTCCTGACTACGCCATTCCGAGTCAAGGTGATACACGGAATCATCCGGCAATTGCCCGGTATCTGCCTGTAGCGGTGCTGCGGTACACGCAGTTCCGAGCAGGCAGATCATGCCAGCCAACTTGATTCGGTTCATTGAGATACCACCGTCTGGTTTTTGTTGTCACTTGCGCAGCGAAAACCCAGCGAACGCAGCGTGGATTTTGCCCGGTAGCTGCTGCGCATGGCATAACGCATGAATGCAGCGTAGTCGGACGGGTCAATCGCTGCTGCGGCGCCGGCGCCGCAGTAGAGCTTGTTTTCCAGTGCCGCGTCGCCGCGGGATTCGCCGCTGACCAGCGCGGTGTTGAAGTCATCGACCAGTTCCCAGGTGACGCCATGAATGCCGCTGACGCCCCAGTAGTTTGTCCAGGTGTCTTCAACGGCCGGCAGGCGGGTGATAGCCGGTTTCGAATACCACTCCAGGATACGCGCCCGGAACGCGGCGTCATCGGTGCCGTTGGGTTCCGTTTCGCTTGCCGCGGCAGCCAGTTCCCATTCATCTTCTGTGGGTAACCGTTTGCCCTGGGCCTTGCAGTAGGCCCGTGCGGCGAACCACGACACGTTGGTCACTGGCTGGTTGCCAATGCCATCGGCAGCCGTTGGGTCGTGTTCCCGCCAATGATCCAGGTACGTGTCATCGGCGAACACCGGCTTGATGTTGTCCGGCGCCCAGCGTGGTTCTGCCCGTATGAATGCTGCAAACTGGGCGTTGGTCACGGCGTGACGATCCAACCAGAACGCCTCGACGCGGATACGCCTGGGGCCATCGGCACCCTTGAACAACGGCGAATACTCACCGGCGTTGATGCGAACCATGTCCGCGGCTGGCGCTGCCTGCTGACCGTACGCCGCAGTAAACGTGGCGGAGGTCAGCAACAGGCCGGCCGTTAATGCAGCGCGCAGGGCGGTCAGCATTGACCTGATTCAGTTGGCCGCGCGGTGTCCGGCGACGTCCGCGGGCTCAATGACACCGCCTTCATTGCCCCAGCTGTTGAGCACGTACGTCAGCACGTTGGCCACCTCCTCATCCGTAAGCCGTGTTGCGGGCATGACACCGTTGTAGGTCACGCCGTTGACGGTGATTTCACCCGCCAGGCCGTCAAGCAACACGTCGATAGCCCGGTCCGTGTCGTCCAGCAGGTAGTCCGATTCTGCCAGCGGTGGAAATGCGCCGGGCAGGCCCTGGCCTTGTGACTGGTGACAGGCCATGCAGTTGCGCTCGTAAACGCGCTGTCCAAACAGCATGCGTTCCTCCTGGCTTGTCGCCACGGGCGATGCCGGGACGTTGCTGACGACCTGCTCCGCCTGGCCTTCCGGCAGGTAGATGCCTTCGTACTGCTGCCCTGAGTAGACCACCTTGTCGGCGGCGCCACCCACGGAAATCGTGCCCAGTGCTCCCTTGTTGAAGGCGCGGAAGATGGAGTGATCAACCAGGTGCAGGTCGCCCGGTGCCTCCAGCTTGAAATCAACAATGGCCGAGCCGCCGGCGGGAACCAGCGTGGACTGGACGTTGTGATTGACCAGTGAACCGCCCTCAACATACACCGTATCGAAAATCTCACCGATAACATGGAATGAGGAGACCAGGTTCGGGCCGCCGTTACCTACATACAGCCTGACCGTTTCACCGACCTCGGCATGGATACTGTTGTCGCCCTGCAGCGCGCCGACGGAGCCGTTGAAGACCACGTAATCTGGGTTCTCAGCCAGCGCTTCCTCCATGTCGAACGGCCGCAGGCCCTCGTCGCCAAAGTCACCCTTGGTGTAGAACTCGCTTTGCATGATGTAAAACTCGCGGTCCACTTCCGGGTAGCCACCCTCGGGCTCAACCAGGATCAGGCCGTACATGCCATTGGCGATGTGCATGCCCACCGGCGCGGTAGCGCAGTGATAAACGTATAGCCCCGGATTGAGCGCCGTAAACGAAAATTGCGTCGTATGGCCGGGCGCCGTGAACGACGACGTGGCGCCGCCACCCGGTCCGGTCACCGCGTGAAGGTCGATGTTATGCGGCATCTTGGAATCGGGGCGGTTATTCAGGTGAAACTCGACCAAGTCGCCCTTGCGCACGCGAATAAACGGCCCGGGCACCGATCCGCCAAAAGTCCAGAAAACGTACTCAACGCCGTCAGCCAGGCGGCCAATTTGTTCCGTGGTGTCGACGCTGACAATGACCTTGGCGGGATGGTCGCGGTCGATGGGTGGCGGCACCTGTGGCGCCATGGTGAGCACTGCCTGTTCCACCGGGAGGTCGTCGGTATCGGCGACGGCCGGGGTCAAGACAAGAATGATGAGAATTACGGGTAGAAAAAATTTAAGTGCAATCTTGATTTTAAGCTCCATCATGCTCTCCTCCAGATTCTCTGTTTTTCTGATTGGTGCCGTTGAGCCAGTGAACGGCGCCATTTGTTCAGTATAGACATTCAATGCGTTATCGTTATGACGACAACGTATGGCACCAACAAAGGACGAGGCACTGCAACTCCACTCCGACCTGACCATCAACGGCAAGCTGTACCAGCAGGGCGAAGTGGTTCCATGGTACATGATCTACCCGTTTTTCGGCCTGCACATGCTGGCCTTTGGCCTGTCGGGTTTTTTCATGGCCTACGCGGACCAGGGGCCGCCGTTGACCTTCCTGTACATGCATGGCGGATTCGCCGTGTTCGTTTACGTGATTTTCTACCTGGCGATCTTCGGCGTCGACCGGGTGAAATGGATGTTCATCAATGCCGCGCTCGGGCTGTTTGGCATCTACGCCCAGATCAACTGGATCCTGGGCTGGTTCAACAAGTCGGCGTCAGACTATGGTTGGGCGACACACGTCATCCCGTTCCTCTACTACGTGCTCTATACCTTCCTGCTGTACCACTTTGTGCTCGAGGTGACCGGCGCCAACCGGTCGCCGCGGCGGCGCCAGTGGGTGGAGTTCGGTTACGTCATCGTGTCGGTGCTGGTGTATGGCCTGATCTGGTTTTTCGGAGGGACGGGGTCAGAGTAGAGGGTCAATCTGACCCCAGGCTCGCGCGGTTCGCCCAGCGGATGAGCAGGGCAGCCGTCGCGGCGCCGATGGTGTTGTAGACCAGGTCCATGGCTGTATTCACGTAGCCACCCACGTTGTTTTCCGGCACCAGCACGGTGATGATGAACTCGATCACTTCGTTAAGTGCGCCAAACCCCATGCCGGCAGCCGCGCAAATCAGCAACGCACCGGCGCTGGGTGGTCGTTTGATGTCCGGCGCCATCGACAGCAGGCCACGCCAGCACATCCAGGTTGTCGTGCCGAAACCGAATGCATGGACCAGCTGGTCGTACTTGAAGTTGGGCCCGGCGATATGCCAGTTGTAGAGCACGTTGGATTTCTCACCTACGTCCCAGCCATCCGGTAGCAGCACCAGTCCGCCGGCCATGTGCAGCGCGCCCCAGATACTCAGGCAAGCCACCAGTGCCCGGGGCAGCCCCACGCGCCGGTGCACCAGCCAGACTACGCCGGCAAGCACCAACATGATGGCGATATAGGCGAGAAACTCGAGATCACCGACATGGATCACCCATGCCGTTGCCGCCAGCAGGTAAGCGGCCGTGAACGCGATGATGCCGTAGAAGCCTTCCAGTGTGCGTGTTGTAGTCATCGGCGCGACGGGGTCAGAGTAAAGGGTCAGAGTAAACCAAGCGGGCAGGTTGCGTCTTGCAGGCGCGCCAGGCGGGTTTACTCTGACCCTTTACTCTGACCCCCTACTCTGACCCCACAACTTCTGCCGGGCCGGGTGTTTCGCCGAAGCGATCAAAGATACCGGACAGCCGCAGGTTGGCAATGTTGACGTCATCACCAACCACGGTCACCAGGGTGACATGGTCGATGGCCATCGGGTGATCCGGCTGGAAGCCGCCGGTGGTGCCCAGCTGGATGTAGTCGCGATCATGGCGGCGGGTGAGTTCGTAGAAATGCTCGTGGCCATTGAAGACGGTGTAGTCGCGGTCCTGCAGGGCGGTCTCAATGCGCGAGAAGTTTTCCTCGCCGGGACGTTTCCAGGCGGGCTTGTGCATCAGCACGAAGGTCCAGCGCACGTCCGGGTGGGCATCGATGGCGGCAATCATGTCGTCGGCCTGCTGCCTGCCGATGCGGCCGGAAATCCGTTCCTCCAGCCGGCTGTACTCGGTCTGGTCGAAAGCGCCCCAGCCTTTTTCGCGGATCAGCACCATGCTGTTCTCGCGCACCTGCTCGATCTCCATCTGCCGCTCCGGCGTATTGTCCTCGGTGTCCAGCACCAAAAACAGCAGGTCGCGGTAGACGAAATGGTAATAGCGTGGGCCGTGGCGCTGTTCCCATACCGACCACGATGCCGGGTGGCTGAGGTCGTGGTTGCCGCCGACACGGAACACCGGCGCATGGCTGCGTTCCGCGCGTTCATCAAACGCGTCCCAATCAGCGGCCAGCATCGCGGTGTCCGTGGTTTCGCCTTCGATCAGGTCGCCGACGTTGAGCACCAGTTCCGGGGCCAGCAGGTTCAGCTGTTCGACGGCAGCCGCGAACACACCTGGGCGCTCACCCCCGGTCAGGTCCGAAACCAGGGCGAAGGTGACCCGTTGGCCAGGGTCATCGAACTGTTCGTGGGTCCAGGGACGGGCCGTGCCCTCAACGCTGTGCAGGAACGGTTCCGTCGGTGAGCAGGCGGCCAGTAAGACAACCACCAGGAGCAATGCCAGGCCGCGTCGGTTCATGGCTGTGTCCAGTTAGCAAAGATTTCGCGCGCGTGCTGGTAGCCCGCCTCGACCACCTGGTCGTAGGCGCTGACATCGGTCAGGCCGAACTGGCGCACCGGCGGGTTGATCAGCAGGTCGGCGCGTTCGCCGTGGGCCCTGGATTGCAGCAACGTGCCGATTTCGGTGGAACGCATGATCAGCGTCGCCAGTCCCGGCACGCGCTGGCGACGGGTGAAAGGCAGCAAGCGGCTGCGCAGGATGGCCCAGGACGATGGGGTCTCGCCGTAATCCACCTGGCGGACATGCCGTGAAGACACATCGATCGCGATGATCGTACCCACGGGAAATCGCTCCATGACATCCACCGGCAGATTGTTCAGCACGGCGCCGTCGACCACCAGCTCCGAGTCCACGACGGCCGGCGGCAACACACCGGGCAGCGCGGCGCTGGCGCGGATGGCGCTGACCAGGGAGCCGCGACGGTGGACGTGGACCTCGCCCCGGTCGAGTTTGCTGGACACACAGAAGTAGGGCAGCGGCAGGTCTTCGATATCCGCATCGACCAGGGATTCCAGCAGCCGGGTCATGCGCTTGCCGCGGATCAGTGACACCAGCGGCAGCGTGTAGTCGGAAAACGGACGGCCCTTGACGAAGGCCTCGCGGGCCACGTCGATCGCCTTGTCCGGATCCCAGCCATGGGCAATGGCGGCGCCGACGATGGAGCCGATGCTGCTGCCCCCAACCCAGTCGACCGGCACACCGGCCTCAACCATCGCCTTGTAAACGCCCAGTTCGGACAATCCACGCACGGCACCGGCACCGAGTACCAGCCCCACCGCGCGGCCGGAAAGTACACGGGTGATTCGTGCCAGGTCGGCGTCGCCGTCTTCGCCCAGGTGCAGGTGGAAATCGACCGGCCGGTTCCCGATCCAGCTGGCGGTGCCGCCAATGTCGGTACCTGCGGGGCGCACCAGCGCCAGCGCCTGTGCGGCTGGCGCATTAACACCGGCCTGTGCGAGCCGGTCTTCGATCGGTGCAAGTTCGCTCGCTTCTGCTGTATCCGCCACCGCCATGACGATGTCCGCCTGGCGGACCGCGAACCGGGTCCAGGCGCTGTCGCCGGGGCCGCACTGGTAGACCACCAGCGGGTGTTCGTTCTCCTGGTCAGCCAGCCATTGCTTCAGGCGCTCCGGCAACTCCATGGGTTCGACCGATGCCCCGGTGGGCGCACCCAACTCGTCCAGGCGGTCAGTACGCAGCCATAACGCGCCGTTCTCGTCAGCCAGGCGGCGGGCCAGTTGTTCGGCAGCATTCCGGGCGCGACGGCTGTCATGGATCGTCAGCAGGGTGACGGTGCTGAAGCCACCACCGCGCTGTTGCTGGCCGGCCAGGTTCTGTTGCATCAGGCGGGCGACGTGGGCGGCCAGTTTCATGACCATGCCCGGGTGTTCACCCGCCAGGCGCTCGAAATCGGCTTTTTCCAGGCGGATCAGCAGGCTGTCACGGCTGGCGCGGATACCGGCGCTGCGTGGTTGTCCGGTGAGCAGGCCGGCCTCGCCAACGCTTTGGCCGGGCCGGACCTCACCAATGAACCGCGTGGAGTCGTCCGCTGACTCCCCGGCATAGGCCTGAAGCCTGCCCCGGACAAGGAAATACAGTGCGTCGCCGGTGTCACCCTTGTGGAAGAGCCAATCACCGCCTTTCAGGTCCCAGGGCTTGAGCGCGGCATAGACGGCGTCGTCTACATTCGGGCCGAAATAGCCCTCGATGATTTCCCTGACCCGTCGGTCAATCTGACTCATGATCGGAATCCTTCCGTGGTGCCGGTCGTGTCGCTGAGCAGTTTAAACGACTCGAAGATGACGCCGATAGAGGCCATGAACTCGCTGAAGCGATCTTCGTCGTTCGCGTCAAAGGGTGCGCCGTCGCGGCGGTTGAGCAGTTGCGCGACCGCAAATACGTTGCCTTCATGGTCACGGACCGGCAGGCTGAGAATGGAGCGGGTGCGGTAGCCGGTCTGGCGGTCAATCTCGCGGTTAAAACGCTGATCTTCGTACGCATCGGCCACGCGAATGGCATTACCGGACGCCGCCACCGCGCCGACGATACCCTTGCCGACCGGCACGGTGACCGTGCCCAGCTGGTCCAGGTTGTCGGCCACTACCAGGCGCAGGAGGTCGCCTTCGACCAGGAACAGTGACGCGCGATCGGCGTTGAGCATGGCGGCGAGCTTGCGGGTGAAGGCAAACAGGCCGCGCCGTAACAGGCTGGCATAGGCGCGGTCACCGGCCCGGGCAGTGGCGTCGATAAACTGCTGCGATTCGGCGGTGATGTTTTCCAGCAGATTCCGGAAGCCGCGCTCATCGAGCCCTTCAATGACCGCATCCATGTCACGCCGGTTCATGTTGTGCGCCAGGGTATCCATCATTCGCCGGTTCTCGGCGATCACCGACTCGGTATAGGTCTGTAACCGGCCGTCTTCCAGGTGGACGATGCGGTCGGCGATATCCAGAATCCGGTTGTCGTGGGTCACCAGCAAAATAGTGGTGCCTTCCTCGCGCGCCAGCTGTTGCATCAGGTCGACAACCTCGCGTCCTGAATGGCTGTCGAGCGAGGCGGTCGGCTCGTCGGCCAGCAACATGGCGGGGCGCCCGACCAGCGCCCGGGCAATGGCGACGCGCTGGCGCTGGCCGCCGGACAGGGCGTCGGGGCGGTGGTGAAGGTGCGCCGCCATACCGACCTGTTCGAGCATGGCCCGGGCGGCCTTGGTGCGCTCACCGGCAGAACGTGTACCGCTCACCCGCGCCCCCAGCTCGACGTTCTGCACCGCGGTCAGGGCCGCCAGCAGGTTGTGCTGCTGGAAAATGAAGCCGATGCGGCGGCGTACCCGTTCCAGCGTCGCCGGCCGGGCATCGCGCAACTCTTCGCCCAGCACCTTCAGGCTGCCCTGTTGCGCCGAGCGCAGCGCGCCAACCAGGGTCAGCAGCGTGGTTTTGCCCGACCCGGACGGCCCGGTGACGATGACGATTTCACCTTCGGGGATTTCCAGGCTGATGTCTTCAAGAACCTGTTTGCGCAGTTCGCCCCTGCCATAGGCATGGCCCAGCGCTTCGATGTTTACGGGTGGGTGGGGCATCGAATCGGCGTCGTCAGAACACGTCAGCAGGGTCAAGACGGCGCACCCGGCGCACCGCCAGCCAGGCGGAGAAGGCACACATGCCGAGCGTCATGGCAAATACCAGTCCGGCACGTTCCGGCGTTACCACCAGCGGCAGGCTGGTGGCCGCAGCGGCCTTGCCATACAGCCACGCTGCCGCGGCAATGCCCGGGACAAAGCCCAGCACCGCAAGAATGCCGGCCTGCTGCAGGACAATGCCGGAGACAAAACTGGATGAATAGCCGATGGCGCGCAGCGTGCCGTATTCAGGCAGGTGCTCGCTGACATCGGCAAACAGGATCTGGTAGACGATGATGGCACCGACCAGCAGCCCCATGATGGCGCCGAAAGCAAAGATGTAGCCGATCGGCGTGGCCGAGTTCCAGTACGCCGTTTCCCGGGCGATAAAGTCGGCCCGGGTCATCACCAGGACATCTTTCGGCAGTGCCTCGCGCAGCCGGTCGCGAGTCACGTCAGCATCTGCCCCGGGTGCGAGCTTCAGCAACCCCAGCTGGATATCTTCACGGCCGCGATCGGGAAACAGCCGCAACCAGTTCTCAACGCTGGTCACCAGGCTGCCGTCGATACCAAACGACGTACCCATCCGGAAACCGCCGACGATGTCGATTTCGCGGTCATTGACCTCGGTGGTCAGCGTGCCCGACTCGGCCAGTGCCTCGGCCAGCGTCCTGTCCGGCGGTGCGAACTCAGGCCGCGAGCTCAGGTCGATGGCGACGGCGTCCTGGCGGGTCAGCAGGGGTTGCACGGCATCGATGCCGGGCGTATTCAGCCAGGCGCCGTTGGTATCGAACCCGAGCGTGTTGATACTGCGGCGCTGGCCGGTCCAGGGGTTCTTGTAGACCGCCGGAAAGATATGGACGGGTGTGACATCGGCGACTTCGACGTCGCCCAGGGCCTGGTAAAGCCGGCGAATGGAAAACGTCTGCGGGCGCACGATGAACACGCTGTCCGGCGAGAACAGCGCGATGTCGTATTCGAGCCGTTCATGGATACGAACGGCGCTGTCAAACAAGGCAGCACGGAAGCCCAGCTGCATCATGATCAGTAACACGGCAAAGCCGATCCCCGCCAACGCGACCAACAGGCGTAATGGCCGGTGGCGCAACTGGGTCCAGCCGAGCGGGGCGTTCATTCGCCGTTGATCAGCACTTCGACCTGGAGATTGGTCAGGGCCGCGGCCGCAGTGGAATCGTCCAGGGCAATGCCAACCTCGATAATTCGCGCGTCCTTGCGCGCCGCGGGGTCGGTGCCGATCTCATCCTGCTTCATGACCTTGGGACGGATAAACGTCACGCGCCCGGTGAGTGGCCCGGGTAATGCGGCGCTTTCGACACGGGCGGGCATGTCGACGGCGACCCGGCCGATGTCGGTCTCGTGTACTTCGGCGATGGCCAGCATCTGCCCGACCCGGCCAAGTTCAAGGATGCCCTCGGTGCCGACATACTCGCCGGGTTCGGCACTGATGTGCAGTACCCGGCCAGCGAAAGGCGCGTAAACGTATGCCCGACGCCATTCGGCTTCGCGCTGGGCCAGCCGCGCGCGTGCGGTCTCGATGGCCGCCGCAGCGACCCGGGCATCGGCACGGACCGCCTGGCAGGTGGCCGCCAGCGCCGTCGCCTGACCGCGTGATTGCTCGACTTCCTCCTGGGACGCCAATTGCTTGCCCAGCAACTGCTCGCGGCGACCGGCTTCACGGCCGACCACGTCAGCCTTGATACAGGCCTCGTCGGCACGGCTTTCCGCGGCCTCGGCAGCGCGCACCTGCAGGTCCAGTTCGGCCCGGGCGGTGTTCACCGCAGTTTGCAAAGCAGGCTCCGCATCGGTGACAGCCAGCAACTGGCCTTTCTCGACCATGTCGCCCTCGGCCACTTCAAGGCTGGAGAGCACCGAGCCGGCCAGTGACAGCGGCGTGGAAGGCGCCGCAATGCGGACAATGCCACCCTGCGGTTCCAGCCGCCCCAGTGCGGCCACTGGCGATTCAGCGAAGGCGCTGGACATGGATAGCAGGCAGGCGAACGCAGCCAGTTTGCGCCCGGCCGGAGAAGACGGGTACATCAGAAGATTGCCCATTGAGCTCATTATTATTGGTCGGATTCAGGAATGCCTGTTAAAGAGCATAGAGCATCCGTGGTGAGTCCGACAATTTTAAGGTGGCCGCGGCGCCAGGGTGGCGTTAACGGCGGATTGTTCGCTCGTACGCCGCAATCCAGTCGGCCGTGGTAAAGCGACCCGCCAGTTCACCAACGAGCGCCACGGGCACCTGGTCGGCCTTGCGAAACCTGATACAGCATTTGCCCATGTCGGGCTTGCCGCCCACGCGGTCGGCGTACTCGGACAGGAACCAGTCCAGGGCGCCGGATTCGGCGTACAAACCCATGTGGTAAACACTGATGTACTGCTTTTGCGAGGCCAGGCTCATGTAGGGCAGGGGCAGTTTTGGGTTGCAGTGATAGCCGTCGGGATAAATCGAGTGGGGTACCACGTAGCCAGGCATGCCGTAATTCATCACGGATACAAAGCCGCCGCGCAGGTTGGCGGTGATGGCCTCGTGCAGGCGGCGCATGATGCTGCGGCGCTCATCCGGCAATTCTTCCAGGTACTGCTCGGGTGTGGCGGCTTTGGACTGGACCATGGCTGACTCCCTACCGGCATGGACGACCATCGTGCATTATATTTGGGTCTATTGACCAGACCACACCAGACCAGGGAGCGAAGGTTGGCGACACGCGTTACCGTCGAAGTCAGGGGCCAGGGGCTTCAGGACATTACCGATGCCGTACGCGCTGAGGTGCGCGATGCCGGCATTGATGACGGCGTCTGCCACCTGTTCATCCAGCACACCTCGGCCAGCCTGCTGGTGCAGGAAAACTACGATCCCAGCGCCCGCCACGACCTGGAACAGTGGCTGAACCGCCTGGTACCCGAGAACGATCCGATTTACACCCACACCGCGGAAGGCCCCGATGACATGCCGGCGCATATCAAGGCATCACTGACCGCCACATCACTGTCGATTCCGGTCATGGGCGGCAAACTGGCGCTGGGCACCTGGCAGGGTATCTACCTGTGGGAGCACCGGCACCATCAAGGCCGGCGCAACGTGATCTGTCACCTGTCGCCGTGAGCGGCCGCGCCTGCGAGGGCAGCATGATCGGGTTACACTCGCCGCAGTGACAGGATTTCCTGGAGGAGTTGTCGAGATGAAAATCACTGGATTTCGTGGCGCCGGATTGCTGGCCGTGGCCACCGCCGCGCTGGCCATATCCGCCTGTTCCACACTTGATTTTGGCCCCGAGCCCGGCTCCGCGGCATACGAGCAGACCTGGTGTGAGGACGCCGCGTCCCGGGCGCCGGTCAATGGCAGTGCGATGAACCCGCCGACACCGGGTTCTTCTGCGCCGCCCGACAATGCCCAATTCAGTGATCCGGGGAACCGGGCAGAATGTACCCATGCCGCCGCCCGGCGTGCCGAACTGGCCGGGGTTAAGGGTGAGCAGCCATGAGCGGCGCCGGAAGGCGGCAGTTCCTGGCCGGCACCGCGGCGGCGGCTGGTGTTGCCATGACCGGTAGTGGATCCGCGCAGGCGGCCACCGTGGCGGACTATCCCCTGGTCCACCACGTATTCTTCTGGTTAAAGAACCCGGATTCTGCCGAAGACCTCGAGAAACTGCTTGAAGGCATCAAGGGCCTGGGTGAAATTCCCACCGTCCGCGCGGTGCACGTCGGCGTGCCGGCCAGTACCGAAGCCCGGGGCGTGGTCGACCACAGCTGGTCGGCATCGGAGATTCTCTATTTCGATGACGAGGCGGGCCAGGCGGCCTACCAGGTGCATCCCCTGCATGTCGCATTTGCCGACATGGTCACACCGATGGTCGACCGGGTGGTGGTCTACGACGCCCGGGCGGCAAAGTAACGCCATGCGCATCGGCATGATCGGGCTGGGCCGCATGGGCGGCAGCATGGCGCAGCGGCTGATTAACGCCGGCCATGAAGTGGTGGCCTACGACGTGAATGATGAAGCCGTCGCCGCGCTGTCCGCCAACGGTGCCGATGGCGCCAGTTCGATTGCCGAACTGGTCGATGCCCTGCCGCCACCGCGCCATGTGTGGATGATGGTGCCGGTCGCGTTCGTCGACGGCCTGGTCGAACAGCTGGCCCCCTTACTCGACGATGATGATGTGCTCATTGACGGCGGCAACAGCCACTATCCGGATGATATCCGGCGCGCGGCCACGCTTTCGGAGCTCGGCATCCACTACGTCGACTGTGGCGTCAGCGGTGGCGTCTGGGGTGCGGAACGCGGGTACTGCCTGATGATTGGCGGCAAAAAAGCGGTGGTGAAGCGGTTGCAGCCGGTCTTCGAGGCGCTTGCGCCCGGAGCAGATTCGGCGCCGAGAACCCCGGGTCGAAAAGGGGAGCCGACACCAGAGGAACAGGGTTGGCTGCACTGCGGCCCGACCGGTGCCGGGCACTTCGTGAAAATGGTTCATAACGGTATTGAGTACGGCCTGATGGCCGCCTACGCTGAAGGCCTGAACCTGCTCGCCCACGGTGGTATTGGCCACGAAGGCCGGGAGCGCGATGCGGAAACCACGCCGCTGGACCAACCGGAACATTTCCAGTTTGATTTTGAAATCGACAAGGTCACGGAGCTGTGGCGCCGCGGCAGCGTGGTCGGTTCGTGGCTGCTGGACCTGACGGCGCAGTCATTGCACGCCGACCCGGCGCTGTCGAAGTTCGCCGGCCGGGTATCGGATTCCGGCGAAGGCCGCTGGACGGTGCAGGCAGCCATCGAGGCCGGCGTGCCGCTGCACGTGATCAGTGCCGCCGTTTTCGACCGGTTTTCATCACGCGATGAAGGCGAGTATGCCGGCAAGGTGCTGTCGGCCATGCGCCATGCTTTCGGCGGCCACGCCGAGAAACCGGAGTGATATACACTGGATGCAATCCACGGTTACAGACCCGTTGGGGGAAGATGATGATTAAACAGCTGTTTACCGTTTTCGTTGCGCTGTCCCTGGCGGCCTGCGCAACGACCGAAGATGTCTTTGAGAACACGCCATTAAGCGATGCCCCCCTGCACGGGAAGTTTGTTTGGCATGACCTGGTGACCGACGACATCGACGCGGCCAAAGCATTCTATGGCAGCCTGTTCGGCTGGTCCTTCCGCGACACCCAGCGCCCTGAAGGTGGGCCGTACACACTGGTCGTCGGCGCCGGCGGGCGGATCCTGGGCGGCATGATCGAAGTTGAAGACCCCGGCAACGGTGTCGACTACTCCCGCTGGCTGGGCTACATCTCCGTGCCCGATGTCGATGCGTCGGCAGCGGCTGTGACCCGGCTGGGCGGCGCCATGGTGGTTGCCCCCCGCGAAGTCGGCAGCTTCGCGCGTGCCGCCGTGGCCCGTGATGCCCAGGGCGCAGTGGTCGGGTTTCTCGACAGCCATGTCGGCGACCCGCAGGATCCGCCGACCCAACATGTGGGCGACGTCACCTGGAATGAGCTGCTGGCTGCCAACGATGTATCTGCGTCGGCGTTCTATCTGGAAGCGGCGGGTTATGAAGTCACGACCACGTGGCGCAATGGCGGTGAGTACCACACCCTGAACCGGGGCGGCGTGGCCCGCGCCGGTATCCAGGACCGCCCCAATGACCAGGTTTCACCGCTCTGGCTGACCCATTTTGCTGTTGTCGACCCGGCGTCTGCAGCCAGCAAGGCGGCGTCGCTGGGCGGCAACGTTGTGATGGCGCCTTCCGCCAAAGTGCGTGACGGCAACCTGGCGATCATCACCGACCCGACCGGTGCCGTACTGGCGCTGGGCCCGCTGGACAAATGAGGGAGATAACCATGAAATCCCAGATGAAAAACCGGATCAAATGGTTGGGCACCAGCCTGTTGGTCATTGCGACGCTGGCGCTGTCTGGCTGCAGTGGCAATGTCGGTGTCGGCCTGAATGTGGGTGTGCCCATCGGCGACCACGGGTACATGAGCATCGGCGGCAATCGCTGGTACTGAGCGATTCGTTGAAGTTCCACGACCTGCCCCGCCTGTTCCAGGTTGCCTTGTGCCTGGCCGGGCTGTTTATCGTTACGGCAGAGGCAAGCGCGGCACCGCGCAATGTCATTTTCATCCTGACCGACGACCAGCGCTACGATGAAATGGGGTTCCTGAACCCCATCCTGCAGACGCCGCACATCGACGCCATGGCGGCCGAGGGCGTGCATTTTCGCAATGCCTTCGTGACCACGTCACTTTGCTCGCCGAGCCGCGCATCGATCCTCACCGGGCAGTACATGCATAACCACGGCGTGGTAGATAACAACTCCGGTGTCAGCTCAGGCGCGCGCTTTTTCCCGGAATACCTGCAAGAGCAGGGGTACCAGACCGCGTTTTTCGGCAAGTGGCACATGGGCGAGGCCGGTTCGTCGCATGGCGAGCTCGATCGCCCCCAGCCGGGTTTCGATCACTGGCTGAGCTTTGCAGGGCAGGGGCACTACTACCCGGTAAAGCGCAACGGCAAGGTCAATACCTTCAATATCAACGGCGAGCGCGTACCGCAGACCGGCTACATCACCGACGAGCTGACGGACTACACCATCGACTGGCTGCAGCGCCTGCGTGATGACGACAAGCCGTTTTTCGTCTACCTGTCGCACAAGGCGGTACATGCTGACTTCAAGCCGCCCAGGCGCTACGAGAACCTCTACGCCGAAGCCGAGATCCCGGTGCCGGCCAGCCAGGCGGATACCGAAGAGAACTATCGCGGCAAGCCAATGTGGGTGAAGAACCAGCGCAATAGCTGGCATGGCGTCGATTTTCCCTATCACAGCACCCTGGATGTGCAGGAGTACAAGCGCCAGTACCACCGCGCGCTGACCGCCGTCGACGACAGCATTGGCCGCATCCAGGACTGGCTGGAAGGCAACGATCTTGCCGACGACACCATCGTCATCCTGATGGGCGACAACGGCTTCATGTTCGGTGAGCACGGCCTGATCGACAAGCGCAATGCCTACGAGGAGTCGATGCGTGTACCGATGCTGATGCGTTACCCGGGCATCGATGAGCCGGGCCGCACCGTGGACAGGATCGTCGCCGGTATCGATATCGGACCGACCGTTCTGGACATCGCCGGTGTGGACACCATGCCGCCGCAGTTCGAGGGCGCCAGCATGCTGCCGCTGGCGCAGGGCAAGAGCCTGCCGGACTGGCGCGACGACCTGCTCTACGAGTATTACTGGGAGTTCAATTACCCGATGACGCCGACGACGTTCGCGCTGCGAACGGAGCGCTTCAAGCTGATCCAGTACCACGGCGTCTGGGACATCGAAGAACTCTATGACCTGGAGAACGACCCCCGGGAAATGAACAACCTGATCGAGGATCCGCAGTTCCTGGATGTCCGCGTGCGAATGCGCGAGGAGTTGTTCAAGCGCCTGGCCAACAATGACCGTGCACACGTGATCCCTTACACCGAGAAGTGGGGCCCCGGCGCACACTCGCGCAATCGTGAAGGCTCTCCGGCCGCGCCATTTCCACCGGACTGGCTGAAGACCCCGGAGGATGACGGGCTACGTGACTTCATGGTGCCTGATCGCAAGCGCCTGCAGCAGCGCAAAGCAAAAGAAAAGCAGCCCCCGGATCAGTAGGCTAGGCAGCGCGCGCCGCGCACGCCAGCGCGCCTTCCTCAGTTAATGCCAACAGCCAACGTCCCACGGAATCGCGGAATGCCGGGTGCTGCGACAGCTCTGCCGGGAAAATCGCCGGTACCGCAAGGAATCCATCCAGTAGTGCCTTGTCATCATCACCCGCCTCGCGGCCAATCGCGGCCAGCTCGGCGGCCATCGGGTCATCGACGTCAAATGATTCGCCATTGAGCCCCGTGCCGCTGGCGTAACGAATCCACGCCGCAACAGCCAGCGCCAGCCGGTCGAATGGCTGACCGGCCTCGATACAGGCGCGAATCGTACCCAGCAACCTGATCGGCACTTTTTGCGACCCATCCATGGCGATCTGCGCCGCCAGGTGCATGATGCCGGCGTTGCTGAAGCGCGCCAGCAACGTGGCGCGGTAGGCGGCGATATCGAATCCAGGGGGTAGGGCGGTGACCGGCTGCGCTTCGTGCTCCATCATCTGCGCGACCAGGTCACCGATGGCAGTGTCCATGGCATCGTGCACGTACTTGATGCCCGCCAGGCAGGCCAGGTAGGCGATGGACGAGTGTGAACCGAGTACAAAGCGTAGCTTCATCAGTTCATAGGGCTCGACATCGTCAACCAGTGTGGCGCCAACCCGGTCCAGCGGCGGACGACCATTGCAGAAACGATCTTCGATCACCCACTGCGTGAACGGCTCGGCCTTGACCATGCCGTGGTCGTCGACGCCCAGGCGCGTGGCCAGGGCTTCGCGATCGGCCTCGGTCGTGCGCGGCACGATGCGGTCGACCATGGTGTTGGGGAAGGCGCCTTCGGCGCGCAACCAGTCGCCCAGCCCCGGCTCTGCCCGGTCAGCGAAGTCGAGGATGGCGCGGCGCAGCCGGGTGCTGTTGTTCGGCAGGTTATCGCAGGACATGATGGTTGGCGGTGCCAGGCCTTCGTGACGACGGCGGGCCAGGGCGCGGCACAGTAATCCGGGTACGGTCCCCGGCGTGTCCGGGTGCGCCACGTCATGGACGATACCGGGGTGGTCGAAATCCAGGCCGCCATCCAGCGAGGCCAGGCAGTAGGCTTTTTCGGTGACCGTCAAGGTGACCAGCTTCGTGTCCGCAGAGGCCAGCAACTCGTCGACGCGCTCACGCTCTTCACCCAGGAACAATGCTTCGGAAATCGCGCCGATGATGCGGTCCTCTACCTGGTCGCCATCCAGCGAGACCAGCGTGTACAACCCATCCTGCGGCGCCAGCTGGTCGCGCACGCCGGCACTGCGCATCGACACGCCGGCAATGGCCCAGCCCGACTCGCCGGCGGCCAGGAGGTCATCGAAGAAAACCGCCTGGTGGGCACGGTGGAAAGCGCCCAGCCCCAGGTGAACCACGCCGATGGTCGTCGCATTGTGGTCATAGCAGGGTTGTCGGGCCGATCCGGGCAGCCCGTCCAACTGGCCGGCGTCGAGCCTGGAAACAGTCGTCACAACTTGTAGGCGTCCTTGGCGAACTGGTAGGCGAGTTTGGGCGCCAGGTCTTCGGCCACGTCCAGCTCGATGCGGTGCTCGGCCACCATCTCCGCCAGCCAGCCACAGTCGATGCGGCGGCTGAGGTCATGGCGCGCCGGGATCGACAGGAACGCGCGGGTGTCGTCGTTGAAGCCGACGGTGTTGTACAGGCCGGCGGTCTCGGTCACCTGGCTACGGAACCGGCGCATGCCTTCGGGGCTGTCATGGAACCACCAGGACGGACCCAGCTTCAGGCACGGGTAGTGGCCGGCCAGCGGTGCCAGTTCGCGGCTGTAGACGGTTTCGTCCAGCGTGAACAGGATGATCGACAGGTCGCGCTCGTTGCCGAAAGCATCCAGCAACGGCTTCAGGTCGTTGACGTAGTCGGTCGCCATCGGGATATCGGCACCCTTGTCGCGGCCATAGTTCCTGAACAGCCACTCGTTGTGGTTGCGGAACGAGCCCGGATGAATCTGCATCACCAGGCCATCGTCCAGGCTCATGCGTGCCATCTCGGTCAGCATCTGCCCGCGGAAGCGCTCGGCATCGGCGGCATACTCCAGCCCGGCGCGGACGGAATTGAACAGGGCTTCGGCCTCGTCCTGCGACAGGTTCTCGGTTCGCGCCGTCGGGTGCCCATGGTCGGTTGACGTCGCGCCGCGCTCCATGAAATAGGCGCGCCGGTTGCGCAGCGCCGCCAGGTAGCCTTTCCAGGTGCTGGTGTCCTCGCCGGTGATTTCGCCCAGGCGGTCGACGTTGTCGTTGAAACCTTCGAATTCAGGGTCAACCACGGGGTCCGGGCGGAATGCGGTGACCACCTTGCCGCTCCAGCCGCTGGCGCGGATGGTGTCGTGATGGCGCAGGTCATCCAGCGGAGACTCGGTCGTCGCGATGACTTCGATATTGAAGCGCTCGAACAAGGCACGCGGCCGGAAATCATCCTTCGCCAGGCACTCACCGATGTGGTCGAAGATGCCATCGGCGGTATCGGCGGAAAGTCGTTCATCAATGCCGAAGACATTCTGGAATACATGATCCAGCCAGATGCGGGACGGGGTGCCGGCAAACAGGTACCAGTGTTTCGCAAACAGGCGCCAGACCTCGCGCGGGTCCACGTCCGGCTGTTGCCCGTTAGCATCCGGTACACCCAGTTGCTGCAGCGGCACACCCTGGCTGTAGAGCATCCGGAACAGGTAGTGGTCCGGGGTGATCAGCAGGTTGGCGGCGTCACTGAAAGGTTCATTCAGCGCGAACCAGGATGGGTCCGTGTGCCCATGCGGGCTGACGATGGGCAGGTCCCTGACGCGCTCGTAGAGCGAACGGGCGATGTCCCGGGTCTCGGGGTGGGCCGGAAACAACCGGTCCGGATGCAGAAGAGCCATGATGTGGGAAGTCTTTCCTGTTTTGCTGTCGGCGCGCCGCACAACAGGTACGGGCGCATTGAAACGTTTAGCCCGGGCCGTCAGAATCGTGACACGAGGCCCCGGCGTGGAAGCCACCAAGCATCCCCGCGGGGCATACCGGTGTCAAGATGAAAACGAGTACAGCCCGCCTGGAGGGCAACAATGAAAATCACCGAAGCGCGCGTCATCCTGTCCAGCCCCGGACGCAATTTCGCCACCCTGAAGATCACCACCGACACCGGCCTGACCGGGCTGGGCGATGCCACACTCAATGGCCGCGAAAAAGCGGTGGTGGCTTACCTGGAAGAACACGTGATCCCGTGGCTGCTGGGCCAGGACGCCGAACGCATCGAGCATGTCTGGCAGTCGCTGTACAAGGGTGCCTACTGGCGCCGCGGACCGGTGACCATGACCGCGATTGCCGCCGTCGACATGGCGCTATGGGACATCAAGGCCAAGCAGGCCGGCCTGCCGCTGTACCAGTTGCTGGGCGGCGCCAGCCGCACCGGCGTGACGGTCTACGGTCACGCCAATGGCAAGTCCATCGACGACTGCCTCTCCGAGGTCGAGAATTATGTAGCGATGGGCTACCAGGCCGTGCGCCTGCAGTGCGCCATCCCCGGCCTGGACAAGGCCTACGGCGTGGCCAAGGGCAAGCTGTATTACGAACCGGCCGAGCGTGGCCTGCCACCGATGGAAACCTGGTCAACACCGGAATACCTGGATTTCATCCCCGAACTGTTCGCCCAGGCGCGCAAGCAGTTCGGTCCGCACCTGAAGCTGCTGCACGACGTTCATCACCGCCTGACCCCGCAGGAAGCCGCAGCGCTGGGCAAGTCACTGGAACCATTCCGGCTGGGGTGGCTGGAAGATCCCACCCCGGCCGACAACCCGGAAAGCTTCCGCCTGATCCGCCAGCACACCACCACGCCGATCGCGACCGGCGAAGTGCTTAACCACCTGCAGGATTTCCGCGTGCTGGTCAGCGAGCAGCTGATTGACTACGTGCGCACCAGCGTGCAGCGCTGCGGCGGTCTGACCCACATGCGCCAGATCGCGCTGTTCGCCGATGCCTTCCAGGTGCGCACCGGCTGCCACGGCGCCACCGACCTGTCGCCGGTCACCATGGGCGTGGCGCTGCACTTCGGCCTCTGGGTACCCAACTTCGGCCTGCAGGAATACATGCGCCACAACGAGGAAACCGACGCGATGTTCCCGCACGCGTACACCTTTGCCGATGGGATGTTGCACCCGGGTGAGGCGCCGGGTCACGGCGTTGAACTCGACGAGTCGATGGCGAGTGAGTACCCCTACCAGGCGGCGAGTTTGCCGGTAGCGCAGTTGCGCGACGGTACAGCCTGGTCCTGGTAAACGTCGCGACAACATCGTGATCATTTGCGCGGTCCAGTGCGCGTCCGTGGCCGGCGACATCGCCACGAACATCGACCGTCACCTGGAATGGATCGAAAAGGCGGTCGCCGGCGGCGCGCAGGTCGTGTTTTTTCCGGAACTGTCTCTCACAGGCTACCAACCCGGGATGGCCGGTGAACTCGCCATGTCCATCGACGATTCAAGGCTCGATGTGTTTCAGCAGTGCAGTGACGAGCATGGCCTGTTGATCGGCGTTGGGCTTCCCCTGAGGGTCCCGCTGGGCGTGCAGATTGCCATGGCCTGGATATCGCCGGGAAAGCAGCGACGGGTCTATGTCAAGCAAACCCTGCACCCTGATGAAGAGGCGTTCTTCGTTCCAGGTGACGCGTCGAGCTTGCTCGAGTGGTGTGGTCACAAAATGTCGCCCGCCATCTGTTTCGAAGCGCTTCAGTCGCACCACGCGAAGGCCGCGTCGAGGCAGGGTGCTGATGTCTACCTGGCCAGCGTGGCAAAGTCGCAGGGGGGTATCGAAAAGGCCATGTCCTATTTTCCCAGTATTTCTAAGCAACTCCGGCTGACCGTCGTCATGGCCAACGCGACAGGGCACTGTGAAGCGTTCGAAGCTGCCGGTCAGTCAACGGCCTGGAGCGTCGAGGGGCAGCGGATCGACGGCCTGGAAGCTGCCGGGGAAGGCATCCTGTTTGTCGACCTCGCGGCGGACGGTCCCGCGACTGTTCCATGAGCAAGAGGAGCTTTATGCCACCGTCCATGGTTGAAGTTCGTTCCATGGCCGACCTGGTCGCGGGGTTGGGGATCATCCGCGAGTCGCCGGCCGACCTTGGAACAATAGAGTTGATCGTCCGGCGCCCGGAAACGAATAAACGCGAGGTTCTGGACCGGGCTGAGCTTGATCTGGATCGAGGCCTGGTCGGCGACAACTGGCTGGTGCGTGGGTCCCGTGCCACGCAAGACGGAAGTGCTCACCCAGGAATGCAATTGAACCTGATGAATGCCAGGGTAATCGAGCTCATCGCGGGGCCACGCGAAAACTGGCCCCTGGCGGGTGATCAGTTCTACGTCGACCTGGACCTGAGTGCCGACAACCTGCCGCCGGGATCACGCCTGTCGTTGGGCGATGCCATGATCGAAGTCACGGATATACCGCACCTCGGCTGTCGAAAGTTCATAGACCGTTTCGGGTTGGACGCGGCCAAGTTCGTCAACTCGGAGGAGGGCAAGTTGTTGAACCTGCGCGGCATCAACGCAAAGGTGATCAAGCCTGGGTGCGTGAATACGGGAGGTATCATTGAAAAGCTATGACGAATTGCAGAATTGGGCCTCAACGACGCTTCTGAGTGGGGCATAAAGTTTGGCTTCGGCGTTTCTGCGCGCACGTTCTTGTTAAATAGCCAGGAGGCCGTTTTGCTCCCAGATAGCCCCCGACTGACAACGAACAACTTTGACTTACTGCGTCTGTTGTTCGCGGGAACGGTCTGCCTGGTTCATGCATATCAGCTTTCCGAATACCAGCCACTGGCGTGGATCGATAGTGTTTTATCCACCCGGGTTGCGGTGGAAGCGTTCTTTGTTGTGAGCGGCTTTTTGATCTTCATGAGCTATGAGCGATCATCGTCAAACACAACTTACGCCAGTAAACGGATTCGTCGGATTTACCCGGCATATTTCGTGGCGGTCATGCTATGCGCTGTCGGTTTACTAGGGGTCAGTTCAAACTCCGTAACTGACTATTTCACAGTTTCCTGGGTCGGATATGTAGTTGCGAACCTCTCGTTCCTGAATTTTTTCCAACATACGCTTCCCGGAGTCTTCGAGACCAACCCGGTCAACACCGTGAATGGTGCGTTGTGGACCCTAAAAATCGAAGTCATGTTTTACCTGAGCGTTCCGCTCTTCGTGATGCTTTTCCGGCGGTTTGGAACCCTGGCCGTTCTCGCCATTGCCTATGTCGGGTCAATATCCTACGTCGTCTTGTTCGCATGGCTGGCAGAGAAGACAGGAGATAGCGTCTACCTGCGGCTTGGCCGGCAGCTTCCAGGGCAGTTGTCCTTTTTTTGTGCGGGGGCGTTTTTCTACTATCAGCTCAAGTTTTTTGAGCGATGGGCCGGATACTTCCTGGCGGGGGCCATCCTGGTGCTCATTTTCGATTCGTACTGGCTTTTTCCTCTGTTTGAGCCGTTTGCGCTCGCCACGGTTGTCATTTTCTTTGCGCTGTTTTTCTACCTGGGGAATTTTGGCAAGTATGGTGATTTCTCCTACGGTATTTACATACTGCATTTTCCGGTTCTCCAGGTTTTCGTCCACTACGGCTGGTTGGCGGATGATCCATGGCTATACCTGGCCGCGGGAGCTCTCACTACGTTAGTGATGGCCGTCGCAATGTGGCATCTCGTTGAAAAAAGGTTTTTGCTTCGCAGCAGTCACTACGTTTCTGCAAGTCGTTCTCCAGTTGAGAAAGGTGGAGATCCGAAATAGTTTGCTGCTCGATTGGAGCACAACCCTAATTTCCAAAGGGAGGACAAGGCACCGACGACCCCTGGCGCGCCAGAAGAATTTGCGGACTGGGTAGGGGTGGTTGATAAGTGTAACGATACAGTATACATTTATGACGTGATACGGAGTTTTCGACATAAGGGGGTCGAGCGCTTCTTCCTGACAGGTAGCAGGTCGGGAATCCAGGTGTCACATGCGGCGAAATTAAGTCGCCAGTTGCAGCGCCTGGAGGCAGCCAAGGGACCGCAGGACATGAATGTTCCCGGTTGGAGATTGCACGTCTTGAATGGTCGCCTATCGGGGCACTGGTCGATTTGGGTGAGCGGGAACTGGCGATTGACGTTTACGTTCGATGGCGAAAACGCTGTGCTGGTTGATTACCAGGACTATCACTGAATAGGTTTTACGATGTCACGAATGTTCAATCCTCCACATCCAGGCGAATCCATCCGGGAAGATATTCTTCCGGCGCTGGGGTTGTCTGTCACCGAGGCCGCGCGACAATTGGGCGTATCGCGGGTGACCCTGTCGCGCCTGATTCATGGTCAATCGGGTGTTTCGGCTGAAATGGCATGTCGACTGGAGGCGTGGCTGGGTGGGCCCGAGCAGGGTCCCAGCGCGGAGAGCTGGCTGGAGATGCAGGCGAGTTACGATCTTTGGCGGGCCCGTCAAAAACCCGCCCCCACGGTTGTCAGGGCGCCATTGCCGGCCTGAATGCCAACAGGCGTCGGGCCTGCTACATCTGCGCCCCGAACACCCACGGCAGGAACTCGTCATCGCCAAAGCCCAGTGTTTCGCTGGCCGTCGGCTCGCCGGAGGCGGTGCGGATCAGGGTCTCGAAAATCTGCTCGCCCATGTCTTCCACGCTGATGTCGCCGTCGACGATGGCGCCGCAGTTCAGGTCCATGTCGTCGCGCATGTTGCGGTAGAGGGGCGTGTTGGTGGCCAGTTTCAGGCTCGGCACCGGCTTGCAGCCGTAGACCGAGCCGCGGCCGGTGGTGAAGGCCACCAGGTTGGCGCCGCTGGCGACCTGGCCAGTAATGGACATCGGGTCGTAGCCCGGGGAGTCCATGAACACGAAGCCCTTGCGGTCGATGGGCTGGCCGTACAGGTAGACGCCCTGCAGGGGTGAGCGGCCGCTCTTGGCGACGGCGCCCAGGGATTTTTCCAGGATGGTGGTCAGGCCGCCGGCCTTGTTGCCGGGCGAGGGGTTGTTGTCCAGGTCGCCGTCGTTGCGCTCAGCATAGTCTTCCCACCAGGTGATGCGCCCGCGCAGGGCGTCGGCCACTTCCGGGCTCGCCGCGCGGTCGATGAGCAGGTGCTCGGCGCCGTAGATTTCAGGGGTTTCGCTGAGGATGGCGGTGCCGCCATGGGCCACCAGCAGGTCCGCGGCCACGCCCAGGGCCGGGTTGGCCGTGATGCCGGACAGGCCGTCGGAGCCGCCGCATTGCAGCCCCAGCGTCAGCTCGGAGACGGGCAGGGGCTCGCGCCGGGCGCTGTTGGCCAGGTCCAGCATCGCCTCGACGGCTTCACTGCCCGCGCGCACGGTGGCGGCCGTGCCGCCGGCTTCCTGGATGACCAGTCGCTGCAACGTGTCCGAAGCCTCAAGACCCTGGCGAGCCATCAGGCGGTCGACCTGGTTGGCTTCGCAGCCCAGGCCCAGCAGCAGTACACCGGCGAAATTCGGATGGCGGGCGAAGCCAGCCAGGGTGCGCTCCAGCTGGGTGATGCCCTCGGTATCGGCACCCATGCCGCAGCCGCTGCCGTGGGTGATCGCGACCACGCCGCCGACATTGTCCCAGCGGTCCATCGCGGCACCGCGGAAACGGTCGGCGATGTGCCGGGCTACCGTGGCGGAGCAGTTGACGCTGGTGATGATGCCGACATAGTTGCGCGTGGCGGCGCGGCCGTCCGCCCGGCGGAAGCCGTCGAAGGTGCGCGCGCTCGCCGCGGGTGGCTGCCAAGCGCCGGCAGCGCTGCCGTCACCGCCGCGGCCCTCGGCGTCCATGCCCAGGTTATCGACATGCACGTGCTCACCGGCGGCGATATCACGCGTGGCCACGCCAATAACCTGGCCGTACTTGCGCACCGGGGTGCCGGCAGCGATGGCGTGCAGGGCCAGCTTGTGGCCAGCGGGCACCGTGGTGACCGGGGCGGGGCAATCGTCGCCCGGTGACTGGCCGGCCGCCAGTTCGACCAGGGCGACAGCGACGTCGTCACCGGGATGCAGGCGGATGACGTTCATGGTGTCAGTCTCCGCCCGCCTTGTCGGCGGCGTCCAGCGGTACGATCAGGCTGGAGGTGTCCCAGCGACCGCCGCCGAGTGCCTGCACCTGGGCGTAGAACTGGTCCACCAGGGCAGCCAGCGGCAGGCGCGAGCCGTTACGGCGGGCCTCGTCCAGGGCGAAGCCCAGGTCCTTGCGCATCCAGTCGACAGCAAAGCCGAAGTCGAACTCGCCGTCGACCATGGTCGCGGCGCGATTGTCCATCTGCCACGACTGCGCCGCGCCCTTGGAGATCACGTCGACGACCTGCTTCGCGTCCAGCCCGGCGCGGCCGGCAAAATGCAGGGCCTCGGCCAGGCCCTGGACGGTGCCGGCGATGCACAGCTGGTTGGCCATCTTGGCCAATTGACCTGAGCCCACGTTGCCCAGCCGGGCGTGCATGCGCGCATAGCTGTCGATCAGTGGCACGACACGCGCGACGTCATCGACGTCACCGCCCATCATCACGGTCAGCTGGCCGTTTTCGGCGCCGGCCTGGCCGCCCGAAACCGGCGCGTCGACGAAGGCCACGCCCAGCTCGGCGGCCACGGCGGACAGTTCGCGTGCGACGGTGGCGGACGTGGTGGTGTGGTCGACGAAGACGGTGCCGTCGGTCATGCCGGCAAACGCGCCATCCTCGCCCAGGGTCACGGCGCGCAGGTCATCGTCATTGCCGACACAGCAGAACACCACGCTGGCGCCATTGGCGGCGTCCCGCGGTGTGGGGTGGGCGCTGCCGGCGTGCTCACCGGTCCAGGCCGTGGCGCGAGCGGTGGTCCGGTTGTAGACCCGCACGGTGTGACCGGCGGCGGCCAGGTGACCCGCCATGGGGTAGCCCATGACACCCAATCCGATGAAAGCGACGGTGTGTTTGTTCATAGCCGGCAGAGGATACACGCTTCGGGCCACGTCGGGTGACCCGTAAATAGCCCTGTAGGGTTCAGGCGGGATCGTTCGGGCTCAGTCCGAGCCCGTCGCCCAGGGTCGCCGCAACCCTTCGCTGCGGTAGGACCAGCCGGCCACGTTCACGGCGGCCTGGCCCGGTTCGGCGAACTCGCCGCTGAAGATTCGGGCGGCGGCGGACAGCAGGGCGCCGTTGGCGGGCAGGTAGACGGGCAGGGCGGCACCCGGCTGCGGTACGTGGCCGTTAGCCAGGTAGCGGTTGTGCGGCGCGTCGCGCACCAGCAGGTCCAGGGCCAGCTCGGTGTGGCCAAGCCTGGCTGCTGTCATGGCGATCATCGGGTAGTCCCAGCCCCAGATCTTGCCCTCGAAGTCCCATTCGGCCAGCACCGCGTCCAGGGTGGCCTGCATGAGGGCCGGGTCGACACGGTCATCGGCCAGCAGGCCCCAGGGGGCCAGCATGGTGGGGTGGTCCTGCCGCGCCTCGATGTTGTCGAAGGTGTCGGGGATGCTTTCCATGGCCACGTAGCGGCCATCTTTTGTGGGCAGGGCCGCCAGGGCGTCGAGCCGTTCGCGCCATTGCGGTGGAACGGGCAGCCCCCGGACCTGGCGCCAGCGGATGGCGGTGTCGAGGCCCAGTCGCCAGTACGCCAGTTCGAAAGCCGGGTTGGCCGAGCTGGCGGGGTCGTGGATTTCCTGCGCGATCCAGATGGGCGGGCCCAGTGACCAGCGCCCGTTGTCATCCACCAGCATGGACGCCAGCGCGGCGGCGGTGTCGTCGACCATGACGGCGTAACGTTCCAGCACCGCCGGGTCGCCGCTGGCACGCCAGAGCATGTCAGCCAGGTGGATGGGCTGCGGCTGGTTCCAGATGATCAGCGGGTTGCCGCCGGGGCTCTCGCGGCCTTCGGGGCCGACCATCTTGGACCAGCGGGCACCGTCCAGGCCGCGCTGGCGCGCGGTGGCTCGGGCCACGTCGATATGGTCCCGGAACCAGTCCAGGTGCTGTCGTGCGGGGTCATAGCGGTGCCACAGGATCCAGTGGGCGCTGTGCCACCACGCCATCTCTGTGTGATGTTTGCCGTACCAGGAACTGCTGGTCAGGCCGGTTTCCTGCGCGGGGACGGCGGCGCGCGACTGGGCTGCCAGCAGGTACTGGCTCAACACCAGGCGGCGTTCGAGTTCGGCCGCGCGGGGGTCCGTGCTGCCGCCCAGATCGATGGCGGCACCCGACTGCCAGAAGGCCCGCCAGCTGTCGGCGGCGCGTTCGGCCAGTTCGTCGAAAGACCCGGCCTCGGCCATGGATGGCGCGTCATCCGGTTGCAGCGCGACCTGGACGTCGATGGCCGTGCCACGGGCCCGAAGCCGGCCCCTGTGCGCCGCGGTCGTTTCGAAATCGGCTTCGCCCTGCCAGAGAATGGCGGTGCCGTGCAACGCGTCATCGACCTGTCGGGCCAGGCCAACGCCCTGGTCGTGCTGCCAACTCACCCGCGTGTGGTGGGCATCGTCATCGTCCAGGATGACGTCCGGCGTGTTCTTGATGTCCAGGTCATAGCCGCGCGGAAACGTGAACGCAATGGCCAGGCGGCCATTCCCCAGCAGCGCCGACGACACGCGGAAGGCGATGATGTCGGCGCCAGTGTATGGCTGTCCACTCGTGCCGGCACCGGCCTGTGGAGGGCCCTGGGTAGCCGTGGTCTCGATATTGACCATCTCGCCGTCCAGTTCAAACCGGCTCGACAGTCGGCCGCGCCACGGGTCCAGCCGCTGCTGCACGGTCCCCAGCTGATCAGGTTCAAGCGGCTCGCCGTCGAGCGCCAGGCTGATGCGTACGAGTGGCAGGTCATGCGGGTTCCGGCGCAGCCATTGCCCGGCCGTCGAGCGGTCGTCGGTGGGGAACGGGACCTCGCGACCGTAGGCATCCCAGGTCTCCATCGCCGCACCCAACACGTGGTGCTGCTCATCCTGTGGCGTGTGCCAGGCCCAGCGTGCCTTGGTTTCCAGCGGGATGCCGTGCTCGAAATAGTGATCGGCGAAATCCTGCAGTCCGGTGATGCCGGCGGTGAAGGCGAAGCGCCCGTTGCCCACCGTCATGGGGGCGGTCCAGTCGATGGCGTCCAGCGTAGGGGCGTGGCGTTCAACCACGGCCTGGCGGTCAATGGTGGCATCCGCGCTCGCGCTCGCGCAGGCGACCAGCACGGCCATGGCCATGCAGGCCAAGCCCAGGCCGCGGATCCATGCCATCACGGCTGTCGCCCGGCCTGGTCCAGGGCCGCCGCGAACCGCGCTGCCGAATCCGTGTCGGTGCGGAAATACAGCGACGGTTCGATCAGTTCCAGCTCCATGACGCGAAACACGTCGCCGGTGTCGCGGACAAAATCAGCTCGCGCGTAGACCGGGGCCGGCTCGACCTGCGCCAACGCGGCACGGGCGGTATCGACGAGCCCGGCCGGGGGTGTGACGGGCTGGATGTTCGAGCCGTGTTCTTCCTGGGTACGGAAATCGCCGCTGGCCGGTGTCTTCAGGATGGCATGACTGTACTCGCCGCCGAAGAAGAACAGCGAGTACTCGCCCTCGGTGACCACGGCGTCGATAAACGGCTGGATAAAGTGTGGCCGCTCGCTGAAGGATTGCTCCAGTTGCGCCTGCAGGCCGGGCTCCAGGGGGCGTTCCAGCACGTAGGTATGGTCGGCATTGGCGCCGACCACCGGCTTGATGACCATGCGGCCGGCGTCGAAGGCCTCGAATGCTGCGTCCACCTGGGCGACGGAGAACCTGTCGTGCCAGCGGCTGGGCACGATGGCCACGCCGCGGGACTCGATCTCGCGCAGGTAGCGCTTGTCCAGGTTCCACTCGACGATGGCCAGGTCGTTGACCAGCCGTGCGCTGGACGCATCGATGCGCCGCAGCACCGCCAGGAATGCGTCCGGGGCGTCCTGGTAGTCCCAGGGCGTGCAGATGTAGACCATGTCGAACCGGTCCCAGTCGGCCGCGGTGTCGCGCCAGGACACTTTCTCGACCACCCAGCCCAGCGCCTGCATCGGCGCGATGGCCAGGTCGGCATCGGAGACGAAATCCTCCAGGCTATCCATGGTCAGGAAGGCGCAACGTCGCCCCGGGCTCGAATTTTCCATCGTCATGCTCACTCAGGTTCGGTTAGGCTGTCGGCTGTTCAGGCCAATCGACGCGACACTACATCATGATCAACACGGAAACATCCCTCGACGCGCTCAATGCGCTGAACGAGGGTTCCATGGCTGCCCACCTGGGCATCCGCATCATCGCACTGTCCGAGAACAGCGTGACCGGCACGATGCCGGTCGACCACCGCACCCACCAGCCGTTTGGGCTGCTGCATGGCGGCGCCAGCGGCGTGCTGGTCGAGACATTGGGTTCGATGGGCTCCGGGCTGATTGTTGACTGGGAAAAACAGGCCGCCGTGGGTACCGAACTGAACGTGACCCATCTGCGCGCGGCGCGTTCGGGCCATGTCACGGGCACCGCGCGACTGGTCCGCGCGGGCCGCCGTTTGCATGTCTGGCAGGTCGACATCGTCGATGATGCCGACCGGCCGGTGGCGACCGGCCGGCTGACGACCATGGTGGTGGCGCGCGACTGAGGCCGTCACTCAGCGACTGAACCGACCACCGTCGGTGGCCAGTTCCTGCAGCAGGGCTGAAGGCTGGAACCAACGCTGGCCGTAGTCGCCCAGTGAATCGCGGTACTTGCGCATGCCGTCCAAGACGGTCCTGGCGCCAATCTCGTCGGCGTACTGCATCGGCCCGCCGCGCCATGCCGGGAAACCGTAGCCATTTACCCAGACCAGGTCGATGTCGCCGGAGCGGTAGGCAATGCCTTCTTCAAGGATCCGGGCGCCTTCGTCAATCAGCGGGTAGACGCAGCGTTCGATAATCTCCTGCTCGCTGATCTCACGCTGTTCGATGCCCAGCTTGCCGGCAATCTTCGCGGCGAGTTCCACAACCTCGGGGTCCTCGGACCGGTCGCGACCCTCGTAGCGGTAGAAGCCCCGCCCGGTTTTCTGGCCATAGCGACCCAGCTCGTAGAGCGCGTCGCCGATGGCGCCGTAGCCCGGGTCGTCGGCAAAGGTGTCTTGGCGACCCTGGCGGGCCATCCAGAAGACGTCGATGCCGGCCAGGTCCATGACCGCGAAGATACCCATCGCAAAGCCAAACGAGGTGAGGGCGGCGTCGACCTGGGCCGGCGTGGCGCCTTCGAGCAACAGTCGCGCGGCCTCGCGGCTGTAGGGCTCGAGCATGCGGTTGCCGATAAAGCCATGACAGACGCCGGACACCACCGGCACCTTCTTCAGCCGTATGCCCAGGTCCAGCGCGGTCAGCAGCACGTCGTCGGCGGTGTGCGCGCCGCGCACCACCTCCAGCAGCCGCATGATATTGGCGGGGCTGAAGAAGTGCAGTCCGACGACGTCGCGGGGGCGGTTGGTGGCCGCGGCGATGCGGTCGACGTCCTGGTAGGAGGTGTTGGTCGCCAGGATCGCACCTGTCCGGGCCACGCCGTCCAGTTTTTCGAACAGCTCGATCTTGATGGCCAGGTCCTCGAACACGGCCTCGATCACCAGGTCGACGTGCGACAGGGCCTGGAAGTCGGTGGTGCCCTCGATCAGGGCCACGGTGCGGTCGCGCTGGTCGGCGTCCAGCCGGCCGCGTTCGACGCGGCCATCGTAGTCGGCCCGGATGCGGCCCAGGCCGCGCTCCAGGGCCTGGTCGGAAATCTCCACCAGCGTGACCGGGATGCCGGCGTTGGCGAAGCACATGGCGATACCGGCGCCCATGGTGCCAGCGCCGACGATGCCGACGGTGTTGATGTCGCGGCGCGCGGTCTTCGGGTCCAGCCCGGGAATCTTGCGGCTGCCGCGTTCGGCAAAGAACAGGTGCTGCAGCGCGCGCGCCTGCGGGGTTTCACCCAGTTCGAAGAACAGCGCCTGCTCGCGCGCCAGGCCTTCGGCGAAGGGCTGGCCGACCGCGGCCTCGATGGCCTGGATGGCGGCTTCCGGGGCCGGGTAGCCCTGGGTCTTGCGGGCGATGCCAGCGCGGAAGTCGTCGAAGAATCCGTCCGGCACGGTGGCGGGGTCGATATCGATATCGTTGCAGCTACGCACCGGCGCGTCTTCACTGGACAGCGTGCGTGCGTAGGCGGTGACCGCGGCTGCGAAATCCTCGTCCGGCCCGGCGACGGCGTCTACGATGCCATGCGCCAGTGCATCCGCCGCGTCGATGGGTTTGCCACTGGTGATCATGTCCAGGGCCTTGGGCACGCTGGCCAGGCGGGGTAGACGCTGGGTGCCGCCAGCACCGGGGATCAGGCCAAGGTTAACCTCGGGCAGGCCCAGTCGCGCCGTTGGCGCCGCAAAGCGGTAGTCACAGGCCAGAGCGAGTTCCAGCCCGCCGCCCAGCGCGAAGCCGTTGATGGCGGCGATGACCGGTTTGCTGGCAGCCTCGATGGTGTTGAGCAACCCGAACAGGTCAGGCTCGGCCAGGAAACGGGGCGATCCAAACTCGCTGATGTCAGCGCCACCACAGAACACACGCTGGCTGGAGCCCAGCACGATCGCGTCCACGTTGTCGTCCGCCTCGGCCTGCTGCAGGCCGTCCAGCAATGCGGCCCGCATGGCCTGACCCAGGCTGTTGACCGGCGGGGCGTCCATGGTCAGGAAGGCGAGGCCGTCCTCGACCCGGTACTGGATAGGATCGCTCATTCGAGAAAGCTCCGTTGTCTGGATTCGGGCCGACCATGATACGCCGATGGCGGCCCGGACACGGTACACTTGCGTTGGTATCCATCGAAGCCCGGAGTATTCGTGAGCGAAGACGCCAGCCTTGCCGAGGCCGGCCGCGCACCGCGAACCAGCGAAGCGCGCGCCCGGTCGCTGCGACTGCTGCTGTACAACATCCGCTACGCGGCGGGCACCGGTATGGCCTTCAACCTGCCCGTGCCGGGCGCTGGCTATGTGCGCCCGAACAAGGCCAACCTGGCCCGCATCACCGAGTTCATCCGCCAGCAGGATGCCGACATCGTCGGCCTGGTCGAAATCGATACCGGTTCCTATCGCACCGGGCGGCAGAACCAGGCCGAGCTGATTGCCGATGCCATCGGCCATTACTCCACCTACGAGTGCAAGTACGGCGAGGCCTCGGTCAACAAGAACATCCCGGTGCTGCGCAACCAGGCCAACGCGTTCCTGGCCGCGCCGCGGGTGCACGGTGAGCGCTTTCACTATTTCGATACCGGCATCAAGCGGCTGATCATCGAGCTGGAGCTTGAGCAGGTGCGGATCTTCCTGGTGCACCTGTCGCTGAAGTACCGCCATCGCCAGTACCAGCTACGGCACCTGCACGAACTGATTTCCGCCGGTGACAAGCCGGTGATTGTCGCCGGAGATTTCAACACCTTCTTCGGCGAGCACGAGATGTACCTGTTCATGCAGGCCGCGCGGCTGAAAAGCGCGAACGTTGACCGCCTGCCGACGTATCCCAGCCGCTCGCCACGCTCCGAGCTCGATTTTGTGCTCTACGGCGAGGGCATCGAGGTGACCTCGTTCGACGTCCTCAAGGCCAGGTTCTCAGACCATCTTCCGCTGCTGTGCGAATTCAGGCTCGCCGAGCCGCCCTCGACGCCATGAAGTGGGTGAAACGAAAAGGCAAGAAAGCCATGCTGATCTCGACCTTCGTTACGCTGTTCTACATCCTCGGCTGGCTGTCCGCCGCCAACGCCGTCATGACCGCGCGAACCGCCCAGGGCGCCATCGCCTGGTCCATTTCGCTGGTCACGTTCCCGTTCGTCGCCGTGCCGGCGTACTGGGTGTTTGGCCGCAGCAAGTTCGAGGGCTTCCTGGGCGCCTACGACGAGCGCCGCAGCGAGATCGACGCGCTGGTCGCCGATATCCGCTCAAACATGTCCGAGTTTCGTGCCACGACGGCCGATAACAAGCCTTCGTTTGCGGCGATGGAGCGGCTGACCGGCGCCATGATGACCGGGCGAAACGCGGCAGAGCTGCTGATCAACGGCGACGCCACGTTCGACAGTATTTTCGAGGGCATCGAGCGCGCCGAGAGCTATATCCTGGTGCAGTTCTACATGTTCCACGATGACGGCCTGGGCCGGCGCATGCGAGACGCCCTGGTGGCAAGGGCCAGTGAAGGCATCCGCGTGTTGGTGCTCTACGACGAGGTTGGCAGTAGTGGGTTGCCCGATGACTACGTGGAATCGCTGCGCCAGGCCGGTGTCGAGGTGTCGTCGTTCAACCCCACCCAGGGCCTGGGCAACCGTTTCCAGCTGAATTTCCGCAACCACCGCAAGATCGTCGTCGTCGATGGTCGTGTCGGTTGGGTTGGCGGCCACAACGTGGGGGACGAGTACCTGGGGCTGGACCCGGAATTCAGCCCCTGGCGCGATACCCATGTCCGCCTGGAGGGTCCGGTAGCGGTGCAGTTGCAGGCCGTGTTCCTGTCCGACTGGTACTGGGCCACACGGCAGATCCCGGTGCTGGACTGGCAGCCAAAGGCCGCGCCGGCCGGCGACACGAAAGCCATGATCGTTGCCTCCGCGCCGACCCAGCAACTGGAGACCGCCGGCCTGATGTTTGTCGACGCGCTCAGCGCCGCGCGCGAGCGAATCTGGCTATCGGCGCCGTATTTCGTCCCCGACGAGGCGGTCATGAAGGCGCTCGAACTGGCCGCGCTGCGCGGTGTCGACGTGCGCATCCTGATGCCAGGCAAGGGCGACAGTGCCGTTGTGTTCCTGGCCGGTTATCACTATGTGCAGCAGCTGCGGGGCCTGGGTATCACGTTCTATGAATACCGCCCCGGATTTCTGCACGAAAAGGTCGGCCTGGTCGACAACGATGTCGCCTGGGTGGGTACGGCCAATTTCGACAACCGCTCGTTCCGGCTGAATTTCGAAGTGACCGCGCTGATCCATGACGACGACTTCGTCAGGGAAATGGAGGCCATGTTCGAGGCCGACTTCCAGCATGCCACCACGCTGGACCCGGAGTCGCTCGACGAGCGCGGCTTCTTCTGGCGCCTGGGCGTCAGCCTGTCACGCCTGGCTGCGCCGGTGCTCTAGCCCCTCGGGCAGCCCGTCGGCGCGTTTCATTGACTCCAGGTAGGCCAGGTACTTCTCATACTGGTCGAGGATGTCGGCGATCAGCTGGTCCTCTGTCCAGCCCATCACGCTGTATCCCTGGCCACCGTCAGCCAGGTAGACCTCGGCGTGATAGAACCTGAGGGCTTCGCCGCGACGGGGGGAGGTGTCACGCATGATAAAGCTGGGCGGCGAGTACGGCCGCGCGTGTACCGAGTAGAAGAAGTCGCGTACCCCCTCATGTTCAACTTCGATCCAGCGGGCCTTTGACGGCGTCGCGCCGACATGGGCGTCCAGGCCCCGTGCCCGGAACTCCGAGGCGACCTTGTCCATGGCCTGGTGCAGCCGGCCGTCGATGAACGCCGTGATCTCATCCCGGCTGGCATGATCGAGGATGCGCCCGATCCGCTGCTGCCAGGTGACCGGGTTCTGTGCCACTCGGGGTGGAATGGTCGTCGTGTACCGCGTGATCCGGCGCGCATGGTCGGCGCGCACCGCCTTCCACAGGCCCCAGCACATCAGCAGCATCACGGCGCAGAACGGCAGGGCCGACGCGATGGTGGCGGTCTGCAGGGCCTGGAGACCACCGGCCAGCAACAAGGCGGCGGCAATGGCGCCCTCGGTCACCGCCCAGAAGATGCGTTGCCAGACTGGCGTTTCCTCGTCCGTTCCGCCGGACGTCAGCATGTCCACGACCAACGAGCCGGAATCCGAAGACGTAACAAAAAATGTAATGACCAGCAGGGTGGCCAGCGTGGACGTGATGGCTGCCATTGGCAGGTGCTCAAGGAAGCGGAACAGCGCCACCGAGGTGTCGGCCTGGACAGCGTCACCCAGGCCCTGGAACCCGTCGATCAGCAACAGGTACAACGCGGTGTCACCAAAAAACGTCATCCACATGAAGGTGAAACCGGTGGGCACCATCAGCACACCGATGACGAACTCGCGGATGGTCCGGCCGCGCGAAACCCGGGCAATGAACATGCCGACGAACGGGGACCACGCGATCCACCATCCCCAGTAGAACAGGGTCCAGCCCCCCAGCCATTCGGTCGGTTCGTAGGCATCCAGGTTGAAGGTCATTTCAACCAGGCCGGACAGGTACTGGCCGGTGTTCTGGACCAGGGTCTTGAACAGGAATACCGTGGGGCCGGCCAGCATGACAAATAACAGCAGGGCCACGGCCAGGATGATGTTCAGTTCCGAAACCCGGCGGATGCCGCCGTCCAGCCCGAGCACCACGGAGATGGTCGCCAGCGCGGTGATGCCGGCGATCAGGCCGACCTGCACACCCGCGCTGACCGGCGCGTCGAAGAGGAAATTCAGCCCGGCATTGACCTGGATAACACCCACGCCCAACGAAGTGGCGACACCGAAAATGGTGCCCAGCACGGCAAACGTATCCACCGCGTGACCGATAGGTCCGTGAATGCGTTCCCCGATGATGGGGTAAAACGCCGAGCGGATGGTCAACGGCAACCCCTGGCGAAACGCGAAATACGCGAGGGACAGTGCCACGACCGCGTAGATCGCCCAGGCATGAACACCCCAGTGAAAGAATGTAATGCGCATGGCTTCGCGCGCCGCGTTGATTGTGCCGGGCGCGGCATCCGGTGGGGCCATGGTATGCATGACCGGCTCGGCCACCCCGTAAAACATCAGGCCGATGCCCATGCCGGCGGAAAACAGCATGGCGAACCACGAGGCATAGCTGTAGTCCGGTTCACTATGGTCGGGCCCCAACTTGATCCGGCCATAGCTGGAGAACGCCAGGATCACCACGAAAATCAGGAAAAGCGCCACCGAAAGTATGTAGAACCAGCCGGTCTTGACGACAACCCAGTCCTGTACCTGGCTGAAGACGACGTCGGCGGAGTGCTGGAACAAAACCGCGTACAACACGATGACCAGGCAAAGCCCCCCCGCGCCAAAGAAAACAGGCGGGTTTATCCGGTACCACGACGCCTGCTCGGTCGCCGGTTCGGTGCTGGCGTCATCGCGGTCCTCGGTGGGTGAAGGCTCGTGTCCCGGGCTTTTGCTCATGAGTGCTCCGTGGCGGCTGGGCCGCCGTTGTTATTCAGGTTCTAGAAATAGAAATCGATGGAAACGTACAGGGCTTCAAAATCGCCCTCGTTGATCACCCCGGCGCGATCGATGTAGCCGTCCTGCAGCAGCGCCTCGACATAAATCCAGCCGGGTCCATAGTCGTAGCGCATGCCTGGCGCCCAGGCGGTGACCGTGCCGGCGGTGTTGCCGGGGCTGTCAGGGTTCGCCGCCGAAGCGTCCAGGTAGACGGCCCAGGGCCCGCTGGCCCAGCCCAGCTCAAAGGCGGCGCGCTGGTTGCTGACCCGAGACTGGTCCGGCAGGGTGCGCTGAATGTCGTATATCGCCAGGCGTGAGAACCACGGGTCAACGACGAATTCGACAAAAGCGGTGGCGGCGTGATGGTGGCCGTCCGGTCCTGGCCCGCTGGCGCCGGCCAGGTTTTCCAGCTCGCCGTCCTGGTAGGCCAGGCCCAGGGTCAGCGGCTCCGCGGCCCGCCAGCGCGCCTGGCCGACCCAGGTGCGGGTCTTGCGAAAGGTGGTCGAACTGCCCCAGTGGCCGTTGTCGTCGACCGTATCGGTACTGGTGGGTCCGAAGTCGTCGGCGTGATACCAGGCCACATCCAGCAGGAATTCTCCCAGGTCGGCGCTGGCCTTAAGCCCCAGGTCCATCTGGTCGCCGTAACCGGCCATGTACAGGTCACCGGGCCAGAAGTTATAGGTGTTCCAGGCAAAGGGTACCGACGATTTTCCCAGGGTCAGGGTGATGGCGGGGTCGGGCGTCCAGGCGATCCACGCCTTGTGCAGCGTGGCGTAGGCGCCTGTGAAGTTGTTGTCGGGGTCGGTGAAGCTGCCGGGACCGAACCGGGCTTCCACAGAGGCGGTCCAGGTGCCGGACAGCCACTGGTCGTCGAGATAAAGGGTCAGCGCTCCATCGCCCAGTTCGCCCCAGCCACGGCTGTCGGCAGGTTCACTGAACGCATAGGCATAATTGCCCCAGACACCGCCGCCGGTGTCTACCGCCATCGCGGCCTGTGGGCCGGTGAGGAAGGCAAGACAACAATAGACAGCCCGAAAGAGCACCCCCTGTTTCGTTTGACGAAACATGGGGGCATTGTAAAGGCTTTAAGGAAGGGCGACCGGGGCCGCCCTTCCGAACGTCGTTACTGTGCGCCGCCGAACACGCTGTCGACCGGCACAATGCTGATGTCGTCAGCGTCGATGTCCAGTTCCAGCGCGCCGATCAGCTGGTCTTCATCCAGCAGCGCCTGCGGCTTGTCGGCGTCGTAGCTCATCGGCGAGAAAGCGTCCTCTGCCAGCGCCGCCTTCAGGCCCTCGGCATCCTGGGTCACGTAGGTGATGAACAGGTTCTCGGCCGAGAAATGCCGGCGGATGGCCGCGTTGACGTCATCCACGGTCATGTCGGCCAGCTCGGCGCGCATGTAGTCGGCGAATTCATCGATACCATACCAGTTGGAATCCAGCGCGTAGCCCAGTTGCTGGTCCTGCGTGGAGGTCATGACGAAGACATTCTTCGACAGGTAGTTGCGCACGTCCTCGAAGGCTGCTTCGCTGAGGCCGTTGTCGATCAGCTGCTGCAGCTCATGGATGGCGATGCGGGTGGCCATGTGCGCGTTCTTCGGCTCCACCGGGCGGATCCACATCTCGAACAGCTGTGACTTGCGCGCGTTGTTCGGGTCCGGGAAGAACTGGAACATGCCGTTATCGAATGATTCGATGTAGGCGTAGTCACCGTAATTCATGCCGCGGACCTCGCGAATGCGCTGGTACAGGCGCGACATCGCCGAGCGGTGCTCACCCAGCCAGGTGCGGGCCAGCCACAGCGCGGCGAAGTCGTCGTCGCCGCGGATCAGGTCCAGCGGGTGGCCCAGGGTGATGGCCGTGGCGCGGGTGTCCTTCTCGATGATCTCCACCTGCAGGCCGTGCGGGATATTGGCGACCGGAACGCCGCTGTCCTCCAGCCCGGATTCGGCCGGCAGCGCCGCCAGTTCCACGCCCAGGCGCTCGACCAGGCCTTCCGGCACGTCGCCGTTGATGCCGATTTTCAGCCGACCAAGGGCGTAGGCCTCGGTGACGAAGGCACGGACGTCATCCAGCGTGATGGCCTGGATGCCCTCGACGGTGCCCACCGAGGGGTAGGCGTAGGGCGTGCCACGGAACACCTGCCGCTGCAGGGCGACCTTGCTCAGCCACTCCTCGTTGTTATTGCGCAGGTCCTCGGTCAGGGTGTTCAGCTGCGCGTCCCGCATGCGTTCGAAGTCGGCCTCGCGGAAGCCCGGGTCCAGCAGCATCGGCAGCGCCAGGTCCAGGAAGGTCACCCAGGTCTCGGCGGCGAACACGCCGGTGAAGGTAGTCATTTCCTTGTCGACCTGGGCGTTGAACGAAGCCGCGATGGGAAACATCGCCGCGTTGATCTCGCTGATCGCCATGGCGCGCGAACCGGCGTCGGTGATCATCGACGCGGCCAGACGGGCCAGGCCTTCCTTGCCGGCCGGGTCATGGGCCGAGCCCACTTCGAACAGCAGCTTCAGGTTGATGACCGGCAGGGCGTTGTCCTGCACCAGCAGGTCGAGCTCGACCGGCTCGGCCACCGGCGCCATCACGGCCATGGCCGGCAACTCGCCGATGTCGGCAGGCAGGCCGTCCTTTGCCAGCGTCGTCACCACCAGCCGCTCATCGGTAAAGTAGGCGTTGGCGACCTCGTGCAGGTCGCTGGCCGCCAGCGTGTTGTAGGCGGCGTAGACCCGGTTCAGGGTGTCGTAGTCACGCTCGAAATGCACCCACGAGGCCAGCTCGGCGGCGATGTCGCCGGTGTTGTCCAGGCCGCGCGTAAAGCCGTAACGCAGGTTCGACTTGGCCTCGTCCAGGCGCTCGGCGTCCACCTGTTCGGCGCGCGCCAGGGCAAAGGTCTTCATGATCTCGTCGCGCACATAGGTCGCCTGCGCCGGGTCCTTCACGCGCGCGAAGATGGTCGCCAGGTAGGGGTCAACCCGCGGCGGCGCGTAGGTAAAGAACTGGTCGACCACCTGCTCCTGCTCCACCAGTCGCTTGTACAGCGCCGAGGTCTCGCTGAAGTAGAGCTCAAAAATCATGTTCAGCGCGGCCCACTCGTACGGGTCCGGCAGCACGGCCGGGCCATGGAAGCCGACGGTCACGTAGGGCAGGGTGTCGCTGGGCCACTCGACATTGGTGTACACCGGCCCGGCAGGCGCGACCTGGGCGGGGATCTCCAGTGTCTCCGCGGCCGGCGGGTTCCAGTTGCCCCAGTACTGCTTCACCAGCGCCATCGTGGCATCGACGTCAACATCACCGGCGATAATCAGCGCCGTGTACTCGGGCCGGTACCAGCGCTCAAAGAAGGTGCGCGAGTAGTCGAACTCGTTGGGCATGTCCTCGATGTCCTCGATGAAGCCCATGGTCGTGTGCTTGTACGGGTGCTGGCTGTAGGCGTTGTCACGCTGCACTTCGAGGATCTGGCGCACCGGGTTGGCCGAGTTCTTGTTGTACTCACCCAGCACCGCGCGCGCCTCGGTCTTGAAGTCCTCGATCGAGTAATCCAGGTTCTGGAAGCGGTCCGCCTCGATGCGCAGCACCTCTTCCAGGTCCTCGGCCGCGAAGGTCGAGTAATAATTCGTGTAGTCATCGGTCGTGTACGCATTGCGACGCGCACCGGCCCGGGTCATGGCGGCCTCGTACTCGGCCGCCGACACGTTTGGCGTGCCCCGGAACATCATGTGCTCAAAAAAATGCGCGAACCCCGACTTGCCGGGCTCCACCTCGTTGCGCGACCCGGTCTGCACCGGGATCTGCACCGACACCAGGTTCGGGAACCCGGTGTTGACGACGATGACCTCCAGGCCGTTGTCGAGCGTTTCGGTGTGCGCGTCGAAGGGCAGGATGCCATTGTCATCGGCGAAAACGGGCAGGGTGGGCAACAGCAGGGCCAGCAACAGGGCCGGCACGGTTCGCAGGCGGGTCATCGGCGTACCTCGGGAAAGAAATCATTGAACGGAGCGTAATCCGCCCATTATAGCGAACCCGCCCCATCTGGCCGCCGGTTGCGCGCCATGTGGGCTATCCCCGGAAACCGGCGGTTGGACTATACTGCCCGGTTTCGCAACGTCACCTGGGTTACAGAACAATGACAGAGCAACACCAGAATGCACTGGTCACCTGGCTGCTACGCGCCGCGGTGGCCTGGCTGGTCTTCCTGGGCGCGTTCGCGCTGGGTGTTTTCGTGATGGCGAAGCAGGTCTGGCCCTATGGGCCGATCATCGAGATCGCCTCCTATTTCAAGACGGACGAAACCACGACCACGACCATCACCGAGCAGATCCAGAACGATCTGGGCCTGCTGCCGCACCGCCACCTGGCCGACCTGGGGCAGCCCTACAGCTGGTCGCAGGATTACCCGCAACTGGACGGCCTGCCGATTCGTGACCGGCGCCAGCCACCCCGGGTGTTCCTCAGCCCGGACGCGCCGCGGGGCTACCGGGTGATCTTTGGCACCTTCGATTTTGACGAGACACTGCACGGCGCCATCGTCCTGGACCCGGACGGCAAGCTGGTGAACGTCTGGCAGCTGGGGCAGGAAGACGTGCCCTGGGAGGCGCGCCTTGACCGCAATGTTTCCCCGCATGGCTTCGATATCGCGCCCGATGGCGCCATTGTTGTCGGTTTTGACGGCGGCACCCAGCTGGCGGCGTATGAGTGGTGCGGCGACCTGCGCTGGCGTCGGCAGGGTGGTTTTCACCATTCCGCCGACATCGGTGATGACAACGAGCTGTGGGCCTGGGGCAACGTCGACACCGACGTCATGTGGGGCAAGTACATGGTCAAGCTGGATTTCGCCACCGGCGAGGTGCTGGACCAGATCCACATCAACGACCTGGTCAGCGCTAACCCGGAGGTCGGCGTGCTCAGCATCCGCCAGCTGGACAACGCGGATGGTTCGGTATGGATGAAGGAGCCGTGGCACGCCAACGACATCGACCCGCTGCCGCGTGCCTATGCGGACGCCTACCCCATGTTCGAGGCCGGCGACCTGATGGTGAGTTTCCGTTCACTGGACCTGATCGCGGTCTTCGACCCGGTGACCCACAAGCTGAAGTGGTGGCGCAGCGGCTTCGTCCGCCGCCAGCACGATCCGGACTGGAATGCGGACGGCACCATCACGGTGTTCAACAACAACATGCACAGGGGGCTGTCCAGCATCGTCGAGATCGACCCCAAGACCTACCAGCACGAGACCGTGATGCCGGGCCAACCCTACAATTTCTACACCTGGCGCCGTGGCAAGCACCAGCGAATGGACGATGGTGGCTTCCTGGTCACGTCTACCGAGCAGGGCCGGGTATTCGAGGTGGATGCCGAGGGCAATATCGTCTTTGACTTCATCAACGTCTACGAAGGCGAAGGTTCCTACCTGGTGCTTTCAGAGGCGTTCTTCCTGCCGGAAGACTTCTTTGGCGACGACCTGCCGGTGTGCGGGGAGCCTGCCGGCCAGGGTTGAGTCAGTCCCGGGCAGCGCGTGTACGGAGCGCCTGGTAGAGCGCTTCCGTGCGGCCAGGCACGGTGATGTCCAGGCCGGCCGTGTCGATGGGCGCCGGTGCGCTGATGCCGGCCGCCTGGTCGGCCAGGGCATCGGTGGGCAGGCCAAGGCGACTCGCCAGCTCAGCCAGGGCCCGGCCTGGCGTGGTGCAAAGCTGTTCATAGTCCAGCCAGATGAGCTGGTCCCCGTGCGTTTCAAGCAGCCAGGCATGGACTTCCGTCCAATAGTCGAGCCAGTAACGCGGGTCCAGTAGTGCCCCAGCGTTCTCAGGGCGTTGCTGGTCGCCCACCAGGAACGGCCGGTGCCCGGCGCCAAACTCGTGGTGACCCAGCCAGTTCATGTATTCGAGGGCGAACGGGTCCTGGCCATGACGCGCCAGGAAGCGTTGGTGCTGGCGTAGCAGTGACAGCGCGTGGCGCAGCGGGTCGCGGAATGGCGTGACGATGATCGCGTCGGGAAACGCGGCGCGCAGCGCGTCGATTCTCAGCACGTGGTTGTTGTTCTTGGCCAGGTATCGCCGGGGCTGGGCGAGCCCTGTCCGGCGCTGGTCCCTGGCCAGGATGCGCCGGACCCAGTCGCGGTAGCGCTCGAGCAGGGCGTTGTTCGGCTCGCCGGCGGGCTTCAGCCCACCCGGCACGAGCGTGTCCCGCCCGGTATACGTGTTCCAGAACACTTCTTCGAACGCCTCGGGGCTGTCCTGGCCGATCCTGATGCGGTCGCCGTGGGCGCGCTCGCGTTTTTCGCCGTCATTGCGGCCGCTTCCGGCCATGGCGCCCCATGTCCACGGGGCCATGACAAACGGCATCGACCGGTAGGTCAGTGACGCGAACTCGCCACTGGCGTAAAGGCTTTCCAGCACGATCGTCGTGCCGGCGCGGGCCAGGCCGGTGACGTAAACCGGCTGTTGCACCGTCGTCGTACGGACCTTTTTACCCGCCAGTGCCTGGTCGACCCGGCAGGACAGGTCACGGACGCCAAGACTGTCCAGGGCCAGGCGATGCAGCATTTTTGAGGCCGGTGAATAGTCTTCCGTCGCCCCGTTGCCACCGATTCGCGAGCGAATGAAGCCCCAGCCGACACCCAGACCCACGAGCAGCAACTGCACCCGGCCACTGGCCAGGCTCTCGGTCGCGAAGGCCCAGTCGCGGCTGATGGCGGCCGCGACCAGTACGTAGACCGCGGAAACGGCGGCCAGCCACAGGACCAGCAGGCCGGCCAGTTGCAGGCTGGCCAGCAGGATGCGGCCGGCATAGCGTGGCAGGACCTGTTCTTTCCAGTGATCGGAGATTCGCTCGGACCGGACAGTGTCCAGCACGCGGTGTGATACCCGGTTGACGGCCTCGATTCGGGCAATAAAGGGCCAGCGCAGGAACAGTTCGACGGCGGCAATGCAGGCGGCACCGGCCGCCGCCAGGATGGCCCAGGCTTCAGTGGCCGGCATTATCGTCCTGCTGGCGCGCGCGGCGACGGGCACGGGCGCGCTTGAGCGGGTACCAGACCAGCGCGAAGACGGCGATCAGGATGGACAGCAGGATGCCGCCGATGACGGCCAGCGCGCCAAGGCCGAGACCGGGGCCGATGTAGGCCTGGGCCAGGCCGGGCGACAGGAGCAGCAGCGCCGCCATCAATACTGGAAAGGGGGTCAATCCGCGCATGGGTGGTGTTCCTCGAAGTCTTGTCGCGCAAACCGCGAATTCTAGGCGCTGGGACGGGCACGCACAACGACAGTGCGGCGCGGCGGGCTATCGTATAATTCGCGCCAGCCTGTCCTCCAGCCATCCAGATTTTCGCCTAAATCATGCCAAGCCGCTTTTCCCGACTCGTATTACCCGTATTGGCCCTGCTGCTCGTCGGCGGTGCCATGGCGTTCACGCTGCTGACGACACCCGCCGGATCGACGGGCGAGCCGGGCTCCGGAGATAGCGTCCAGGTGGCGCCCGTGGCGGCCGTGGTCGAATCCGGCGCCGTGCCCGCCGCGGTGGCGCGAGCCGGCGACGCGTACCTGCGTGGCGCGCACTGGTTTGGTGATGGCTGGGCGGTGAATTTCTGGAATACGGACCTGCTGGCGGTGGCGCGCGAGGACTTCACCGCCCTGAAGGCTGACGGGTTCAACGCGGTGGTGCTGGTAATTCCGTGGCCTGGCTTTGCCGCTGACAGGACGGACGGTCGGCTGGTGCCCGAGCGGACACGGCGGCTGGGCGAACTGATTGACCTGGCGGCCGCGTTCGACCTGGACGTGGTGGTGCGCATTGGCTACGCCTGGGATTCGGCGGTCGAGGCGCCCGAGGGCTGGTTGCTCGATATGTGGCACGACCCGCGCGTTTACCAGGGCTGGCTCGACTACATCCAGTCGCTGTGGGACGCGGTGGGCGAGCGTGACAACGTGAAGTTCGGCTTTATCTGCTGGGAAGACCTGTGGGCCGTGACCTGGATGAACGGCTTCGAAGAGCCCGCGCGCCGCGAGATGGCGCAGGCCATCGGCTATCGCGACTGGCTGTCCGAGCGGGTGACGCTGGAGCAGGCGTCTGACCGGTATGGCGTGTCGTTCACGGGCTGGAGCGATGTGCCGCTGCCGCGCAAGGACGAGCCGGCCTATGGCTGGTTCCTGGAATTCCTGGATTACGCCTGGATCGAGCGTTTCTTCAAACCCGCCCAGGCGCGGTTCCCGAGCCTGTCAATGGAGATCCGCATCGATTCCGACCCGGTGTTGGATGCCAACGGTGAGTTCGACTACTGGCACTCACACGAGGCGGCCTGGGACCTGCCCGGCGCGCCGTGGACCACGATCTACTGGTCGCCGGCCATGGGCGGGCTGAACCAGGGCGAGCAACTGGCGCCGGAAACGGCCGTCGAGCGGTTGCAGTACATGCTGGAGCGGGTGCGTGCGGTAACCGGTACGCGGCCAATCTTCATCGACCAGTACCTGGTCGAGGATTTCACCCCCGGTTTCGAGAACAATGGCCGCATCGCGACCAGCGCCGTACCGGACTTTCTCGAGCAGGCGGCGCCGGTGATGGCCGCCTACGCGCAGGGCTACGCGCTGTGGACCTGGAAGGACTACCGACACGACGCCATTCCCAGCCCGGATTTCAGTATCGACGCGGCGCCGTGGACCTTTTCGGCCGGTGTCGACGACACGCCGGCGCCAGGCCTGGCGCTGGACGCCGGGCAGGGGCTGGCGCGATCGTTCGGTATCGGTGAATTTCATGCACCCGGCGGGCCGGAGGCCGCCGACCTGTGCGTTGTCGCCCGTGCCGGGGACGGCACGACCGGGCTGACCGTCGTGGCGCCCACCGATCCGGACTCGCCGATGCGCCTGCCCGCGACCGGCGAGCGCGAGTGCGTCGCGGTCGACGTGGCCGATGTGACCCGGATCGAACTGCAGGCCGAGGACGCGATGATCATCGACAGCCTGGTCTTCTCCGGCTTTACGCAGCCGTCCGGTATCCGCGAAGTCGGCGGCCAGCGCAAGCCGGTGGCCACGGACTGGGTGCGGTTCAACCAGGCGCTGGAGCAGCGCGCGCCGGCGCCGTTCCAGCTGTACCCGGACGGCTGGATGGGCAAGGCGCTGGACGTGGACCTGGACCTGGCCACGGGCGCGGACCTGGATGTGGTGATCGAAACCACGTTGCCGACAGGCTGGCCTTTTCAGCCGGTTCTGGCGGTCCAGGTCGATGGCCAGCCTGTCGGTGAGGCAATTTGCGGCACTGACGAACCGGCCCGGTTTTTGCTACCGGACGATGTAAGGAATGGGCGAGCACGGCTCACGCTGACGGTGGACCGCCTCCATCAACCGGAGGGTGATGAACGCTACCTGGGTTGCCAGGTGCTGCGCGTGCAGACGGCCCCAAGTGGAGCGCAATAATATGAAAGTGCTCTTTATCGGCGGTACCGGCAAGATCAGCACGGCATGCTCCAGGCTTGCACTGGAGCGCGCCGTTGACCTGACCCTGCTTAACCGGGGCCGGCGCCACTGTATCGAAGGCGCTCGCGAGATCACGGTGGACATCGACGACACGGCAGCGGTGAGCGCCGCGCTCGGGGATGAAAGTTGGGACGTGGTGGTCGACTTCATCAGCTTCTCGCCCGATGACCTGCGCCGGCGGGTGGAATGGTTTCGTGGCCGGGTAGGGCAGTTTCACTTCATCAGCTCGGCCAGTTGCTACCAGAAGCCGGTCACTCACTACCCGGTGACCGAGTCGACGCCGTTGGACAATCCGTTCTGGGCGTATTCGCGCGACAAGATCGCCTGCGAGGAATACCTGCTGTCGGCTTTGCGTGAAGAAGCGTTTCCGGCCGTCATCATCCGGCCCTCGTTCACCTATGACCACACCATGGTGCCGCTGTCGCTGAACAGCTGGCATGCGCCGTACACACTGATCGACCGCATGCGTCGGGGGGCGCCGATCGTGGTGCCCGGCGATGGTACGTCGCTGTGGCAGTTGACCCACAATTCGGACTTTGCCCGGGGGTTGCTGGGCCTGTTCGGGCATCCCGGCGTGGTGGGTCACGCGCTGCACATCACCACCGACGAACTGGTGACCTGGAACATGGCCTATCGCGCGCTGGCGGACGCGGCGGGGGTCGCCGAGCCGGACCTGGTACACATCGCTTCGGATTTCATCGTCGATTGCCTTCCCGAACACGAGGGCGGCCTGCATGGCGACAAGACCGAATCGGTGATCCTGGACAACACCAAGATCAAGCAGTTCGTACCCGACTACGTGGCCACGACGCGCTTCATCGACGGCATCCGCCACAGTGTCGAGTGGTATGACGCCGATCCGGCGAGGCGGGTCATTGACGAGACGTTCAACGACGAGTGCGACCGCCTGGTCGCCGCCTACCGCGAGGGCCTGGCTTCGGCGAAAGCCGTCTTCGGGCGCTGAGCGCCCGCGCCGGTGTATGCTTTACGGCCAACGATGACAACGTAGGACATACGATCATGCGGAACAGGCTCTTCCGGGTGGCGTCGATATGCGTTTGCCTTGTCGCCGGGTCGGCGATGGGGCAAACGCTCGAACTTGGCGATCCACCGTATTTCAAGGCGCGCGGCATCAACGTGCTGGTGTACAGCAACTGGTACGACGGCCTCTTCAGCGACTCCAAGATCAGCGGCGTCGAACTGGTGCACCATGGGGTGCGTACCGCCACCAACGGCGATGTGCGGCTGAACGCGACGCCCGAGCAGTGGGACGCGATCCCGCAGTTCGTTGATCGGGACGTCGATACCGAGAACGGTGTCATCCGGGCGACGTCGCGATACCCGGACCATGATTTCGAGTTCACCGTCGAGGTTCGCGCTGTCGATGACGGCGTTGCGATCTCGGTGAACCTTCCCAGGGCGTTGCCGCAGGCACTGGAAGGCCGCGCCGGCTTCAACCTGGAGTTCCTGCCAGCGGCCTATTTCGGTAAGGCGTACATTGCCGATGATGCGACCGGCCTGTTCCCGCTTTACCCCTCCGGCCCGAAAGAACAAAACGACGCCGTGGCGCCGGTGCCGCTGGTGCGCGGCAACCGACTGGTGCTGGCGCCGGATGCCCCCGAACGGACGGTGACGTTGGCGTCGGCGGATGTGGAGATGGCCCTTTACGACGGCCGCGCCAAGGCGCAGAACGGCTGGTTCGTCGTGCGGTCGCTGCTGCCGGCGGGGCGCGAAGGCAAGGTGCTGGAGTGGACGTTGCAGGCCAGCACCATCGACGGATGGACCCGCGAGCCGGTGATCGCGCATTCCCAGGTGGGCTACGCGCCGGGTTTTCGCAAACGGGCGGTGATCGAGCGCGACCCGAACGATACGTTCGACGGCGAAGTTTCGCTGCTGCGCATCGACGCGACGGGCGTCGAGACGGTGAAATCAGCCGCCCCGCAATCATGGGGCCGCTGGAAGCGCTACGACTACCTGACGTTCGACTTCACCGATACCGATGAACCCGGCCTCTACCGGCTGGAATACAACGGCGTGAAAACGGCGCCGTTCCGGATCGCCACGGACGTGTTCGAGACCACCTGGCACCCGACGCTGGACGTGTTTTTCCCGGTGCAGATGGACCACGTCCTGGTCAACGAGGCCTACCGGGTCTGGCACGGCGCGTCGCACCTGGATGACGCGCTACAGGCGCCGGTGAACCACGAGCATTTCGACCTCTACGCCCAGGGGCCGACCACCGATACGCCGTTCGAGCCCGGCGAGCACATTCCCGGCCTGAATGTCGGCGGCTGGTATGACGCCGGTGATTACGACATCCGCACGCAGACCCAGTACGCGGCGGTTATCGGCCTGGTGCAGACCTGGGAGGCCTTCCGCCCCGAGCGCGATACGACTTCGGTGGACTACGACCGCAAGTTCGTCGACCTGCACGTACCGGACGGAAAGCCCGACATTCTCCAGCAGATCACCCACGGCACGCTGCAGCTGCTGGCGCAGCACGACGCGGTCGGCCATGCCATACCCGGCATCATCGTCCCCGATATTTCACAGTACACGCACCTGGGCGACGGCCTGACCATGACGGACAACCTGGTCTATGACCCGGACATGGGTGAGCTGGAGTCCGACGGTTTCCGTTCCGGCGTGTTTGACGACCGCTGGGCGTTCACCAGCCGCTCCTCGGCGCTGAACTACGGCTCGGTGGCGGGGCTGGCGGCCGCCAGCCGTGCATTGCGCGGTTTCGATGACGCGCTGGCCGAACACGCGCTGGCCACGGCGGTGCGCGCCTGGGAGGACGAGCAGGGCCGTGAACCCGACCTGTTCCGTCACGGCAACACCACCGGCGGGTCGCTGGAAGGCGAAATGATCCGCGCCAACGCCGAATTGCTGCTGGCCACTGGCGAATCGCGTTACGCGGACGCGCTGCGCTCGGCCATGCCGACTATCGAGTCGCAGTTCGCATTTCACGCCGTGCCGGTGCTCAAGGTATTGCCGCGGATGGACGACGCCTTCCGCACGCGGGTGCGCGCGCTGGCCGAAGCGTATGCTGAACGCTGGGCCGGAATGCGCGACGCCAACCCCTTCGGCGTTCTCATCACCGAGGGAGGCTGGGCCGGTAATGGCGCGGTGATCAACATCGCCCTGTCGAACTGGTACCTGCACCAGGCCTTCCCGGACCTGTTCGACGCCGAAGACGTGCTGTCGGGCCTGCATTACGTTTTCGGCACTCACCCGGACTCGGATATCTCGTTCGTGTCCGCCGTCGGCGCCGAGTCGAAAAAGGTCGCATACGGCATGAATCGCGCTGATTTCTCATTCATCGCCGGTGGCATCGTTCCGGGCGTGCTGATCCTGAAACCCGACCTGCCGGAGAACCGGGAGGACTGGCCATTCCTGTGGGGGCAGAACGAATACGTGATCAACCTGGGCGGCAGCTACCTGTTCCTGGCGAACGCCGCGCACGCGCTGGTCAACGAGGGCGGCGATGACTGACGGGTCACGGGTTGTTGCGGTGGTGCGGACGGCGGTTCTGGCCGGGATTGTCGCGATCAGTGTTCCGCTGGCGGCGGACGAAACCAGGACTGACGGACTGGACATTCGTACCGGGCTTGAACCTGGCGTCGACAACACACACCGGGCTGGTGTCGACCCGGGCCGGCTGGAAGGGCCGTTTGAATGGCGCAGCGACGTCTACCCGGACACGGTTCGCCTGTGGTGGGTCTTCGTGCCGGCGCAATATGACCCTGACCTGCCCGCCAACCTGCTGGTGTTCCAGGACGGTCACAGGGCGGTTCACCCGGAAGGCTCGCTCCAGATTCCCGTAGTTCTGGCCAACCTGGCACATGACGGTGTTATCCCGCCGACCATCGGCGTCTTCGTTACTCCCGGTCACAGGGGTGAGCCCTGGCCGGCCGACCTGGAGTGGGGGAATCCGAATCACCGCGCGCAGGAATATGACGCCCTGGATGATCGCTATGTCACCATGTTGGCCGATGAGTTACTGCCGCAGGTGGAGGCCCGTTTCAACGTGTCAGCTGACCCGACCCGGCGCGCAATAGGTGGCACCAGCAGCGGGGCAATGGCGGCTTTCACTGCGGCGTGGCTGCGGCCCGACCAGTTCGGCAATGTCATTAGCTTCATCGGCAGTTACGTGTCGATAGGGTTCCGTCAACCGTCGGAAGAATCTGGCGGACACTGGGTTCCAGGCGGCCAGGACTGGCCAGCGCTGTTGCGTCGTGAGTCTATTCGTCCCCTGGCGATATACCTGCAGGACGGCGTGAACGACCTGGATAACGAATGGGGGCACTGGTTCCTTGCCAACCGGCAGATGGCGGCTGCGCTTCGTTATGCCAATCGCGCCGCCGATGAGCAGGGCGATGACGGGCCCCGTTACAGGCTTGAGACGGTGTGGACGGACGGCGAGCACGCCGATCGTCACGCGGGCATTCTGATGCCCGAGGCCCTGCGGTGGATTTGGGGTGAAGTCGCTACCGCTTCGGTCAATTCCCCTCGATAGACCACGGCGTGCACAGCACGCAGCCTTCCGCGGGGGTGAACTCGCTGCCACCCCAGGGCGAGGTGAATACACCGCCGCGGAAGTAGAACAGCAGCCGGTCACCCTGGATGACGCTGCGGGCGCTGTCGGCGGAGAAGTTGGTATACAGGTAAGCGTGATCTTCCGGCGTGCTCCCGGCATCGGCCAGCGTAGCCGTGCCTACCCGCCGCAGCCACGGCACGCCCTGGCCACCGGCGATCTCGTACATCAACGCGCCGGTACCCAGCCAGGGGTAGCGGTGCCAGGGGTCGTCGTCCAGCTGCCCGTCTTCCGGGCCGTGGATGGCGACCGGCAGCACGAACCGGGCGGCCCGGTCCGTATCGTTGTCGGCTGGCAACCACGTGAACGCGTGGTGGGCCTCGGACACCGGCGTGCTGCTGCCGCGATAGCCGATTTCCTCCTGGTCCAGCAGCGCCGGCGCGCCGGTATCGCTGACATCAAACAAGCCCACCTGGACGCCCTGGATCAGCGCCTGCTCATTGCCGTATGAATCGACATGCACGGACGCGTTCATGCCCACGCCCAGCAACAGTTCGGCGCTGACGGGGTGCAGGTAGTCCGAGTAACCGGGAATCTCGAGGTCGCCCAGGATGTACGGGTCGTCGGGGTCGGACAGGTCCAGCGCGTACAGCGGGTCGATCATGCGATAGGTGACGGCATAGCCGCGATCACCGAAATAGCGAACCGAATACACCTGCTCGCCCGGCTTGCCGATGCGCGCGGGGCGTTGTTCGTTCGGAAGAACAGCGCGGGTGGCCAGCAGAAGGTCGTCGCCGGCCTGGGTGTCGACGATGCTCAGGCGGTGCTCGCCAAATTCACCCCAGCGCCCACTGTCGCCCCACCCGGACTGGCTGAGTACACGCAGCACACCGTTGTGCTCGCTGAGCCGGAACGACAGCTTGCCCGGGTCGCTGCCCAGGTGGCCCTCGATGCTGCCCGAGCCCGAGTAGCTGAAGCCCTTGTCGGTGATCGCGAAACGGTGCAGTTCGGTGTCCTGCTCGCCGGTACGGAACAGGTGACCGTCCGTGCCCACGCCGTAGACCCAGCGCGTGCCGGCCAGCCAGGCGGCCGACGTGCTGGCATACAGTCCACCCATATGACCCATGATGGCCATACTGACAGGTGGGGCATCCAGGTCGCGCAGGTCAAAGGCGCTGAACACGGTCAGCTGGCTGTCCAGGCGTGTGGCCGGTACGGGCGGCACCAGGATATCGGCAGCGGCCAGCAGTGGCCTTGTGCTGCCGTCGGCATATTTGGCGCGTGGCAGCAGGTCATCACCGGTCAGGGCCTCAATGACGGTCTCGAATTCTTCTTCGGTGTAGTCGTCCTTGATGTCCTCGGGCGGCAGCACGCGCCTGGCGATGTCATGGAAATCGGGCCGGTAGCGGATCATCGCGTACAGGGTGTCGCCGATGACCCGGGTGGTGATGATCTCACCGTCGATATCCAGCGCGTGCGCGGCGTCTGCGTCGGCGTCATCGCCGGTGTCCCAGGCGACGATGCGGGCCTTGCCATGCGCATAGCCGTAGCAATGGCCTTCGACCTGTGAGCCGACATAGACCAGTCGTGACTGGTCATCGGCGTCGACGTGGTGGTACAGGCCTTCGCCTCGAAGGCTGTGGATGGGATAGCGCCGGGGCGGGTAGGTGACCTTGTACTGGCCGTCGAGCACCGGGTCGCCGAGTTCTGGCGACGTCCGGTAACGGGAGATGGTCTGGATAAAGAGGTCGTGCTCTTCCTCGCCATCGGTCACGGTTTCGAGAGCGGCCCGTCCGGGCTGGTCGATCGAGTACAGGCGCTCCCAGGTGGCCTTGACGACATCGGCCTCGTCTACGCCCTGTTCCTGGACATTGGTTTCGGACAGGGGCCCGCCGTCGAAGCCGGCTTCAGGCGGCGGCCCGGGGCTGACGATGGGACCAGCGCAGATGATCGGCAGGCTGTAGCCCTGGGTTTCCCGGTACGACGAACTGAAATAGAAGCGCAGCGCCTCGCTGGAGGCCAGTGGCGCCATCGCCGCGGGGTGCGGCCGTCCGGATGGCGGGTCAGAAAGCATGATGTGACCGACATCCTGGCGGTTCCAGTCGCCGCCGTCGAACTGCAGGCTCACGCGCATGTTGGACTCGGTCTCGAACTGCAGTGCGGCGGTGCCGACCGTGGTGCTTTCATGCGGCCGGTTCTCGCACCAGGCGCACTGGCCGGTGCTGTTCGACAGCACGATATTGTCGGCGGCGCTGTCACCGGAGGCCGGGTCGGTACCCGTGGTCCAGGTCGGGCGGCCCTCCGCGTCGTAGTGATAGAGCACGGTAAAGGTGGTGTCGCCCTGGGTCTGCACCGTGAGCCCGTAGCCGGCCTCGGCGGTGTCATACCAGATGCCGCTGTAGTCGGACATGACCGGCTCGGTCGCGAAGATAAACGGCTGCAGCACGCGTTCGCCGCTGTGCTCGCCCAGCTGCCAGTTGACGTTCGCGACCTGCGCAGAGGGGAAGGTGATGTCCAGCGAACCGGCAACCGTGTACGGCCCGGCCGCGTTATTCACCCAGCTGTGGCTCAGCAATTCACCCTGGAATCGTTCGCCGTCCAGTTCGCCCGTGCTGGTGTACCAGGTGGGGTTGCCCGCCTCGTCATAGGTATACCAGACCACGAACACCCGATCGCCGACACGGTTGATGTCCCAGCCGTTGCCGGCTCGCTCGGGGTTCCACCACATGCCCTGGCGGAAGACGGCATCCGCGGGGCCGGCCAGGCCATTACTGGGTGGCGGCGCGCCAGAGGCATGGGCCGGGGTGACCAGGCCGCAGGACAGGGCAGCGGTAAGGGCAGCGAGTGACGTGGCGCGCATCAGATGACCTCCCTGGCATCATGAATAACCTGTCTTCCAGTATAGCGGCTGGTGGGCCGCCATCGACACGGGCCGGGGCAGATGCGATAGCCCGAATGCGCTAACCTATGCGGCCTCGATTTCACTGCGAGTGCAAGCCTGAGATGAAGATCCTGGTCATTGGCGGCGCCGGCTACGTCGGTTCTCACGCCGTCCGCCACCTGGTGGGCGCCGGCCACGACGTGCTGGTCTACGACAATTTCTGCTACGGCCACCGGGGCGCGGTGCGCGGCGTGCCGGTCGTCGAGGGCGATATCCTCGACCAGCCGCTGCTGGAGCAGACCCTGCGCGAGCATGGTATTGAAGCCGTCATGCATTTTGCCGCGTTCACCTATGTCGGCGAGTCCGTCACAGACCCGGCGGCCTATTACCGCAACAACATTGTCGGCACGCTGTCGATCCTGGACGCCATGCGCGCGGTGGGGGTGGACCGCATCGTGTTCTCCAGCACCTGCGCGACCTACGGCGAGCCCGGCGTGGTGCCGATCACCGAGTCCGAGCCGCAGACGCCGATCAACCCGTACGGCTTCACCAAGCTGGCGATCGAGCGGGCGCTGGATGACTACGCGCACGCCTACGGCCTGCGGTTCGCGGCGTTGCGCTATTTCAATGCCAGCGGCGCTGCCGCCGAGGGGGATATCGGCGAGGACCACCAGCCGGAAACGCATTTGATCCCGATCGCATTGCAGGTGGCGCTGGGCCAGCGCGAGCACCTGTCGATTTTCGGTACTGATTACCCGACGCCGGACGGCACCTGCATCCGCGATTACATTCATGTGACCGACCTGGCCGAGGCGCACCTGGCCGCACTGGAAAAGCTGGCGGACGAGCCGGTGTTGAAGCTGAACCTGGGCACCGGTGTTGGCGTGTCGGTGAAGGGGATTATCGACGCCTGCCGGCAGGTGACCGGGCACGCGCTGCCGGTGATCGAGGTCGAGCGCCGCGAAGGCGACCCGCCCGAGCTGGTGGCCGACCCCAGCACTGCCGAGTCGATCCTGGGCTGGCGCGCGAAGCACCTGGATATCGCCGAGACGATCGCCTCGGCCTGGTGTTGGCACCGAGCGAATCCGAAGGGCTACGGCAGCTGAGCACCGGCGGCGCGATTGTCAGCACGGCCGCATGGGGACAGAATGGGGCAGCTCACAACAACAACGAATTGCCTTATGATTCACGCAACGACTGTCATCCTGCGCCGCGGCCTGCTGGCCGCCACATTGGCCACCGCGACATGCGCCACCGGCGCCCTGGCAGGAGACACGGGCGCCGCGACCGATGAGGACTGGGTCAGCATCTTCAACGGCGAGAACCTGGACGGCTGGACGCCAAAGATCCGCACCTTCGAGCCGGGTGTGAACTTTGCGGAAACCTTCCGGGTGGAAGACGGCGCGCTGACCGTGGCCTACGACGGTTACGAGCAGTTTGAGGACCGCTTCGGCCACATCTTTTACGAGCAGCCCTTCTCCTACTATCGCTTGCGGTTCGAATACCGTTTCTACGGCGACCAGGCGCCCGGCGGCGCGGACTGGGCCTGGCGCAATAGCGGCGCCATGCTGCACTCACAGGCACCCGAGTCGATGTCGGTCGAGCAGGACTTCCCGATTTCCGCCGAGTTCCAGTTCCTGGGCGGCCGCGGCGACGGCACGGACCGGGCCACTGGCAACCTGTGTACCCCCGGCACCCACGTGACCATCAACGGCAACTTCACCACGGACCACTGCATCACCTCGTCGTCGCCCACCTTCGACGGCGACCAGTGGGTCAGGGCCGAGGCCCTGGTGCTGGGCAGCGAGCGCATCGTCCACTACATCAACGGCAAGAGCGTGATGGAGTACACCTATATCGTCACCGAAGGTGGCGTGGCCGCCAATGACGCCCCCAGGCTGAAACCGGAAGGCTCGCCGCTGGGCGAGGGCTATGTCTCACTGCAAAGCGAGAGCGCCCCGGTTCAGTTCCGCAACATCGAGGTGCTGGTACTGGTGGGTTGCATGGACGAGAACGATCCGGCTTATCGCTCGTACTTCGTGAAAGACGACCCTGAAGCTTGCGAGGGGTGACGCGTTAGGGGTGACGGGTGAGTAGTGAGTAGTGAGTGGTAAGAAGTAGAAGCACCTCCATGAAAGGGCGCACCATCTTGCTCACTACTCACTACTCACTACTCACTACTCACTACTCACTACTCACTACTCACTACTCACTACTCACTACTCACTACTCACTACTCACTACTCAGGCGTGATCCGCCCAGGCCGGGTCGCCTTGCTCATACGGCGCACAGGGGTCATAGCGGCCCGGCGCTTCCACGTAGCGCAGCGCCTGGGTCATGCCCACTTCTGAAGTGAAGAAGCCCAGCAGGGTCAGTTCCTTCATCATCCGGAACCAGTGATGGGGCGCGTCCTTGCCCTTGTTCCAGCCGTGCTGCTGCTGTTCCTTGTCGAAACGGTTCAGCAGGGCGGTGCGGTCGGCGGCGTCCAGGGCTTCGAAGTCACTGCCGTAGTCCGCCTGGCTGGCCTGTTGCAGCGCGAGCATGCCGTTGCGGAACAGGGCGCGGTCGGTGGGGGAATAGGCGTCGGCGACCATGAATGCGATGAAGGCGCCGACGTTGGCATCCTTGGCGCCGGGGGTGTCGGTGCGTGGCAGGATGGTTTCGGCGACCTCGTCGAGCAGGGCGGTTTCAGCGGCCGTGAACGGCTTGCCTTTCGCGATGGCGGGTTCCTCTCCGTCGGCGTAGCCGGCGACACTGGCCAGCAGGCTGCTGCCGCCGACCAGGGTGCCGCCCAGGGCCAGTGATACGGCGCGCAGGGCTTCGCGGCGGGTGAGGCGTGACGCGTTACGCGTGACGCGAGACGGGGTGGTCGCTTTGTCGTGGTTGGTTTTTGGGTTGCTCATTGGTATTCGTTGGTCCCGGTCAGAGGTTGTTGCGCTTGAGCTCGGCCACGGCGTGGTCGGCGGCGCGGGCGGTCAGGGCCATGTAGGTCAGCGACGGGTTCTGGCAGCCGGCGGAAGTCATGCAGGCGCCGTCGGTGACGAACACGTTGGGCGCGTCCCAGACCTGGTTCCATTCGTTCAGCACCGAGGACTTAGGGTCGCGGCCCATGCGCGCGGTGCCCATTTCGTGGATGCCGGCGCCGGGGTGGAACTCGTTGTCGTAGGTGTGTACGTCTTTCGCGCCGGCCGCTTCCAGGATCTCGGCGAAATCATTGGCCATGTCCTTGCGCATGGCCAGTTCGTTCTCGCCCATGGCGGCGTCGAAGTTGATGACCGGGAAGCCCCACTTGTCGACCACGCCATGGTTCAGGCTGACACGGTTGGAGTGGTCGGGCAGGATCTCGCCGAAGCCGCTGGAGCCGATGCGCCACTCGCCCGGCTGCACCAGCGCGTCCTTGAACTCGGCGCCGACGCCCAGTTCGCGGATGCCGCGCTGCCAGCCCTGGCGGCTGGCGCTGCCCTGGTAGCCGAAACCACGCAGGTAGTCGCGCTTGTCGCCGAACAGGTTGCGGTAGCGGGGCACGTAGAAGCCGCCCGGGCGGCGGCCGAACAGGTCCTTGTCGTCGAAGCCGTCCATGCGGCCGCTGGCACCCACGCGCAGGTGGTGGTCCATCAGGTTGTGGCCCAGTTCGCCGCTGCTGCTGCCCAGGCCATCCGGCCAGACGTCGGTGGCGGAGCGCATCAGCAGCCAGGTGCTGTTCACGGCCGAGGCGCAGACAAACACGATGCGGGCCTTGAAGTCGATGGTCTCGCCCGTGACCGCGTCCAGGGCGCGCACGCCCGTGGCGCGTTTCGTGTCACGGTCGTAGGTGATCTCGTTGACGATCTGCCAGGTCAGCAGGGTCAGGTTGCCTGTGGCCACGGCGGCCGGCAGCGTGGACGACTGGGTGCTGAAATAGGCGCCATAGGGGCAGCCCAGCCAGCAGGCGTTGCGGAACTGGCAGGGCGCGCGCCCGGGCAGGGCCTGGGTCAGGTTGGCGGTGCGCGCGGGGATGATCTTGCGCTTGCCGCCGAACGCGCCGGCCAGGTTGCTGGCGGCTTTTTCCTCGACGCAGTTCAGCGGCATGGCCGGCTGGAACACGCTGTCCGGCAGCTGTGGCAGGTTTTCGTACGAGCCCTGGATGCCGGCGTGTTTTTCCACGTGGGCGTACCAGGGTTCCAGGTCGGCGTAGCGGATCGGCCAGTCGACGGCGATGCCGTCGCGGGCGTTGGCCTCGAAATCGTAATCGCTGAGCCGGTAGCTGTGCCGGCCCCACATCAGCGAGCGACCGCCCAGGTGGTAGCCGCGGAACCAGTCGAAGCGACGGGACTCGGTGTACGGCGATTCCCAGTCTTTCACCCACCAGTCCAGGTTCTTTTCGTTCAGCGGGTAGTCGCGTTTGAGCTTGGGATACAGCTGCTCCTGGGCCCAGGTTCGGCCGCCGCGGTGGGGGTAATCCCACGGCGCCTTGGTGGCGTTCTTGTAGTCCGTGACGTGCTCGACGTTCTTGCCGCGCTCTAGCAGCAGCACTTTCAGGCCTTTCTCGGTGAGTTCCTTGGCGGCCCAGCCGCCGCTGATGCCAGAGCCAACAACAATGGCATCATATACGTTATTATTCATAAATATAGAGCCTTTATATAAAGTGTTTTATTATTTAAGTCCGACATGTTTGAGTGCCGCCGCCGGCGGTGGATTCCATCGGTCCAGCGGTACATTGCCCACGTAGCCGACATCGTTCATGCCCTCGCGGGTGGTGTAGAAGGCCATGGCCGTGAGCATGCGTACACGGTCGAAGAACCAGGCGGCCTCCGCGTGTTCTGGCTTTGCCGCGGGTGGGTGGCAGATGTCATCGCAGATGGCGGTCTGCTGGGCCGGTTCGAGTTGCGCGAATTCGCCATCGAAACGCCGGGCGGACTCGGCCTCCAGCCAGGCCAGGCCGTTGCGGATTCTGTCCAGGTCGCCGGCCATGGTGTCGTAGGGCGCGCTCACCCATTCATCGATGAAGTCATGCGCGCCGATGGCGCTGGCCGCGGGTGATTTCTCATCGGCGGGGATGATGATGTCGCACAGTACTTCCAGCAGCAGCCGCTCGGCATCCGTCAGTTGCAGTTCCCAGGGGATGTTGGGGTTGATCAGGTCAGGGTCCGTGGCGGTCCCGGCGGGTCCACGCTTGATCCCCATGGTGGCGATACCGGGCGCCGACCAGAACACCGGCGCGGTGGCCGCGGCGGCGATCAGCTGCAGGACCCGGCGGCGGGCCAGGCGCGGGGCGCCAGTGGGTTTTTTCTGCGGGCCGCTCATGTAAACGCTCCCTGGTTCATCTGCTCGACGATGTAATCCGATGCGCGCCAGGCGATTGCCATGATGCTCAGCGTCGGGTTCTTGTCGGCGTTGGAAACGAAGCAGGCGCCGTCGGTGACGAACAGGTTCGGCACCTCGTGCGACTGGCAATACTGGTTCACCACCGATCGGTCCGGGTTGTCGCCCATGATCGCGCCGCCCACTTCGTGAATGATCTCGCCCGGCTTGGCGATGGCCTTGGCGCCGTCGTCATGAATCTCGGTGTGGACCTCGCCACCCATGCCCTCGATGATGTCGCGGAAAGTGTGCTGCATGTGGCGGCACTGGTTGGTCTCGTGCTCGGACCATTTCCAGTGGAACTTCAGTGTCGGAATGCCGTACTCGTCGACCGCGCCTGACGGGTCGATCTCGCAGTAGCAGTCCTCGTTGGGGATCATCTCACCACGGCCGCCGAAGCCGATGCCAGTGCCGTAGTGACGCCGGGCCTCTTCCTTGAAGCGCTGGCCGTAGGCGCCGCCGCTCTGGCCGCCCAGGCCGGCGAAGGTCCAGGCGCTGGGCATGCCGCGTCCGCCGCCGAATTCGATGTGATAGCCGCGGGCGAAATCCAGCTGGCCCTTTTCCTGCTGCTGGTAGCCCCACCACGGCATGTACAGATGCATGCCGCTGGCGCCGTCCTGGTTGTGCGGCGGCATGTTCTCAAGGGCGGGAATGCGGCCGCTGACCCAGGTGCCGACGGTGTCCATCAGGTACTTGCCGACCTTGCCGCTGCCGTTGCCGATGCCCTCGGGGAACAGCGTCGACTTCGAGTTCAGCATGATGCGTGCGGTCTCGCAGGCGCTGGCGGCAAGCACCACCAGCTTGGCGGAGACATGCTCGTCCTTGCGCGTGCGCTTGTCGATGTAGTGCACACCGGTCGCCTTGCCCGTCGCATCCGTGGTCACCTCGCGCACCATGGCGTCGGTGCGGATGGTCAGGTTACCGGTGGCCAGTGCCGGCGGCAGCAGCACCGTGGTGGACTGGAAGTTGGCCTTGATGGAGCAGCCGCGACCGCAGGGCGTGGCCCAGAAGCAGGCGGCGCGCTCCATCATCGACTGCCGCAGCACTTTCTGCGCCAGTGGATTACCGGGGAACAGTTCCTTCGGCCATTTCTCGTAGTCCTGCTTCTCGGTCAGGATGGCCAGGTGCGAGGCGATGGTTGGGATGTTCAGCTCATCCTGGCAGACCTTCTGCGCCATCAATTCGTGCACGCGCGGTGCAGGTGGTGGCTGCAGCACACCTGGAGAGGAGTTAGGGGTGTTCTCCAGGCCGTCGTTGGAGCCGAATACGCCGATCAGCGCCTCGGTCTTGTCATACCACGGCGCCATGTCCTCGTAGGTCATCGGCCAGTCGAAACCCAGGCCGTCGCGCGAGTAGGGCTTGTAGTCATACGGGCCCATGCGCAACGAGATGCGGCCCCAGTGGTTGGTGCGCCCGCCCAGCATGCGCGCGCGCCACCACATGAATTCGTCGTCGGCGTCATCAGAGGTGGTGTACGGCTCGCCCGGCACGGTCCAGCCGCCGTCGACGGTAGCGTCGAAGAAGCCGAAGGGTTTGTCTGGCGTGGAGATGCCACGCAGCGGCGCATCGGAGGGCAGCTGGAACATCGGCGTTTCGGTGACCGGGTCGTAGTCGCGGCCGGCTTCCAGCATCAGCACCTTCACACCGTGCACGGCCAGGATGAAGGCGGTCATGCCGCCGGCGGCGCCGGAGCCGACCACGATCACGTCATAGTCGTCTTTCATTCGAACTCCCGGATCTTGATGTTGCGGAACCACACCGGGTCGCCGTGATCCTGCAGGCCGATATGGCCGCGCTCCGCCTGGCCGTAGTATTCCCAGTCGGCGAACTTGGACGCATCCACGGCCGCCTGCCATTCGTCGGAGCCCAGCTGGTACTCGACGATCTTCTCGCCGTTCAGCCAGTGGGTGACCTGGCCATCGTCGATACGGATGCGCGCGGTGTTCCACTCGCCGGCGGGTTTGGCCACGCCGCGTGGGGCGGGGTAGAGCGCGTAGGCCGAGCCCGCGGAGGTCAGTGGGTCGCCGCCGTCGCGATGGTTGGCGTCGTCCAGCACCTGCATTTCCGGCGCGCCCCAGTAAATGGCGTCATGGCCGGGGGTGACCAGGTAGAAGATGCCGCTGTTGCCGCCCTCGGCGACCTTCCAGTCCAGCGACAGCTCGTAGTTCTCGTAGGCGTCCTCGGTGATCAGGTCCTGGCCGCTGCCGTTACCGCCTTCGCCGGGGAAGTGCAGGGTGCCATCGTCGATGGTCCAGTCCTTCGGCGGCGTGTCGGGGTGGTAACCGGTCCAGCCACCCAGGTCCTGGCCGTTGAACAGCAGAGACCAGCCGCTGCGTTCCTCGGCCTCGGACAGGCGGTTGTGGATGGTGTCTTCGGCGAGGGCACCGGTGGTGGTGGCGAGCAGGGCCGCCACGGAAAGGGTTCTCAGTGGTGAGCTGGGCATGTGTTTTATCGAGCCTGGTCGCGATTCTCCGTCGCGGAAGCCCGAGTATAGACTAACGTTTCGGCGTGGGTCACGGCCGTGTTAAACGTTTTAGTCAAAAAGGCGTGACCCCGGTCGGAGTCACGCCGGTGTGGCTATTTCTTCACCCAGCGGCCGCTGGCGTCCATGACGTAGTGACCGCGCTGGGTCTTGTCGATGGCGGTCATGCCGCCCACCTTTTCGACCTCGGCCAGCGGTGCGCCCTGTTGCTTGGCGATGCGCTGGTAATTGGCGCGGCGCTTGGCATTGACGTCCTGCACCAGGGCGCGGACATCGGATGATGCGCCGGAATCCACCAGCCCGAGATAACCGTCAGGCTTCTCGCCCACCAGCCCCTCGGACTTGGCCTGTCCCAGGTCCATGGCGAACACGGTGCCGGTCAACACCAGGGTTAGCAATGCGGCCCTGGCGGCGAATTTCAGGGATTTCGTCAGGGTTTTCATCAGAACAGGTCCTCGTCTTCGAACATTTCCTCCACTTCCTTCTCAACCTTGACCAGGATCTCGTGGCGGATGTTGACGTTCATGTTGATCTCGATGGGCTTGTCCGGCGCCTCCACCTTGACGGTGGGGTTGCAGGCGATGAGCCCGGCGGCCGTGATGACGACCAGCATTGTCAAAAGCTTTCGTGGCATGTGCGTTGTTCCTTAGCGCTTGGCCTGGGCCCTATTGGGCCATATCGAAGCTGAATCGTTCCTGAATCAGGGCAGGGGCTCACTGGATTCGCGCAGGCGCTCCAGCAGGGCTTCTTCGAAACTGCCGGTCAGGAAAAGGCTCTTGAAGACCGCCGGCATTTCCCCCCCGAGATTCAGGCCGAACTTGACCGGGTGCCCGCCATAGAGGTCGGGATTGCGGCCAAGCAAATCCATCTTAACAGCATACGGTCCGGCCGGGTCGTAGTCGATCGTTCCGCTAAAACTGTCGAAGTGGAAATTCTCCAGCGCCTGCAGGCCAATGTTCGTGGCCGGCGCACCGGCGGTGTAAGCGATACGGCCGGGGCCGGTGGCCGTGAACGCCCCGCCCGTGACGGCAATGCCATCACCGCTCTGGCTGACCGGGATCACGGCATCCAGCGTGCCACTGCCGTCCAGCCCATTGACGTCCATGAAGCGCAGCAGGGTGTTCATGTCGAAGCCCTGCCAGTCCACCGTTGCCGGCGCCAGCGCGCCGTCGACCCAGCCGGCCTCGGCAATGGCGAGTTGGCCGCCGAACAGCGTGCCGCTGATGCCGTTGGCCAGCAGGTCGCCGTTGTCGGCCAGGATCACATCCAGTGCCAGGTTATCCAGGTCGAGTCCCGCGGCCAGTGTGAGCCGCAGCGCGGTGACTTCGCCGCCGCCACCAATGGTCTCACCCAGCACCAGGTGGAGGTTAGCGGCCAGGTCGTGGACCGTGCTCTCGGCGAAGCCGGCCTCGATGCCGGTCGCCACCGCGTCGACCTCACCGGCCAGGCCTTCGGCCAGGCGCAGTTGCCCGTCCAGGCGGATGTCGCCGCTGTTGATGTACACGCCCTCCGGCCAGGCGACGCCGAACACGCCTGCCAGTCGGCCCAGTTCCATGGCCGGCAACGGCGCGTCGCTGAGCGTGGCCGTTGTAATGCCGCTGTCCAGGTCGGCGCGGTAGGAAAACGGAATGGCGACGAACGAGCCGGCGCGGAACGTGCCTTCGCCGGTGACCGGGCCATTGGCCGGCAGTTGCGCCGTCGCGTCGATGTCGAAGCCGCTCATCACGCTGCCGTCATCCGCGGTCATGGACAGGCCCGAAGTCGACACGCGGGCCTGCCCGCTCAGCGCGTCGAGATCCAGCTCGCGCCAGTCCAGTTGTACCTGGCCGCTGGCCAGTCCGAAGTCAGGCAGGGCCAGGCCGTCGACCTGGCCGTTGCCGGTGGTGATGATGGGGGTGGTGCCAGTGGCAGGGCCGGCATGGGCGCCGGCGACCAGGTCGAAGGCCCAGGCGCCGCCGTTCACCGACAGGCCCTCGCCCCCGGTGGGTGAGAAGCGCACCGATTCTCCCGATGCCGGGCCCTCGAAGCGCCAGCCGCCGGCGCCGAAGTCCAGCGCGCCACCGGCCTGCACACCGGCCGCGGCGATCGCCTGTCCCTGGGCCTCCGGGGCCAGGCTGGCGGAGGCCAGCGTCACGTCAACGGTGTCCAGGTGCAGTTGTTCCAGCGCGTTTTCGCGGACCTGCAGGGTGCCGCGGCCGCTGATGTCGACGCCGCCCAGGGTCAGCCCGGCCTCGTCCAGCGCCAGCGTGACCGGGCCCGGTGTACGCAGGGCCAGTCGCAGCGGCGCGTCGAAAGACAGGGGCGCGAGCGGCGCCAGTCCGGCCAGGTCAAGGCGAAGCGGCTCGAACCCGGCAACGAAGCCGGTGTCATCGCCCGCGGCCAGGCGCAGGTCGACGGGGCCGACGATGCGTGTGGGCCAGGGACGCTCGGCGCCCACGGTGATCTCGGTGCTGGCGCCCAGCCAGGCACCGGCCGCGGAAATTTCTCCGCCCGGGACCGGCAGGGTCAGCGCCAGCGACGCCAGCACGCTGCCGATATGTGGTGGCCACTGGTCCGCCGCGCCGGTCAGGGTCATCGTGGCATCCTCTTGCAGGCGGATGACATAGGCCGGGGCTTCCCATCGAACGCGCAGGTCGGCGGTCGTGGTGACGCGGTGTTCGCCGGTATCCAGCGTGACGGCGCGCAGCGCCAGGTCGATGGTCTCGGCCTGCTGCGGCACCGGGCCGGCAAACCCGATGTCCAAGCCCAGTTCGCCACTCGCCGTGGCACGACGCCACTCATCGGGCAGTTGCTGACCGAGCCAGTCGGGGTCTATGGCGGCCAAAGGCAGTTCAGCCGTTAGCCGTGTTTGCAGTTCACCGTCCTGCCGTTGCTGGAGCAGCGAGAGAAAGCCTGCCATTTCCCCGCGTTCGTTCGCGAAGTCGTTGTTGCCCGGCCCAACCGGGTCCAGCGACAGCGTGGCCTCGAAGCGTTCGGGCGTGGCCCGGACGGCCAGGTGCCCGGGCCGGTTCACGAACGGCAACTCGGGAAAGTCGCTGTCGAAATCCAGCGTGTTGTTGTCCTCGGGGTCGAGCACCAGCTCATCCAGCACGAAAGTCTCACCGTTAGGGGACAGCCCGGTCACGACCAGCCGGCCGATGCGCAGGTCGGGCAGGTTGCCGGGCAGCACCAGCCGGGGAATGGCGATATCACGCAGGCTGCCCAGGCCGGGGCCGCCCGTGGCCGCGGCAACGCCGGCCAGGCCGGTGCGCGAAAGGTCGATGTCGACACGATCGGCCTGGTAGCCGTCTCCGCGCCAGGCCATGCGCGCGCCCTCGACCTGGACGCCGACCGGCAGGCCGATGACTGCCACGTCGGCCCGCGCCGAGTGTACGGTGATGCCGTGCCAGCCGGGGCGACCGATGTCGAGCTCGTGCAGCTGCCAGCCGTCCGGCAGGAAGGGCCGCGCGGCCAGCGGCGCCCACAGCGGAAAGGTCAGCCAGCCAATGGCCGGCAGCAGCAAAAGGGTCAGTAACGCGACGCGCAGGTAACGGATGTGGAACACCTCGAATCCGGGTCGAAAGGCACGGGGCGGACACCCCGTACCAGTTTAACAGGCCGACCGTTGCCGTCTACGCCCCTGTACGCTCAGGTGCGGTTGTCGTCGACTGGCTTGCGCTGCACCTTCATTTCGCTGCCATCGTAGTCGACGGTGGTGGCGATGCCGGCATCGAAATCGTCTGCGCCGTCACGTGGGCCGCTGATGAAACGCACGCTGATCTCGCGCTGCTCCGCCATCTCCGGGAAGCCGCCTTCGCGCATGCCGATGGTCAGCGTACCGGTAGCGTCGTTCCAGCTGAGCGGAATGCGGGACCATTCACCGTTCTCGTAGTCGTAGCTCAGGCCGTCGTCTTCGTACAACGCGAATTCGCCGTCGGCCCCGGTGTAGACGGTGAGGGTCAGCGGCGCATTGAGCATTTCGGCGCTGTGGGTGATGGCCGGTCCCGTGGGCACGATGCTGCCGGCGCGCACGAACAGCGGCATGGTCGACAGCGGTGCCGCGGCCGTCACGGTACGGCCGCCACCGTGGCGCTGGCCACTGCGGAAGTCGTACCAGTCCGCGCCCGCGGGCAGGTAGACGTCGCGGGCGCTGACGCCCGGCTCGATGACCGGCGCGACCAGGAAGGCCGGGCCAAACAGGTACTGGTCGGTCAGTCGTCGCGCGGTCATGTCGTCCGGGAAGTCCATGGCCAGGCCGCGCATGAGCGTGCCGCTTTCGTGGTACATGTCGCCGGCCTGCGAGTAGATGTACGGCATCAGTCGGTAACGCAGGCGCAGGTGCGCGGCCATGCTCTCGTAGGCGACGGAGCCTTCCGGCGCGATGTTGTAGATTTCGCGGTAAGGGTTCTGGCCGTGCGAGCGGAACAGCGGCACGAAGGCGCCGAACTGGAACCAGCGGGTGTTCAGTTCCTGCCACTCGGCGACCTGGTCGGCCGGGATCTGCGTGTACGGGCCGGTGGCGCCGTTCTCGCCATAGCGGAAGCGGTCCTCGGGCGTGAACCCGCCGATGTCGAAGGTCCAGTTGGGAACGCCCGACAGGCCCACGCTGATACCGGCGGCGACCTGCTCGGCCATGTTCGACCAGCGCGAGACGATGTCGCCGCTCCAGATGGCGGACGCCGTGCGCTGGATGCCGCCGAAGCCCGAGCGCGTCAGGATGAAAACGCGGGTATCCGGCGAGGCGGCGCGGTCACCCTGGTAGACGGCCTCGGCGTGCGGCACCGCGTAGCTGTTGAACTGCTCGGCGCCGGTGCCCAGGTAATTCGGGCTCGTGTTCCATTTGCGCGTCTGGTAGCCCAGGTTGGAGTGAATGTCCGGCTCCACCGCGTCCAGCCACCAGGCGTCGAAGCCCAGCACGTTCAGGTTTTCGTCCATCTGCCGCCAGTACATGTCGCGTCCGGCCGGGTCCCAGGCATCGTAGAAGGCGTTCAGGTAGCCGGCGCCGATCCAGTCCAGGTTGCCCATCTCAATATTGCGTGTGAGCATGTGGCCGCCGGCGTCCAGCTCCTTGTAGTTGTCGGTGGTGGGGTAGAACTTGGGCCATACCGAGATCATGATGCGCGCGTCCATGGCGTGCACTTCGTCCACCATGGCTTTCGGGTCGGGGAAGAACTCCGGGTCGAAATCGTGGCTGCCCCAGGCGTCCACCGGCCAGTACGACCAGTCCAGCACGATGTTGTCGATGGGCAAGTCGCGGTCGCGGTAGCCGGCCAGCGCGTCCAGCAGTTCGTCTTGCGACTTGTAACGCTCGCGCGACTGCCAAAAGCCGTAGGCCCAGCGCGGCAGCATCACCGCGGCGCCGGTCAGGTGGCGGTAACCACCCACCAGGGCGTCGATGTCATCGCCGGCGACCACGTAGTAGTCGATGGCGCGGCCGGTGTCGGAGGCGAACGACAGCTGGCCGAGTTCGTCGGCGGGCGCCGGCGGGTGCGCCAGCAGGCGCATGTAGCCGCCCTGGGTGGTCCAGTCCAGGCGGATGGTTTTCGGCTCGCCCGGCTCCAGCGCCACGGTGGTCGAGTGATACCAGGGGTTCCAGTTCATGCGCCAGCGGTCGAGCACGGACTGGCCATCGATGGCCAGGTTGGCGTAGCCGCTGGAGTACATCAGCAGTTCGTAGCGGCCGCCGGTGGGGCTGCTGATGCTGCCTTCCCATTCCACGCGCAGGTTTTCCGCGTCCGCGGTTTCCGCGGGCATGGGGTGTTCCAGCTCGCTGCCGCGGGCCAGGAACTGGTAGTTCATGTCGGTCTCGACGCGCTCCAGCAGCAGCGTGTCGCCGTCGTAGTAGCGCGCGGTCAGGCCACCGGGGTTGCCGTCAGCGTCGCGCAGCTCGAAATGCTCGGCCAGCGGCGCGGCTTCCTCGGGCCGGCCGAAGAAGGTCTCGGCGTTGTTGTCCCAGAGTATGCCCCAGCCACCGGTGGAGACCAGGTACGGCACGGTGATGATCATGTTGTGCGTGGTCAGGCGCACGTTCTCGCCCTTCAGGTCGACCTGGCCGCCCTGGTGCTGGCCCAGGCCGTACCAGGAATCGCCACCGGCGCTGGTGAAGGCCTGGCGCAGCGCGTGGAAGCCGTCGCGGGCCGGTTCCGGGTCGCGGGTGACCGGGGCAAACTCGCCACCGTTGACGCCGGCGAGCAGGGGCTCACCGTCTGCATCGAAAAACGCCACGGCGCCATCGGTCAGCGACACCGTTGCCGTTATGGACGCCGTGCCCAGGCTGACGGTGCCGTTGGACTCGGTGATCTCGAATTCAACCTCTGCAGGTGATGACACCACCATGATGCTGTCGGCCGGGTCGACGGTGTCGCCGGGCGCGGCGCTGACGCGGACGATGTCATCGCGCATGACCTGCAGGCGCACGGTACCGGCCTGGGCCGTGGCGGGATGGACGGTGATGCCGTGGTCACCACGGGACCATGTGCCGGTGACCATGGCCTGTTCGGGTGCCGGCGAACTGCAGGCGGAGACCAGCGTGGCGAGACCGGCCAGGGCGAGTGAGCGGGCCGGGACAGCGGGGCGAGCGTTGTTATTGTTCATGCGGTGTTAAACGTTTTTATTGAGCCAGTGCTGATTCTGTCCGCAATGGCTCCGCGGTGCAAACGCCGGGTGCGTTACCGGGGTGTTTTCAGGGCTGTACGCTGGCCTGGAAAGGTGCTGCCGGAAGGCCCTCGGTGTTGTACAGGTTGGCGCGCACCGGGTTGTCGGCCCAAGCGTAGCGCACCCGGGCAGGTTGCTCGACCGCGGCGCTGGATACGATCACGGCATTGCCCTCGATACGGGCATCGGCCCAGTGGAACGGGCCTTCGGGGCCAGCGAGCTGGAACCCGCCGGGGGTGGTGGAGATTCGGTCCGCCGTTGTGCCGTCATTGCCACGGTCGAGGTCGGCGTAGAGGCCGCCGCTGACATTGGCAAAGGTCAGTACCAGTTCATGGCCACGCGCGCTGATGTTCCCCAGGGTCGGGCCTGAAGCCAACAGCGAGTCTTCGCCGTAGGCGATCTTCCGCGCCTGTAACGCCAGGCGTTCACCGACGGTGCGCTTGTTGACGGGGTGGATGTCGTTCCATTCGCCGACATCGATGGCGACGGCCATGCCGGTGCGGGGCAGCGCCAGGGCGCCGGCCTGGGCATCGCGGGTCTCGGCCCAGTCACTGTCGCCGGGCTCATCGGCCGGGGGCAGGAAGTTGGCCAGCTGCACGAACAGGAAGGGCAGGTCGGGCTGGCCAAAATAGCGCCGCCAGGCCGTGATCATGAAGGGGAACAGCTCGGCATACTCGGCCGGGTCTTTCACGTTGGACTCACCCTGGTACCAGGTGACGCCTTTCAGTGTCAGCGGCGTGAGCGGCGCCAGCATGGCGTTGTAGTAGGCCAGCGGCAGGCTCCACTCCTGGAAGGCCGGCCCTGCGAGCGGCTCGGCCGCGGCGCCCAGGCGCAGCTTCCAGTCACCGGACAGGTCGATCGCCTGGCCCGCAACCTCCAGGCGGTACGGCTTGTCGGCGACAAACTCACCGCGCCCGGCACTGTTGATGATGCGGATGGTAATGACATTCTCGCCCTCGCGCAGCACGCCGGCGGGCACCTCGTAGCGACGTTGCGGGTACTGGTAGGTGGTCTGGCCAACGGCAACACCGTTCACCCAGGCGGTGTCGGCGTCCACGATGCGGCCCAGCCTGAGCAATGCGGGCTGCCCTGCTGACGCCGCGGGCAGGTCGATATGACGGCGTAACCAGACGGCGCCGTTGACCGGGCCGGTGCTACTGTCGCCCCAGTCGCCGGGCACGGTCATGGCCTCCCAGTCGCTGTCCTCAACGGCCGGGTCGGACCAGGGCGGAGTGGCGGAAAGGCCGCGGTCGGCCGCGTCCAGCGCCGTGTACCAGGCGTCGTTTCGGGCGCGGTCCTGCTCCCGCAGGGCCTGCAGGGCGTCAGCATCCTGGTAGGCCTGCGCCTGCGCCAGGTAGTGCGGCCAGCGCGCCAGGTCAGCCTCGTTGAGCCAGCCCTCGGCCGGTGACCCGCCAAACGTGGTGTTGACGATGCCGATGGGCACGTCGTAACGGGCGTGGATGTCGCGGGCGAAGAAGAACGCGACGGCGGAAAAATCCGCGACCGTGTCCGGGCTGGCGGCCACCCAGGCCGCGCCGTCGATATCGTCACGCGGGCCCTGGAAGTCCCAGGTCTTTGGCACCTTGAACTGGCGGATCAACGGCAGCGAAGCCGCCGCGATATCTTCGGCGTAGACATCGACCAGCCGCGACAGCGGGTACTCCATGTTGGACTGGCCGGATGCGATCCAGACGTCGCCGAACCAGGCGTCCTCGCGCTCGATGGTGTTGTTGCCGCTAAAGGTCAGTTTGTGCGGGCCGCCGGCGGGGCGGGCAGGGGCCTTCACGCGCCATTGCCCATTCGCCGCCGTGGCCTGGGCCCAGGGCTCGCCGTCCAGCGAAATGGAGACCACTTCGCCGTCATCGGCCCAGCCCCACAGGGTGACCTCGGCATCGCGTTGCAGCACCATGCCGTCGCCAAGCACCGTGGGCAGGCGGATATCGGCCGCCAGGCCCAGCGGCCATGCGGCGAGGGCCAGCCAGGCCAGCCGGGGGAGGTGTCGTAAGGTTCGGGTCAGTGTCATGTCTGCTGTCCTTCGAGCCGGGCGATGATGGCGTCGACATCGTACACGCAGCCGCCCCAGGTGCCGCCGCTGGCGGCCTGCAGGGCGGCCCACAGCCGGGTGTCATCGGGCAGGCCGTCGGCGGGTGCCAGGTCGGGGTGGGGTGCGCGGTGTGTGAGCTCGCGTGTCCCCCAATCGGCATCGTGGACCCCGTCGCCGTCGCCAACGAGGTTGACCCGGCCGCTCATGTCGGCGAGATCCAGGTGAATCTCGACCTGGTCGCCATCGCGCAGCCGACCCAGCGGTCCGCCGGCCAGCGCTTCCGGCCCGATGTGGCCGATGCAGGCGCCGGTGGACACGCCGGAAAAGCGCGCGTCGGTCAGCAGGGTGACCGTGTTGCCCCAGGGCAGGTGCTTCAGTGCGGAGGTGAGCTGGTAGGTTTCTTCCATGCCGGTGCCCAACGGGCCGCAACCGGCCAGCACCAGTACGTCGCCGGCCTGCAGCGGGTTCTCAGACTGGCCCTTGATCGCCGCCATCGCAGCTTTCTCATCCGTGAACACCCGCGCCGGGCCCAGGTGGTGATAGACGCCGTCGCGCAGCCTGGATGGCGCTATGGACGTGGCCTTGACCACCGCGCCCTCGGGCGCGAGGTTGCCGGTGGGAAAGGCCAGCGTGCCCGAAAGACCGGCATCGCGCGCCGCCGCCGGCGGCATGATGACGCTGTCGGGGTCGACGCCGTCGGCATCGGCCAGCCGTTGTCGCAACGCACGTCGTCGTTCCGAGCCGGCCCACTGGTCGAGGGCCTCACCCAGCGTGACGCCGGCGGCGGTCAGCGTGCCGGTTTCCAGCAGGCCCAGGTCGCGCAGGTGCAGCATGACTTCCGGGACGCCACCGGCCAGGAACACGCGCACGGTGGGGTGATGCACCGGCCCGTTGGGCAGCACGCTGACCAGTCGCGGCGTAACGCGGCTGACGTCGATCCAGTCGTGGACCGAGGGGCGGGCCAGGCCGGCCGCGTGCGCAATGGCCGGCAGGTGCAGCAACAGGTTGGTCGACCCGCCGAAGGCCGCGTGCACGGTCATCGCATTACGGATGTCGGCATCGGTCAGCAGGTCGCGGCCGCGGATGCCGGCGGCGGCCTGCGCCACCAGCGCACGGGCGGAGCGTCGCGCCATGTCGGTCCAGATGGGCTGGCCGGAGGGCGCCAGCGCCGTGTGCGGCAGTGATAGTCCCAGCGCCTCGCCTACCACCTGTGCCGTGGCGGCCGTGCCCAGGAACTGGCAGCCGCCGCCGGGCGTGGCGCAGGCCCGGCAGCCCAGGTCGGCCGCGTCCTGCAGGCTCAGCAGGCCGTGGGCATAGCGCGCGCCGATGGTCTGCACCGCGCCGGCGTCTTCGCCGCGCGACGGCGGCAGCGTGACACCGCCGGGAACCAGGATGACCGGCAGGTCGCGCTGCGCCGCCAGTGTCATCATCATCGCCGGCAGGCCCTTGTCGCAGGTGGCAATGCCCATCACCCCGCTGCGTGTGGGCAAGGAGCGCACCAGTCGTCGCATGACCGTGGCGGCGTCGTTGCGGTAGGGCAGGCTGTCGAACATGCCGGCCGTGCCCTGGGTGCGTCCGTCGCAGGGGTCGGAACAGTAGCCGGCGAAGGGAATGCCACCGTGTTCGCGGATTGAGCGGGCTGCCGCGTCGACCAACAGGCCGATCTCCCAGTGTCCGGTGTGATAGCCCAACGCAACCGGTGTGCCGTCCGGCGCGCGCAGTCCGCCCTGGGTACTCAGCAGCAGGTACTCATCACGCCCCAGCTGTGCAGGGCTCCAGCCCATCGCGGCGTCCTGGGTCCAGCCGAACAGGTCACCGCTGGGCCGCTCGCGCAGCATCGTGTCGGTCAGGGGCAGGGCGCCGGCAGGGCCGGGTGAATGGGTCCGGACCGCGTAGATGTCAGGGTCGTCGTTGTCGAAAAGGTGAGAGATGGCTTGACCTCGTGAATCGTTATGGCGCAGTGTACGTGAAAAATGACAGCGGAGGACATTTTGGTGTCACATTTCATGCTTTATCGCACCGCCGAGGGTCCGGTGGCCTGCCGTGACGGTGTCTGCTGGGCCTTGCCGGGCGGCTGGAACGACTGGGTCGACAGCGACAAACTGGCGCAGAAGCTGGCCCGTCACGCACAGGACCATGCCGCCAGCCCCGACCTGGACGAGGCCTCCCTGGCGCCACTCGCGCCGCTCCTGGACCAGGAGGTCTGGGCCTGCGGCGTGACCTACCGGCGCAGCCGCGAGGCGCGCATGGAGGAGTCCGAGTCGGCCGGTGGCGGCGACTTCTACGACCGGGTCTACACGGCGGCGCGACCGGAACTGTTCCTGAAGGCAACCGCGCACCGGGTTGTCGGGCCGGGCGATGACCTGGGCCTGCGCAGTGATTCCTCGTGGATGGTGCCGGAGCCGGAACTGGTGCTGGTGGTCACATCCAGCGGCGAGATTGTCGGTTGCACGGTGGGCAATGACCTCAGCTGTCGCGACATTGAGGGTGAGAATCCGCTCTACCTTCCACAGGCAAAAACCTTCGACCGCTGTGCCGCGCTGGGGCCGGGCATCCGTGTCGCCGAAGAACTGCCCGGACCGGACACGGCCATCCGCCTGTCCATCAGCCGCGGTGGCGAGACGGTGTTCAGCGGTGAGACCCGGCTGGCGGACATGAAGCGCACACCGCGGGAACTGGTCGGGTTCCTGTTCCGTGACAACAGCCATCCGGGCGGCTGCCTGCTGATGACTGGTACCGGCATCGTGCCGGGTGACGACTTCGCGCTGGCTGCAGGGGATGTCATGCGCATTTCAATCGATGGCATCGGAACGCTGGAGAATGCGGTGGCCCCGCTGACACCCGGAGGCAAGGGGATTGGGCTAAGCTGAACACGGCGCACCCCTGCGCGCCGAAAATGTTCCTGGAACAAGGAGGAGACCCTGATGAGAGCCGAACGATGGTTGACCCTGGTGGCCGTGTTCACGCTGGCGACCGCAGCGCATGCCGATACGCCACGAAGTGTAGATGACCTGGTCGGCGCGCGCGCGTCGTCGGGTGCCGCCGCGTTGAACGACCGCGGCTGGCTGCACATCCAGACGCAGAAAAGCTACGACCGCAGTTGGAGCTACTGGTGGAACCGTGACGACAGCGAGTGCATTTCCGTCGCCGTGGCCGATGGCCGGTTCGACGCCATTACCACCACCACGGCGTCCGACTGCAACCAGCAGGGCGGTGGCGACAACAACAATGCCGCCGCCATCGCGATTGGTGCCGCAGCCGTGCTCGGCGCCATTGCGCTGGCCCACAAGCATCATCATCACGACGATGATGATCACTATGATGACCAGGACGACGAGGCGGAGTTTGACCGCGGCTATCGCGATGCGCTCCATCATCGTACCTACAATAACTACGACCGCACCGATGCCTATCGCGAAGGTTTTGATTCCGGTACCGATCAGCGTGAGCACGAGACGTCTTACCGCTATCACCAGGAAGAATACGGCCGCGATTACAGCAACCACTACTCGCGCACTGTAAACCTGGCGGACCTGGATGGAACGAGGGCTTCGAGCGCCGACTCGGAAATGCGTGAGCGGGGCTTTACCCACGTCGACACGCTGAAATCGGGAAACACGTCGTACGGCATCTGGTACAACCGTCGCTCCGGCCAGTGCATGCAACTGGGTGTGGCCGACGGCCGCGTGGTGAACGTCACGGATATTCACCGGCACCCTGGGTGCCACTGATCGGCATCAAGTCCCCCCCGGCCCGCTATGGCCGGGCGCGGGCCCTGGCCTCACCCGGTTGGGGTAGCTGGGAATCGGGGCTGTGATACCATCGTGGTGTTAGCGCTAACAAAAGGCGCTGGCGGACAGGCTCAACCCTAAATCCAACCTACAACGATCGGGTGCTGTTGCATGAGCGAACCAAAGATTCGCAACCCCATCCTGCCCGGATTCAATCCGGATCCGTCCATCGCCAGGGTGGGCGACGACTTCTATATCGCGACCTCGACCTTCGAGTGGTACCCCGGTGTACAGATTCATCACTCTCGCGACCTGCGAAACTGGCGACTGGCCGCGCGGCCACTGAACCGCACCGCGCTGCTGGACATGCGCGGCAGCCCCGACTCCTGCGGTGTCTGGGCGCCGTGCCTGAGCCATGCCGATGGCCTGTTCTGGCTGATTTACACCGATGTAAAACGTCACCGTGGCCAGAACAAGGACACGCCCAACTACCTGACCACCTGCGCGACCATCGATGGCGAGTGGTCCGACCCCGTGTACATGAACAGCAGCGGTTTCGACCCCTCGCTGTTTCATGACGATAACGGCCGCAAGTGGTTCGTCAACATGGTTTGGGACCATCGTCCCGGCCACAACCCGTTTGGCGGGGTCTACCTGCAGGAATATGATCACGACCAGCGCCGGTTGGTGGGGGAGATCACCAACATCTTCCGCGGTACCGCGCTCGGCCTGACCGAGGCGCCGCACCTGTACAGGCGCGACGACTGGTATTACCTGGTGACGGCCGAGGGCGGCACCGGCTATAACCACGCCATGACCGTGGCGCGCTCGCGGGATATCCATGGGCCCTACGAGGTCGACCCCAATGGCTACCTGCTGACATCGAAGGACGACCCTGACCTGCCGCTGCAGCGTAGCGGTCACGGTGACCTGTTTGACACGCCGTCCGGCGAAACCTACCTGGTGCACCTGTGTGGCCGGCCTCTGGACGGTTTGCGCCGCTGCCCGCTGGGGCGCGAGACGGCGTTGCAGAAAACGGTGTGGAGTGAAGATGGCTGGCCACGCCTGGAGGGCGCCGTCGGCGACGGCCAGCCCGCACTGGAGGTACCGGCGCCGGACCTGCCGCAGCACCCCTGGCCGGCGACCCCGGTCAGGCGCGATTTCGATGAGCCGGTCCTGCCCATGGAGTTTCAGTGGCTGCGTTCACCGGAGCCGGAACGTTTCATGAGCCTGGATGCACGGCCCGGTCACTTGCGACTGACCGGCAAGGCCTCGCCCGGAAGCTGGTTCGAGCAGGCCCTGGTCGCGCGCCGCCAGGATGCGTTCGTCTATCGTGCCGAGACACGGATGGATTTCGCGCCCGAAAATATTCACCAACTGGCCGGCCTGGTCTGCTATTACAACGCCGGCAAGTTTCACTACCTGTACGTTTCCGTTGACGACCAGGGGCGCCGGTACATCGATATCTGGAGCGTCGAGGGTGACCGGGATGGCTTCGCCGTCTTCCCGCTCAGCGATAGCGAGCCGGACAACCCCGGCAATCCGGAACCGCGCTACCGCTTGCCCGACAAGGGCCCGGTGTGGCTGCGCGCCATGGCCGACCACCAGGTGTTGCGCTTTTCCTGGTCCACGGACGGCGAGGACTGGACGGAAGCGCCAGTGAAACTCAATTACTCACTGATCTCGGACGAAGCGGGCATCGGTGAAGGCAGCAGTTTCACCGGCGCGTTCGTCGGCATGTGCTGCCATGACACCTCCGGGCAGGACTGCGCGGCGGATTTCGACTGGTTCGATTACGAAGCACTGAACTGAACGACAACGATCAAAACAACACGAGGGCGATCACCCCATGAACACCGATACACAACGGCTCACGGTTATTGAAAAAGTCGGCTACAGCCTGGGCGACCTGGCGGCCAACCTGATTTTCCAGACGCTGATGACCTTCCTGGCGTTCTTCTACACGGATGTCTTCGGCATCCCGGCGGGACCGGCCTCGACGATCATCTTCGTTGGCGGCATGATCGGCGCCTTCTTCAACCCCATCATGGGCATGATCGCGGATCGGACGAATACCCGCTGGGGCAAGTTCCGGCCGTGGATCCTGTGGACCTCGGTGCCCTTCGGTATCGTCGCGCTGCTGGCGTTTAGCACGCCGGGTTTTGATGAGCAGGGCAAGATTTTGTACGCCTTCATCACCTACGTGCTGCTGGTGCTGATCTACTCGGCCAACAACCTGCCGTACTCGGCGCTGTCCGGCGTGCTGACAGGTTCGATGTCGGACCGCAACAGCCTGTCTTCGTACCGTTTCGTGGCGGTAATGGTGGCGCAGTTCATCATCCAGGTGTTGCTGCTGCCGCTGGTGCTGATCCTGGGCGATGGCGACAAGGCGGCGGGTTTCCGCAACACGATGATGCTGTTCTCCATTGTCGGCGTGGTGTTTTTCCTGATCACGTTCTTCACCACGCGCGAGCGCATCGTGCCGGAGCCGGAGCAGAAATCCACGGTGCTGCAGGACCTGGGCGACCTGGTCAGTAACCGCTCGTGGTGGCTGCTGCTGGGGCTGACGGTGCTGGTGTTCATCACCCTGGCACTGAAGGGCGGCACCTACATCTACTACTTCGAAAACTACCTGGACGAGGCGGCCATCGCCGCGTTCCTGGACAACAGCGGCTTCAACAGCTTTATTGCCGGCCTGAACGGCGTGCTGACCAGTATCGGCCTGACCGAGTTCCGCTGGCCGGAAGACGCGCCGACCTCGGGCTTCAGCGTCTTCAACGCCGGCGGCATCATCATGATGATCGTGGGCATCGGCTTCTCGCGGAAACTGGCGGACCGCTTCGGCAAGCGCAACGTGTTCTCCGCGGCGCTGTTCGTCTCCACGCTGTTTATCCTGGTGTTCTGGTGGTTTCCGCCCGACGCCATGGGCCTGGTGTTCGGCGCCCAGGTGCTGCACGGCTTCTTCTACGGCATCACCATTCCGCTGCTTTGGGCGATGATTGCCGATGTCGCTGACTTCTCGGAGTGGAAGCATCACCGCCGCGCCACGGCCATCGTGTTCTCGGCCATGATCTGCGGGCTGAAAGTGGGCCTTGCGGTGGGCGGATCACTGGTCGCTGGCATCCTGGCCCATTACGGCTACGACGCCGCGTTGGCCAGCCAGTCGGCAGAAACCGTGAGCGGCATCCAGATGGCGGTCAGCGTCTATGCCTCGCTACCGTTCTTTATCGGCGTCGGCCTGATGTGCTTCTACCAGATCAACAAGGCGATGGAATCGCGCATCGAACAGGACCTGGCGCAGCGCCGGCTCACCACCGGCGCCGCGGATGTCACGGAGACGGCGGGCTGACGCCTTTCAGTCCCACGACGGACCAGAACGCCGGCTTCGGCTGAAGCTGGCGGTCGAACAGCAGCGGGTAGTCGGTGCGCCCGGCCATGGGCCAGCCGTTCTTCCAGCTGTGGCCATCGTGCACGCCCCAGAAGGTCACGCGCTCGACGGTGTCGGCATGCGCCAGCAGCACCTCGAATACCAGGCGAAAGCGCTCGGCCTGCGCGGCGGCGATGTCGTCGGGCAAGTTCTGGGTGTAGGGGTTGTATTGCTGGTTCAGTTCCATGTTCACGTCCAGGTCGGCGCCCCAGTGGTCCTGTGACGGGAACGGCAGCACCGCGATATCCAGTTCTGTAATGGAAGAGTCCAGCCCCAGCGCGGCGAAGGCCTCGATCGAGTCGGCCAGGTCCTGCATGTCCTCGGGGTGGTCCAGGCCGTAGTGGCCCTGCAGGCCCACGCCGTCGACCTTGACCCCGGCCGCCTGCACCTGCTTCATCAGCCGCACCACGCCGTCGCGCTTGGCCGGCACGAACAGGCTGTAGTCGTTGTAGAGCAGGGTGGCGGTGGGGTCGGCCTCGGCGGCCAGGCGAAAGGCCTGGGTCACGTAGTCCTCGCCCAGGATGCGGTACCACGGCGTGTCGCGCATGCTGCCGTCATCGTTGACCGCCTCGTTGACCACGTCCCAGGAACGCACCCGGTCCTTGTAGCGCCCGACCACGGCCTGGATATGGTTCTCCAGGCGTTGCAGCAGCAACTCGCGGCTGGCCGGGTTGCCATCGGCGTCCTGGAACACCCATTCCGGGGTCTGCTGGTGCCACAGCAGGGTGTGGCCGGTGACGTACATGTCATTGTCGGCGGCGAAGTCGACCATGGCGTCGGCAGCGGCCCAGTCATACTCGCCCTCGACGGGCTGAAGCTCGGCCCATTTCATGACGTTCTCGGCCGTTACCGCGTTGAACTGTCGCGCGACCAGGCCCAGGGTGCCGGGTTCCTTGCCCAGGATCTGGTGCTCGCCCAGTGCGACGCCGATGTGGAAGTCGTCTTTGAAGACATCCTTCAATGCGGGTGGCTCATCACTCGCCCGTACAGGGGCGGCCAGCGCGGCCAGGGAAAAAGTCAGCGTCAGTGTTTTCAGAGCGTTCATTGCGCGAGTACCTTTTTGAAGAATTCACCCTGCATTGTCGGGGTGTAGTCCCAGTCGGTGAACAGGTTGGGGGTCCATCTCGGGTCGAAGACCCAGGCGGTCCAGGAAATGCCCTTGTCCGCCATGTAGTCGGTGATGGCCTTACCGTAGGTGTCGTCGCCCAGGACCGGGATATGCGCGCCCCGGTCTCCCTCGGCCATGTAGCCGAACTCGGTAACGATGACGGGGTAGGTGTCGGCGACATAGCCCCAGTCGGCCTCCCACTGGTTCTGCCAGGGCGGCTCGCGCTTCTGCGGATAGGGGTGGGAGACATAGGCGATGCCGTCGAAATCGATCGGGTCGTCGCGCACGTGCTCCAGTGAATAGGCCCAGTCGAAGCCGGCCACCAGCGGGATGGCGGTGTCATCGATGTGGAAGATCATGTCGACCAGGCCCTCGATGTAGGCCTTGTACTCCGGCCACGGCAGCCGGCCCATTTCGCCGCCGCGGTTGGTTGGCTCGTTGAACAGTTCGTAGAAGGCGACCACCGGGTTGCCGCGGTAGCGGTTGGCAACCAGGTGCCAGAAATAATAGGTTTCTTCCTGTGTGGTCAGGTAGTTGGGGCGGTGTGGCACACCGGTCAGCGGGTTGCCGATGGTGTGCCAGTCGATGATGACGTACATGCCGAGTTCGCCGGCCCATTGCACGCCCTGGTCGAGCCATTGCAGGTATTGCTCGTGACCGGCTTCGCGCCACCAGCCCGGGTGCACCGGGATGCGCACCAGTTCGGCGTTCCATGCGCGGGCGGCTTCGAAGTAGGCGCGGTTCCAGTGGCCCTGGCGCTCCAGGTGCCAGGGGTCGGACAGCGACAGGCCGCGCAGGACGACGGTGTCGCCGTCCGCATTGATAAACCGATTGCCGTCGACGCTGAGCTGGGACAGCGTTGGCGCGCCGGCCATGGTTTCCGGCGCGTCGCTGAAGGTCTGTTCGGCCAGGGTGCCGGGGCTGGTCGCGAGCATGAGCAGGCCGGCGAGCAGCAGGTGGAGACGGGGCATGTTCAATTCTCCTTTTCGTTGTTGTTGGGTTCGAGCCGGGACACAGTGTACAACGCTGTCATTGCCGCGGGGAGCTTGCCGTCAGCCGGGCCGGGATCAGACCGGGACGCGGATCTGCTCACGCACGCGCTGGTGGTAGAACGCCGCCAGTTCCGCGTGCAGCGCCTCGCCCAGGGCAGGGAGATCGCTGGCCGCCGCGTTGCGTGTGACCTGGTCCGGCCGGCTGGCGCCGGCGATGACCGTGGTGACGGCGGGGTGGTCCAGGATCCACCGCATCGCCATCTGCGCCAGGTCCATGCCTTCCGGTACCAGCGGTTTCAGCGCGTCCGCCAGTTCGACGGCGGTCTCGAAGGGAAGCCCGGAGAAGGTTTCACCCTGGCTGAAGGCTTCGCCGTTACGGTTGTACTGGCGATGGTCCGTGTCCGCAAAGGTCTGGCCGGCATGCATCTTGCCCGCCAGCACGCCGCTGGCCAGCGGTAGCCGGACGATGATGCCGACGTTCTTCTCCATGGCCAGCGGGAACAGCTCGGTAATGGCGTCCTGGCGGAACAGGTTGAAGATGATCTGCAGCGAGGCCAGGTCCGGGTGCGTGCAGGCGAATTTCGCTTCCTCCAGGGTCTCCACGCTGGCGCCGAAAGCGCGCACCAGGCCATCGCGCTGGAAGTCCTCCATCCAGGCCAGCAGGTCGCCGTCGTACAGCACCTCGGGTGGCACGCAATGCAGTTGCACCAGGTCAACGGCCTCGACGCCCAGCCGGCGCGCCGAGCCTTCGATACTGGCGCGCACTTTCCTGCGGGTATAGCCGGTTGGATAGAGCTCGCCGTCGCGGCCGACCTTGGTCGCGATGGTCACATCCGCCGCGTGTTTACGGACAAACTCGCCGATGCGGGACTCGCTGAGCCCGGCGCCATAGACATCGGCGGTATCCCAGAAATCGATGCCGGCCTCAAGCGCCGCGCGCAGCACCGCCTCGGCGCGCTCGCCCTCGACCGGGCCGAAATCGCCGCCCAGTTGCCAGCAGCCCAGGCCGGCCTCGGATACCAGGATGTCGCTCTTGCCCAGGGTTCGTTGTTTCATGGTGCGGTCGTGTCCTTGCTGAAATAGCGGTCGATAAAATCCAGGAAATAGGGCCAGTTGGGCGCCGGGGTGTGGCCCATCTCGTGCTGGCGCCAGGCCAGGTCACCGTCGAGCAGGCCAACGCCGACGGCCGGGTAGTCCATGGTGCCCAGTCCGCGGGCGCCCAGCAGTTCATACACCGGTGACGCGTGCGCCGCGGCCAGGAACATGCCTTTCGGGTCGGTCCACTGGTCGCCCCCGGTGCCGCTGGAAATGAACACGGGGCGGGGTGCACACAGGGCGATGAGCATGTGCTGGTCGATGGGCAGGTCGTCGACACCCAGCGGGCCGGCGTACTTCAGGAAGTTGCCGGCCATCCAGTGGTACTCGCCGCTACCAGCGATATTGCCCACCTGCTCGCCGTAATGGCGTCGCCATAACTTGGCGCCGGCCTCACCAGAAGAGCTGATAAAGGCGGCGGCCAGCCGGGGCTCGAAGGCCATGGCCACCAGCATCGCCTTGCCATAGCGCGAATGGCCCTCGACGGCCACACGGGTAGCGTTGAAACCTTCCGCATTTTCCAGGTAGTCGAGCACGCGGCTCACGCCCCAGGCCCATGCGCGCAGGGCGCCCCAGTCCCCCGGGGTGCGCGAGCCGCCGCCGGTGCCTATGCCGATAACGCCCTCGTAAAGACCGGCGCCGTTGTCAGCCTGGATGGACGTCGCAACCAGCGAGGCGGCCGCCCAGCCGCGCGCCAGCACCTGCTCGTTCCATGGCGGGCCATCGCCGCGAAAGGCGGCCAGCTGCTCCTCGGTAAAGCGCTCACGCAGACGCGCCAGGAAGGCGGCGTCAAAGCCGAGTTCCAGCACAACAGGCACATCCCCCGTGGCCGTTGCCGGGCGCGACAGGGTCAGCTCGATATTAACTTCGGTGCCGGGCGGCAACGGGTTCTTCATCGACCCGGCCACTGTCTGAGTCAGGGTGTCGACGTCGCCGATGCTTTCGGACCGGGTCTCCGTTACGCGCCACTCGATGTCAGGCAGTTCGCCCGTCACCCGGCCGTAAATCTCGGTTTCGAAGATGTCTGCAATCTCGGGGCGGCGCCGTTGCCACCAGCCTTCTGCGCTGGTGACCCTGGAACCGTCTGCGAATGTCAGTACATCCGGCAGCGTGTCCATGTGGCCGTTGGCCTCAGATTCGTCGTAGTTCGCCGCGTGCGGTGACGCCGGGTCGCCATCGGCGCCGCGGCGCAGCGACTCGATGCCCAGTTGGCGCATCATCCAGGCGTGGTCATCCTCGGTGGACAGCGGTTCGGGCGGCGGGGGAACAGCGCCGGCATGTGTGGCCAGGCCGAGCGCCAGCACGAATGTGAGTGCGCGGAAATAAAGCGGAGAGGGCATGCCACGAGCATATCCGCTCCGGCAGGCAAAAAAAACCGGCCCGTGGTTGCCCAGGGGCCGGTCAATATTGCCAGGGGTCGCTGCCGTCAGGCAGCGGGTCTATCACCGATCAGCCTGCGCGATAGTCGCCGGCGCCGGAGCCAGAGCGGTCAGGCGGGTCAGGTTGATTTCGGCGGCATCAACGATGTCAGACGTCGCGGCAGCGCGCTCGAAATCTTCACGGGCGCCGACCATGTCACCGGTCACGGCGCGCAGTACGCCACGGTTTGACAGGGCAACGGCTTCGCGGTTACGGGCCTCGGACTTGCGTGGACGGGCGCCAGAGAACGCTTCATCCATGTCGAACAGGGTGTCCGGGGCGCCGTCTTCGCCGACGGCGGCGTCGCAGGCAGCCTCGGCCTTGGTGAACGCCTTGGTCATCGTGTAACCGACACACAAGTTGTTCAGTGAGTGGAAATCCGTGCCACCACGGGCTTCCAGGGCGGCCAGGGTGTCCTTGATGGTGGCGTAGTCGCCGCTCATCACGCCCTTCGCCAGGCGGCTGTCTTCGTAGACGACCATGGCGTAATCGCTGGTGCCGGCCATCGTGTGGGTGGAAAGGCCTGCCAGCAGTGCGACTGCGGGGGCCAGGAGTGTGGCTTTGATCATGGGCTTGCGGGTCAACAGTTTCATCGGTCATTCCTCCATTGGTTTAGAACCGGTGCGGTGGTTCTTGGCGTCATCGACATCGTTGTCGACGACGGTTAACAAGTTACGGCTGGGGAGGGGTATGAACCAGCGAAATAAATGCGAGTGAAAGTTGAGGAAAATTCAGCTTTCGTGTTCGAAATTCTGTAATACCCAGGCGCGAAAGTCGCGGATATCCGCGCGGTCGCGCAGGTTGCGACGGGTCGCGAACCAGTAGGCGTCGGGCAGTTCCAGCTCGACGTCAGACAGTTGCCGGAGCAGCCCGGCCTCGAAAGACGGCCCCGCCAGCGGCATGGGGACCAGCGCCGCGCCCAGCCCGCGTTCCGCAGCCCGGACCACCGCGCTCATCGAATCCAGCCGGACAATGTTAGCCCCGACCGGCACAGGAATGCCCGAGCGCGCCGACCAGGATGCCCATGCCTCCGGGCGGCCGCTGTGGACCACGATGGGCAGTTTCCTGGGGTCTGCCCAGGGGTCGCCACCGAGCTTGTCCAGGAAGGCCGGTGAACACGCCGGCACCAGGCGCAGGGGAAACAGTTTTTCGGCGTCGAACTGGCCCGGCCGCTGCCGGAACAGGCGAATGGACACGTCGGCGGCGACCGGGTGCTTGTGGGTCGACTCATCGCTGGCGTCGAGCAGCAGGTCGATATCCGGGTGCTGCTCGCGGAAATCGCCCAGGCGCGGCATCAGCAATTCGCTGGCGAAGAACGGCTGGACCGAGACCCGCAGCGTACCGCGCGCGTATTCGGCCTGCACCCGCGCCGTGACATCCTCCAGGCGGCTGATGGCCTCACTGGCCTGCTCATACAGCATGGCGCCGGCGGGGGTCAGGTCCAGCGTGCGGCCCTGGCGGACGAACAGCTGCACGTGCATCTCGCTTTCCAGCTTCTTGATCTGGTGGCTGACCGCGGAGGCGGTGATGAACAGCTCATCCGCGGCATGGCGCAGGGTGCGATGCCGGGCGGCCACGCAGAACGTGCGCAAACCGCGCATCGATACCTTGCGTCCTGAGAACTGGCTTGAGGGGTCCATGGCTCCTGGATCCTGACGGCTGCCCGTGTCGGCCGCGTGTCAGTTGGGAATACTTCTTTCGGGCATGAATAGAGATGCAGGAAACGTGCCATTCCTGGCGCCTGGTCGGGGCCGTTACGGCATGACCGGGGCCGCGGATCAAAGGGCTTGCGGGTCGTTTTCAGGGGGCTTTAAACCCCGTTCATGCACCACGGTGGCGCGGCAGGCTCTAATACGGCACACAGCGCCGGGCCGTGCGCCCGTACGGGTGTGTTCAGTCGTCCTGGCCGACGGAGCGCTGCATCTTGTCCAGGTAGGCGTCGAGTTCGGCGGTGGAGGAGAAAACCGACTGCACCGGAACGGCCTTGACGATATCAAAGACCTTTTTCACCTGCGGTGACGGGTGGCTGATGACCAGCTGGCCGCCGTGGGGCTTGAGGGCTTTTTTCAGCTGGAACACGCAGCGCAATCCGGCCGAGGAAATGTAGTTCAGGTCCTGCAGGTCCATGACCAGGACGCTTGGCGGCGCCGAGGCGATATCGCCAATGACCGGGGTCAGCTGCGGCGCGGAGTCGGTGTCGAGCTTGCCGATCAGCTTCAGCGTGGCCTTGACCGGGCCATCATCGTAAATCACTTCAAGGCTCATGCCTGGTCTCCTTCGTCTGGGGCATTCGTGCCCCGGGTTGGCGAATGTGCACTTTCCATGGCGGCGGCGGACTCGTCAAGTGAACCGAAGACGATTCGCAGGCGGTTGGTGTCGCCATCGCGCTCGTAGTGGCCGGCGTCGGTCAGCGAACGCAGCAGGACCAGCCCCATGCCGCCGTGCTCGCGGTCGTCGCCGCCGGGCATGTCCCGGTCGGCCAGGGGGTCGAAGGCGACGCCCTGGTCTTCGAGCCAGAGAACCAGCGCGTCCGCGCTCGCGCGCCAGCGGACATTCAGTGTGTCCGCTGGGCCCAGGCCGGAGTACTTGACCACGTTGGTGACCAGTTCCTCGACGACGAGTTCAAGGTCGGCCGGGTCGAGCCGCGTATTCCCGCTGTCGGCCAGCACGGATTGCAACCGCTGCACCACGGTGGCGTGGCAGCCCGGCTCCACGCTGACGGCGATGTCACCTTCCAGGTCGGCAGTAGCCGCACGGAAGGCCTGGCGGATGACCAGCAGGGTCATGTCGTCCGCGGCCTCGGCGCCGTCGCAAAATGCGTCGACGGCGTGGACCAGCCGGTCGCGAACCGCTTCCGCGCTATCTGGCCGGTGACCTCGAAGGGCGTTCTCGAGTCGCTCGCTGCCAAAGAGCTCATCGGCCGGCGACAGGGCCTCGGTCACGCCATCGGTGTAGAGCACCAGGGTGTCCCCGGCGGCCAGTTGGAAGTGATGGCTGTCGAAGGTCGCATCGGCATCCACGCCGGCTGGCGGGCCGCCATCGACCTGTAGCCACCGGGCCTGGCCGTCGGTCGCCAGCAGCAACGGCGGATCATGCGCGGCGTTGGCCAGGGTCAGCCGACCGTCGCGCACGTCCAGCAGGCCGACCATCAGGGTCACGAACATGCAGAACTCGTTGTCGTGGCTTAGCTCGCGGTTGACGACGTCCAGCACATCCCCTGGGTCCGTATGGTGGCTGGTAGCCGCGATCAGCAGCGCGTTGGCCTGCGCCATAAACAGCGCCGCGGGTATGCCCTTGTCCGACACGTCACCGATGACGAAAAACAACCGGTTCTCGTCCAGCATGACATAGTTATAGAGGTCGCCGCCCACGGTGCGCGCCGGGCGCAGCAGCGCGCGCAGGTCCAGCGGCAGGTCGCCCATGTCCGGGCTGGGGCTGGGTACCAGCGACTCCTGGATCTGCCGGGCAGTGGAGAGCTCACCCTCGATGCGCTCCCGCGCCGCGGTTTCCCGCGTCAGGTCATCGATAAAATGTTCCAGGTGCAGCTGCATCTGGTGGAAGGCGCGCGATAGCCGGCCAATCTCGTCAGCCCGGTCCAGGCCAGGGGTCTCGGCGGAAAAATCACCCTGTGCGATCAGGCGGGTTCTCGAGGCCAGGATGCCCAGGGGGTGCAGGCTGCGGAACGACACCGTGACCAGGATTGTCGCCAGTAGCGCCATGATGCCCAGGCCGAACAGCAGCCGGTTGCGCGTGGCGGAATTGATGCTGGCCATGAAGTCCTGGTCGGAGAAGTACACGGCGATGCCCCAGCCGGCCTCGTTAAGTGGGCGGATAAAAAGTCGGCCCGGTTCGGAAGCCTCTCCGCCAACGACGCTCTCGTTGATGCCCTCGGCGGGGCGGAGCCAGAAAAAACCGCCGCTGGCCACAGCCGCTGGAATATTGGCGAGTGCCGGCAGTTGCAGTGTTGTCGCCAGCGTGGACAGGTCCTCGTGCATAACCCATGATGCTTCCGGGTGCGAGACCAGGCGGCCGGACTCATCGAAGATGAACACGATGCCCTGCTGGCCAAGCAGGTCGCTCGCGACCAGGTCGGAGAGAAAGCCCAGGCGGATATCCGCGGTCAGGATGGCCTTTCGTTCGGCCGACAGCAGCGGAACGGAATAGGTCACCATACTGACATTGCCGCCGCCGTCATCGAAATAGGGTGGGCTCCAGACCGGCTCACCCGTCGTCATCGGCTGCTGGAACCAGGGCCATTCCCAGTAACGGTAGTCGTCGCCGGCCAGCGAAGTGACGACGATGTCATCGCCTTCGCGATAAACGTACGGGGCCTCGGGCTCGCCACCAGACGGATCGAATGCCAGTGTGCTGCCAAAGACCAGCGGGAAACGTTCGAGCGCCTCGCGGATCAACGGCACGACGTTTTCGGTGTGGGCGTCCGGCAAACGTGACAGTGGCAGCGAAAAGGCCTCGATGCCCGTGCGCGTGCTGCGCAGGACACCCTGCAGTTCCTCGCTGACACTTTCCGCCAGGTTGACGGCGGCGGTCTCCGCCATGTCCAGCATGGCCCTGCGGGCATGGCGGTTGTCCAGCCAGGCGGCAAACAGCATCAGCACGACCAGTGGTGCCAGCGTGTAGACCGCCAGCCGGGTCGCCATGCTATGAAATCCATTCATTCCGCCTTGCTCCCTCATGCCCCCTGGCCAGTCTAGCCGCGATCGCGTGGAATCACCGGTGCTTGGTCTATACTGCCGCGACAACAAGAATGTGTTGGATGGAGTTTATAACGATGATGACGGCTCATGGGTACCCCGCTCGCCGGGGAGTGGTTTGAGCGAGCGCAGGAAAACCTCGGCCCGCCGCCAGCACGCCCGGGTCACCATCAGCGACGTGGCCCGCGAGGCGGGTGTGTCGCCGATGACCGTGTCCAGGGTCATCAACGCCGAGGTCGCGGTGCGAGACGCCACGCGCGAGAAGGTTGAGAAGGCCATCGCCGAACTCGGTTACTCGCCCAACAAGGCCGCCCGCTCGCTGGCCAGCGCGCGGCAGATGCAGATTGGCCTGCTGTACGCCAACCCCAGCAGCACCTATCTCAGCGCGATGCTGCTGGGCGTGCTCGAACGCGCGCGCCAGAGCGATGCGCAGGTGGTCGTAGTCGAATCCGGGTTCGGAAAGGATGCCGTGGCCGCCGTGCGCGGCATGCTCATGAGCGGTGTTGACGGCGTGTTGCTGACACCGCCCCTGACCGGCTATCGCCCGGTACTGGAAATCCTCCACGACAGCGGCGTGCAGACGGTGACGCTGGGGGCGCAACACGTTGAGAGCGAGATCTCGACCGTCAGCATCGACGACCACCGCGCCGCCATGGAGATGACCCGTCACCTGCTGGATCTGGGGCACGAGCGCATCGGTTTCATCGTCGGCAATAACAACCAGCTCGCCAGTCGTTTACGCCTGGCGGGGTTCCGTGAGGCCATGCGCCTGGCCGGCGTCGACGTCGATGAGTCGCTGGTGGTGCGGGGTGATTTTTCCTACCGCTCCGGGCTCAAGGCCGCGGACCTGCTGCTGCGGCTGGAGCAACGGCCCACGGCCATTTTCGCCAGCAACGACGACATGGCTGCGGCCGTGGTGGCCACGGCGCACCGCTTCCATATCGAGGTGCCAGAGGCGCTGACGGTGGTGGGCTACGACGACACCCTGCTGGCGACGACCATCTGGCCGGAACTGACGACGATCCGCCAGCCGATTGCCGACATGTCGCGCGCGGCGATTGAATTGCTGGAAACGAATATCCGTATCGACCGCGCCGGGGAACCGGTCAAGGCGCGCCACCTGACGCGGGCCTACAAGCTGGTCAGGCGGGAAAGCAGCGCGCCGCCGCGGTAAGCGACGGCGCGCGGGTCTTGCTCAGAGCGTCGAGGTGCGTGACAGCACGTCGTTGACCAGGTTCTCCAGCCGCTCCTGCTGACCGGATACCTGGCGCGGTTCGCCGTGATTGGCGGCGTGGTCGCGCAGGTCAGCCAGCGTCAGGTCGCCGTCTTCGAAGTCCTTACCCTTGCCACCGTCGAAGCTTGAGTAGCGGCTGGCGCGGAATTTCGGCAGGTCACCCTGTTCGATGATCGCGTTGGCCACCAGCAGGCCGCGGGCGAAGGCGTCCATGCCGCCGATATGGGCGATGAACAGGTCGTCCGGGCGCGTGGATTCGCGCCGCACCTTGGCGTCGAAGTTCAGGCCGCCGGTGCTGAAACCACCGTGCGAGAGCACCACCAGCATCGCGCCCACGGTGTCGTACAGGTCGGTGGGGAACTGGTCGGTGTCCCAGCCGTTCTGCGGGTTGCCGCGGTTGGCGTCGATGGAGCCCAGCATGCCGGCATCGGCACACATCTGCAGTTCGTGCGCGAAGGTGTGGCCTGCCAGCGTGGCGTGGTTGGCCTCGACATTCACCTTGAAGTCCTTGTCCAGGCCGTGGTGGCGCAGGAAGCCGATGACCGTCTGCGAGTCGGCGTCATACTGGTGGTACATCGGCTCCATTGGCTTGGGCTCGATCAGGAAGGTGCCTTCGAAGCCGATGGAACGGCCGTAGTCACGCGCCATGCCCAGGAACCGCGCCATGTGCTCGAGTTCGCGCTGGGTGTTGGTGTTGAACAGGTGCGCGTAGCCTTCGCGGCCGCCCCAGAACACGTAGTTTTCGCCACCCAGTTCCACGGTCGCTTCCAGCGCGGCCTTGACCTGCGCGCCGGCGTGCGCGACCACGTCGAAGTTCGGGTTGGTGGAGGCGCCGTTCATGTAGCGCGGGTGCGAGAACACGTTGGCCGTGCCCCACAGCAGCTTCATGCCGGTCTCGTCCTGGCGCTCGCGGGCCAGCTTGACCAGGTGCTGCAGGTTGCGCTCGCTCTCGGCCACGCTGGCGCCCTCGGGGGCCATGTCGCGGTCGTGGAAGCAGTAGTAGGGCACGCCCACCTTGGTGAAGAATTCGAACGCGGCGTCCAGCTTGTCCTCGGCCGCGGCCAGCGGGTCGCTCTTTTCCTTCCACGGATACTGGCGCGTGCCGGGGCCGAAGGGGTCACCGCCATCTGCGCAGAACGTGTGCCAGTAGCAGATGGCGAAGCGCAGGTGATCGCGCATGGTCTTGCCGGCAACTTCCCGGTCGGCGTCGTAGGCCTTGAAGGCCATCGGGTTGTCGGAGCCCGGCCCTTCGAACGGGATCGCGCCAATGCCGGGGAAAAATTCTCGCTGGCCAATAAACGGCTTTGAACTCATGGTCTTACTCCATCAAGTGTCGAGGAGAGGCGCCAGCGTATCCAGCGCCTTTCGGTAACGGGTCCAGGCCGCGGCATAGGCGTCCGCGGTACCGGGGTTGGGTGCAACGCTGCGCTCGGGGCAGCGCTGCAGGTGGGCCGCGGCGATGTCGGCGATATCGCTGTCGCGGCCTTCGCTTCGCTCCAGCATCCACAGCGCCTGCAGCGCGGCGCCGAACGACGCACCTTCGTCCTGCAGCAGCACGGTCACCGGCAGGCCGCAGATATCGGCGACGGCCTGGCGCCACTCGGCGCTGTTCGCGCCACCGCCGGTGAGGACGATTTCCTGCGCCTGGATGCCCAGCCGCGACAGTTCGTCGACACCAAAGCGTATGGCGAAGGTGGCGCCTTCCATGGTCGCGCGCAGCAGGTGCGCGCGGGTGGTGTTCTGGGCGTTCAGGCCCAGAACCGAGGCGCTGGCACGCGGCAGGTCCGGGGTGCGCTCGCCGGTGAAGAAGGGCAGCACGGTCAGGCCATCGGCGCCGGCGGGCGCGCCGGACACGGTGTCGTCGAACTGGTCATTGCCGATGTCCAGTAGTTGTTTGACCAGCTCCGTCGCCAGCGTGCAGTTCATCGTGCATAGCAGCGGCATCCAGCCGCCGGTGGAACCACAGAAGGCGGCGATGTTGCCGGCCTCGTCGACCACCGCGGTGTCGCTGTGCGCGAACAGTGTGCCGGACGTGCCCAGGCTCATCGTCAGTTTGCCGGCCGAAACATTGCCGGTGCCGATGGCGGCCATCATGTTGTCACCGCCGCCGGTCGACAGCGGGGTGCCCTCCGGCAGCCCGAAGCGCTCGGCCGCCGCGGCGGTGACCCGGCCGATCATCGTGTCGGCCGCAACCAGTTCGGGCAGTGCTGACGCGAGACGGCCGCCGGGGTCCACCGTCGTGACCATGCGCTCACTCCAGCAGCGCTCGCGCACATCCAGCAGCCCGGTGCCGGAGGCGTCGCCGTACTCCATGACAATGGCGCCACTGAGCACGTAGTTCAGGTAGTCGTGCGGCAGCATGACATGGGCCATGCGCACGTACAGGTCCGGGTGATTGTCCGCCAGCCAGCGGATCTTCGGCGCGGTGTAGCCGGCCAGGACGGGCAGGCCGGTCCACTCGATGCAGCGCTCGCGGCCACCGGCGTCAGCGGTGATCGCGTCGACCTGGGCCTGGGTGGCGGTGTCGCACCACAGCTTGACCGGGGCCAGCACGTTGCCTTCGGCATCCACCGGCACGAAGCCGTGCTGTTGCCCGGAGATGCCAATGGCACGGGCGGAGTCGCGAATGGGGCCAGGGACCTGCCGAAGTGCGGTCTCCAGTGCCTGCAGCCAGTCTTCGGCGCGTTGTTCGGCCTTGCCGGCCGAGTCGCGATCGACATCCAGCGGGGCCGAAGCGGACGCCACGATCTCGCGCGCATGGTCATCGTAGAAAACGACTTTAAGGCTCTGGGTGCCCAGGTCGATGCCGAGTACGGTGTTCATTTGATACGCCTGTCTCTGGGTCCGCGGGTTGCAGGTCGTCCGCGGCCTTTCGTCGTTGCCGGTCGCGCTGAGCCGTTTGTCAGGTGCGCGCCGACCGCTTATGATGTTAGCGCTACCATAAAGGCCATGCCGGATTCTGTCAATGTTACGATGACAGCGATGACAGGCAGCTCAGCCTGATAAGAGACTGGAGAGCTCATTTGATAACGATACGTCGACCGGGCAGGTTTTTAGGAACGCTGCTGGCCATGGCGCTAATGTATACCAACACGGCCATGGGGGCGGAAGACGGCTACCGGCTGTGGCTGCGCTATGAGTCACTGGCCACCACGCAGGCCGAGTCTTTGCGCTCACAGGCACGGCGGGTGGTGATCGCGTCACCGCGAACGGCGACCCTGGAAGCGGCCGCCGGAGAACTGCGACGCGGCATCGAGGGCCTGTCAGCCGGCGCGCCAATCGACGTGATCGATATGCCCGCCGAAGGACCGGGCGAGGGCGACGTCGTGATCGGCACCACGGGCGGCGACTGGCGCGGGGCGCCGGAACAGACCGAGAAAGCCATCGGCCCCGGAGGCTACCGCGTCAGCAGCCAGGCGGTCCACGGCGGCACCTACACCGCGGTGGAAGGCCAGGACCAGTCCGGTGTGCTGTATGGCGTCTTCGCCCTGCTGCGGGCGCTGCAGTCCGGCAATAGCATCGATTCGATTGAACTGGCCGATCACCCACGCGTCGGCCTGCGGCTGCTGAACCACTGGGACAACCTGGACCGCTACGTCGAGCGTGGTTATGCCGGCCAGTCACTTTGGGACTGGTGGCGTCTGCCGGACCTGGTTGACCCGCGCTACACCGACTACGCCCGCGCCAACGCCTCCATCGGCATCAACGGCACCGTGCTGAACAACGTCAATGCCGCCGCCGAGGTGCTGACGCCACGCTACATCGCCAAGGCGGCGAAGCTGGCCGACGTATTCCGCCCCTGGGGCATTCGTGTCTATCTCTCCGCGCGCTGGAGCGCGCCGCGCGATATCGGCGGCCTGGACACCGCCGATCCGCTGGACCCGGCTGTACGTGCCTGGTGGGCGGCCAAGGCCGATGAAATCTACGCCGCCATCCCGGATTTCGGCGGTTTCCTGGTCAAGGCCAATTCCGAAGGCCAGCCCGGCCCGCGTGAGTACGGCCGCAGCCACGCCGATGGCGCCAACATGCTGGCGGCCGCATTGGCGCCGCACGGCGGCGTGGTGATGTGGCGCGCCTTCGTCTATTCGGAAACCGACCCCGAAGACCGCGTCCGCCAGGCCTACACCGAGTTCAAGCCGCTGGACGGCACGTTTGCCGACAACGTGCTGGTGCAGGTCAAGAACGGCCCGCTGGACTTCCAGCCGCGCGAGCCGTTTCACCCGATGTTCGGCGGCATGCCCGGCACGCCGCTGATGATGGAATTCCAGCTGACCAAGGAATACCTGGGTTTTTCCACCCACCTGGTCTACCTGGGCGCGCTCTGGGAAGAGGTGCTACAGACCGACACGTTCGCACAGGGCGGGGGTTCGACGGTGGCGAAAGTTGTCGATGGGCGGCTGGATGGGCACGAACTGACCGGCATCGCCGGTGTCGCCAACATTGGCCGTGACCGCGACTGGAGCGGCTCGGACTTCGACCAGGCCAACTGGTACGCTTTCGGCCGCCTGGCCTGGAACCCGGATGGCGATGCCCACGTGATCGCCAGGGAATGGCTGCAGCAGACCTTCAGTACCGACCCGGCGTTCGTCGAACCCGCCGCCGAGTTGATGATGCGCTCGCGCGAAGCCGTGGTGAACTACATGACGCCGCTGGGCCTGACCCACATCATGGGTACCGGTCACCACTACGGCCCGGCGCCGTGGGTAGATGACCTGGGCCGGCCGGAGTGGAACCCGTTTTACTACCACCGCGCCGATGCCGATGGCATCGGTTTCGACCGCACTGCCAGCGGCAGCAACGCGGTGGAGCAGTATCACGCGCCGGTGGGTGAGCAGTTCGGCTCACTGGAATCCGTGCCTGATGAATACCTGCTCTGGTTTCACCGCGTGCCCTGGGATTACCGGCTACGTGACGGCACTACGTTGTGGCAGGCGCTGGCACGACAGTACGACCAGGGTGTCGGGCAGGCAGAAGCAATGCGCGCCGAGTGGGAAACACTGGGCCAGCACGTTGACCCGGTGCGTCGCGCGCGCGTCGCCGATTACCTGGATATCCAGGTGCGCGAGGCAAAATGGTGGCGCGATGCCTGCCTGGCCTATTTCCAGGCACGCTCGGGCCTGGACTGGCCGGATGGCGTGACTCCGCCTCCGCTGACACTGGACGATTACAGGGCGATGCAATTCCCCTACGCGCCGGGGAACTGAATGGCGTGATTGGCGAGCCGGGGTTCATCATGTAATCTCGGCCTGATAACGAAATCCGGGCGTGGCTCGCCCGGTGAACATAATGCGGCCCAAAACGGGCCCGGACACAACAGGGAAAGACCATGCCAGACAGCACGATACCTTCACTCTCCACCCTCGACTGGGCGGTCGTCGCCGGCTACTTCCTTCTGCTGGTGGTGGTTGCCGTGGTGGTGACCCGCCGCAACAAGGCGATGGATACCGCGGATTACTTCCTGGCCGGCCGCAATGTCGGCTTTTTCGCGATTGGCGCCTCGATTTTCGCCTCCAATATCGGCTCCGAGCACATCGTCGGCCTGGCCGGGCAGGGTGCCTCGACGGGCCTGGCCATGGCGCATTACGAGCTGCACGCCTGGGTGGTGGTGCTGCTGGCGTGGGTATTCGTGCCGTTCTACTACAACTCCAAGGTGTTCACGATGCCGGAGTTCCTGGAGAAGCGCTTCGGCCCGCGGCCGCGCTGGATCCTGTCGCTGGTGTCGCTGGCCGCATACGTACTGACCAAGGTGTCGGTGACGGTCTACGCCGGCGCGCTGGTGTTCAGCGTGTTGCTGCCGGACACCTTCGGCAGTCCGCAGAACGCGTTCTGGATTGGCGCCATCGTCACCGTGGTGCTGACCGGCCTGTACACCGTGGCCGGCGGCATGCGCGTGGTGCTGTACACCGATGCCGTGCAGGCCTTCATCCTGCTGATCGGCTCGGTGGCCATCACCTACTTCGGCCTGCAGCTGCTGGGCGGCTGGGGTGAGCTGAAGGCCTTCGCGGCCGAGGATATCGCCCAGTACGCGTTGTGGCGGCCGCTGTCCGACCCGGATTTCCCGTGGCTGGGCATCATGATCGCCTCGCCGATTGTCGGTATCTGGTACTGGTGTACGGACCAGTACATCGTCCAGCGCACCCTGGCTGCGAAGGACCTGAAAACGGCCCGCCGCGGCGCGCTGTTCGGCGCCTTCCTGAAGGTCTGGCCGGTGCTGTTCTTCCTGATCCCGGGCCTGATCGGCGCGGCGCTGCATTCCAAGGGCCTGATGGTGATTCCCACCGAGGATGGGGTGATTGCCGGTGACGGCGTGTTCCCGACCATGGTGGCGTCACTGCTGCCCGAAGGTCTGCGCGGCCTGGTGGTGGCCGGTCTGATGGCGGCACTGATGAGCTCGCTGTCGTCGCTGTTCAATTCCACGGCCACGCTGTTCACCGTCGATGTCTACGAGAAGCTGCGCCCAGGCAAGAGCGAGCAGCACCTGGTGACGGTCGGCCGTGTTGCCACGCTGGTGGTGGTGGTGCTGGGCCTGGCGTGGATCCCGGTGATGCCGCTGATCTCCGACGGCGGCCTTTACCAGTACCTGCAGAGCGTTCAGGGTTACCTGGCGCCGCCGATTACTGCGGTGTTCCTGCTGGGCGTGTTCAACTCGCGCATCAACAACCGCGGCGCGGTGTGGGGCCTGAGCCTGGGCTTTATCCTGGGCATGACCAAGCTGATGATCCAGGCCTTCTTCGGCGAAGGGAAAATCGAGTCGCCGGCGTTCCTGGCGGCTATCGGTGACTTCAACTTCCTTTACTTCTCGGGCGTGCTGTTCCTGATCTGCGTGATCACCATCATCGTCGCATCGAAGAGCGCGCCGGCGCCGGACCGCGAACAGATCAAGGGCCTGACCTACGACTCCATCGACCGGGCAGCGGTGCGCGCCAGCTGGGACCGCAAGGACGTCGCCCTGACGGCGGTGGTGCTGGGCCTGGTGGCCACGCTGTACATCTACTTCAGCTTCTGGCTGGGGTAGGCGTCGACGAGCAGTCCCATGACGGGTTGACCGCCTTCGTTTCGAAGGCGGTCAGGGCGGGCCTGGACCGGGTGCAGGCCCGCTTTGTCGAGGCACTGCAGGACGTGGTCCTCGCGATGGGCGAAGCGGCCACTTGAGAGCACCCGTTCACCGGCCGGGCCCTGGTGTTCCGAGCGTTCAACCGTAAACAGTAGCCGCCCTCCCGGTGCCAGTACGCTTCCCAGTGCCTGGATGATCCGGTGAAGGTCGCCGAAGTAGCACAGCGTGTCCGCGCAGACCACCAGGTCGAATGGCGCCGGTCCCGATTCAAGGTAGCGGGTCAGTTCGTCCTCAAGCAGCTGGTCATAGACCTGGCGTCGTGCGGCCTCCGCCAGCATGCCCGAAGACAGGTCGACACCCACCAGGTGGTCGCCCCATTCCCGCAGGAACGGCGCGCAGAGCCCCGTCCCGCAACCGGCATCCAGGATGCGCGAATAGCGCTTTGGCCCCGTGGTCTCGCGGAGGGCGCCCTCTATGAGTGATGGCACGCAGTACTCAAGTTTTTCGAGTTTGCGTTCGAAGTGGCGCGCGAAATCGTCAAACGAGGCGCGAACGAACTCGTCCGGGCAGCGCTCCAGGTCGTCCTGACCTTCACAGGCGGCCAACATAAATCCAGCGAAGCTGCTGTCCGGGTGTTCGGCTAGCCAGCGCCTGTAAACGTCGGCGAGTTCCTTGCGGTGCTTGATGGAATACCCCTCTCGACATTCCAGTGTGTACAGGGCCCGGCAAAGGCCAATATAGGCGCCGGTCAAATGAGGTGAACGTTCAATCGCAGCCCGGAAACAGTCCATCGCCGCCGTCAATTGCCCACCGTTGAGCAGGGTGCTGCCCAGGTTCACCCAGTGTCCGGCGGCATCCGGGTCCAGTTCCACGGCCCGCCTGCCGGCGGCATAGGCCTCCCGAAGGTCACCGCCCGTGTTCAGCACCGTGCCGAGATTGCCCAGGGCGCCGGCGTGATTGGGGTCGAGTTCAAGCGCCCTGGCGTAACAGTCCCGTGCGGCTTCATCATTGCCCGTCTCACGATGTATGTTGCCCAGGTTAACGTGGGCGTCGATGTAATGCGGATTCAGCGCCAGGGCGCGGCCAACCAGGTCGATGGCTTCCTGGCTGGCGCCACGCTGGTGCCTGAGCACGCCCAGGTAATGCAGCGCGTCAACATTGCGATCATCGGTCTCCAGCATCTTGGCATAGGCGCGCTCCGCTTCTTCCAGATGGCTTTGCTGGTGCAGTCGTATGGCGTCTTCAATCGCGATGTTCATGTCGTCCCCGTGTGGAAGTTTCTGAATCCGCTGCTAATCTGAAAGGGAAGCATAGACCGGATTGGCCGGTCTCACAGGGGAAGCCGAAATGTCGAATACTGCCCGTCGTACCATCGCCACCGCCGCCATTGTCGCCGCAGGTGCCAGCTTGCCCGTCGATGCCGATGCGGCCGCCTATCTCAAGCTCGGCGATATCAAGGGTGAGTCGCAGCACAAGGTCTACAAGGATCATATCGAGGTTCTTACATGGAGTTGGGGTGTCGCGAAACCCGTCGATGTAGGCTCGAAGAAGACCGGAAGGTCTACCGCCCCGTGCAAGATGGCGACACTGGAGATGAACAAGCTGATGGGGGTCAGTTCTGTACCCATCGTTCGTGCCGTCGCGGTGGGTGATCTCCTTCCGGACGCCACCCTGATCCTGACGAACGAAACGGCCGAAGGCCCAATGGAGTATTACAAGTTCGATATGCGGGATGTGTTCGTCTCGGACTATGCAGTGAGCGGTTCCGATGATTCAGTGCCTACCGAGACATTCACGCTGAACTTCCTTGAGGTGGATATTGAGTACACGATCACCAAGAACACGGGCGAAACTACGCAAGGTCCGCGGTTCATGATTCCGTCCGAGACCTGTCAACAGTAAATCCGCAGCCAATGGTGTAAGGTTTGCGCTCGTCTGAACTGACCGGTCTGTCACGATGCTGAAACCCCAAACCCTGCTACTGCTGATTGCCCTGGCCATGACGCCCGTCGTCCAGGCCCAGGAATTTGCGACCACGTTCAAGGCCACGGAAGTGGTGCCCGGCATCACGATGATCGAGGGCGCGGACGGCTTCGCTGGCGGCAACATGGCGTTGCTGGCAGGCGAGGACTACGTGGCCCTCATTGACGACGGCCTGGCGCCGCTGGCGCCGGCGTTGAAGGCGTTCGTGGATGAAGCCGCGGGCCGGCCGGTCAATTTCCTGGTTAACACCCACGTCCATGGCGACCACGTCGGCGGCAACGCGCACTTCGCCGAGAGCGGCACCGTGGTGTTCGCGCACGAGAATATCCGTAAACGCTTGCTCGAAGACCCCTCCGGCGCGGGCGGTGAAGGCGGCCTGCCGGTGGTGACGTTTGCCGATGGCGTGACGTTCTACCTGAACGGCCTGGAGGCGCAGGTGTTTCACCTGCCGCTGGCGCACACCGACGGTGACGCGGCCATTTTCTTTCCGGAAGTGAACGTGCTGCACACCGGCGACGTGTTTTTCCACGGGCTGTTCCCGTTCATCGACCTGGACAACGGCGGCACGGTGTCGGGTTACATCGCCGCGCAGCAGGCGTTGATCGAGCGGTTGGATGACACGTCGAAAGTGATTCCCGGCCACGGGCCGCTGGCCACGCGGGCGGATCTTCAGCGTGACCATGACATGCTGGTCGACGCGCGTGCCCGGGTGAAGGCGCTGGTTGACGACGGCCAGTCCGCTGATGAAATCGTCGCTGCCAATCCGCTGGCGGATTACCACGACGACTACAACTGGGGCTTCATTTCCACCGAGCGCATGACGCGCACGCTGGTGCGCGACCTGGGCGGGGAGTAACGGTACGCCCTGGCGGGCGAATGCAAACGGTCAAACGGGGGATCATCCATGCGGTGGAAAGGACGCAGGCAAAGCACCAATGTCGAGGACGCGCGCGGCAAGAAAGTCGTCGCGCGTACGGCTGCGGGCGGCATGATTCTGAACCTGGTGGGCCGCAAGTTCGGCTTCAAGGGCATCCTGGTGCTGGTGGTGGTCGGCTTTATTGGCTGGCAATTGGGGCTTTTCGATCCCGCGTCGATGATGGGTGGCGACCAGGTGCGCGAGGTCGATTACCAGCCCACCGCGGCCGAGCAGGAACGTTTCGATTTCGTCACCGTGGTGCTGGCCGATACCGAGGATGTCTGGAGCCGGCAGTTCCAGGCGGAAAACCTGGGCAACTATGTACCGCCGGAACTGGTGGTCTATACCGGCCAGTACCCGACGGCCTGCGGCACCGGCGACGCGCGCATGGGCCCGTTCTACTGCCCGGCGGACCGCAAGGTCTATATCGACCTGAGCTTCTACGACGAACTCGAGCGCGAGTTCCAGGCCCCCGGGGATTTCGCCCAGGCCTATGTCATCGCCCACGAAGTGGGTCATCACGTGCAGAACCTGCTGGGTATTTCAGAGCAGGTGGCGCGGCGCCGTGGCCAGCCGGATTACAATCAGTACTCGGTGCGGCTGGAGTTGCAGGCTGACTACCTGGCCGGCGTGTGGGCCAATCACAACAGCGAATACCTTGAGCGTGGCGATATCGAGGAGGCCATGCGCGCCGCCAACCAGATTGGCGACGACGCCATCCAGTCCAGGACCCAGGGGCGGATCGTGCCTCACGCGTTCACGCACGGCACATCAGAGCAGCGTATGCGCTGGTTCAACCGCGGCCTGCAGAGCGGCCTGCTGCGGCAGGGTGATACCTTCGAGGTGCCGTACGACAGCCTCTGAATGTTTCCCGGGCGGTTACGCGTCCGGGAACAAGCCTTCCAGGATCACGCCATCAGCGTTGTAAATCTCGATCAGCTGGCCGCTGGGGTCGAAGTCGAGTGGTTCCCCATCATCCGCTGCAGGGTCTGAGAACCGCAGCGTGCCCTTAAGCTGGCCCGGGCCGTCTTCGACGGTGAGCACGCCTTCGGTGGTTCCGCCAACGACCACGTCGTAATCACCGGCGGGCACCTTCATGACATGCACGGTGAAGGTGGTCGACGTCTCGTCGGAGGCCAGGCTGGCATTGCCCTTGGCGCCCGGGACCAGGCCGGTGGGTGTAAACGACACGTCGGCGTCATCATTGCCGCCGCCCTGGCCGTTGTTGCCACCCTGGCCGCCACCGTTGTTGCCGCGCGCCTTCTCCGCCAGTACGGCATCGCCCGATGTCAGGGCCACGCCGGTGTCATCGACCAGTTCGATCAGGCAGTCCCGCGGGTCAAAGTCCAGCAAGGGCTTGGCGTCGATGCCGGGGCTGCGGAACGCCAGCGTGCCGCCGCCATCAACGATTTCGACATCACCACGATGGTCGCCGCAGACCATCAGGGCGTAGAGACCGTCGGCCATGCCGCCGTTGGCCTGGACCATGAAATCGGAACGGTCCGCGCGTTCCCAGAAGGTCGCCTTGCCCTTGCCGGTGACATCATCACGCGCGGCGACAAGTTCGACCTCGAGCCGGGTGGGGCGGGTGCCTGGCGGCGTGTCATCGGAGATGCCGCCGCTGCAGCGCATGCCCATGACCGAAGTCAGGCGCTTGATCCTGAATTCGCCACTGCCCAGCACATTGTCGGGCGTGTCGAAACTCGCGGTGCCCTGGTTGCAGTTCTGGAAACGCATTGCCAGGCTGCCGACGGCTTCAACGCTGGCGGAGCCGCTGCCGGCGGCCTCAAGGAAGCCCGCGCCGTCGGCGCGATACAGCGTCATGTCAACCAGGCCGTCGGCTACGGGGCCAACGCCGACATACCAGGAACTGGCCAGGTCATCACCATAGGTAAACCAGTAAGCAACGCCGGTTTTTTCATCCCCCTCGTCAGCGGAAATCTGCAGTACCAGGCCCTGGCTCTCCTGGTCGGGCTGGTCCCAGATGCCTGAGAAGGCGCGGGTGATGTTTTCCACGTCCGCAAGCGCCGCCAGCGGCATGGCGAGCGCCGGGGTGATCAGTGCGGGAAGCAGTAACCGCCGGGTCAAGCTGTGCTTCGACATGGTGAGATCCTCTTTTCTTGGTTCCGGTCACGAGGCCGGGTGATGCCCCAAGTATATGAGATATGCGCGATTTTGACAGTTGGCCGACCCGCAGGGCGCTGGTCGCTTGCAATAATACTGTGTGTAACATAGTATGTGGCATACATGATGTGTCTCACAGTAGTTGTGGTGAGTCACGATGGCCCGACCGAGGAGCCCGTTTTGCCAAACGATTACCTGGAAACATTGCGATCCGAGATGCGCCGGGGCGCCATCGTCCTGGCCGTTCTGGGGCAGCTGCGCCGTGAGCATTACGGTTACTCACTGCGTAAGGCGCTGGCCGACCAGGGATTGTCGGTGGAGGAGGGCACGCTGTACCCATTGGTCCGGCGCCTGGAACAACAGGGGCTTCTGGCCAGTGAGTGGCGGGTTGAGAACAAGCGCCGCAAGCGCTTTTACCGGCTGTCGGACGAGGGCCGGATCGTGTTTGAACAACTGTCGCAGGACTGGGCGGCCATTGATGCCAGCCTGCGTGCACTGACGGGAGACATACCATGAGCAACCTGGTTGAAAACTACCTGCATGCGGTGGCGCGCCACCTGCGCCCCGAGGACCGTGACGCCGTGCTGGCCGATTTACGGGACGCCATCGACGGCGAACTCGAAGGCCTGGCCGAATCCAGCGACCGGTCATTGTCGCGTGCCGAGGTCGAGTCAGTACTGCAGGGCTTTGGTCACCCGTTACGGGTCGCGCGTGGCTACCAGCCGCAACGGTACCTGATTGGCCCGACGCTGTACCCGGACTGGTGGCGGACGCTGCGTTTCGCGGTGGTCGCGGCGCTGGCGATCCAGGTGGTGGTGATGCTGGTCATCGGCGTGACCACGGGTTGGCGTACCGGCCCACTGGGCGTCATCAGCCAGTCCGTGAGCCTGGCCTTCTGGGTGGCGGTATGGGTGACAGTGGCGTTCATTGCGCTGGAGTATTCCGGTGAGCGACTGAAGTGGTACGACCGCTGGAAGGCCTCGTCACTGCTCGATGGCAGTGTCAGTCCCGTCAATCGTGGCGACCTGCTGACCAACCTGGTGAGCGAAGGGTTTTTCCTGTTGTGGTGGAACGGGGTCGTCAGGCTGGATAGCTGGATCCCGGCCGGGACCTTCAGTTTCTCACTGGCCGATGCCTGGGCACCGCTGTACTGGCCGCTGAATATCGTCTTCGGCCTGGCCTTCCTGCTGCACCTGCTGGTGCTGTCGCGCGGCGTCTGGCAGCGCTGGACGCTGGTGATCGAGGCGGGGACCAGCCTGGTCATGCTGGGCCTGGTGCTCTACCTGGCCAGCGTGCCGGACCTGCTGATCGTGTCGGGTGCACCGGCGGTGCTGGCCGAATCGTGGGCGGAGCGGACGCTGAGGATCGCGCTGCTGGTTGTCGCCGGCTTCATTGCCTGGGATGCGTGGGTCGCGATTCGTGCATACTTGCGGCGAACGGATGCAAGGTCTTCGCAGGATGCGATGACCGTGGGGTAGGGTCATGAAAGGAATCACACCGGCGATTCGCGGTACCGCCGTGGCCGTCTTGTTGGCGGTCATGGCGGGCTGCGCGTCGCTGTCTTCACCTCCGCTGGACGATCGTGCGATCCGGTTGCAGGCGGAGCGGACGGCGGAAGCCGCCGCCGCGCTCGCGGCCATGGAGCGCATCGATGCGGTGATCACGATTGACAGCCCTTTGCTCGGCAGCGCCATCAGCGACTGGCTTGAGCGCGTGCTGCCTGGCGAGTTGAGTGCGCCCGCCCGGGTGCATTTCCATGACCAGTTGATCTGGTTCACTGCCGGTGAATGGAACGGCGAGATTCTCCTGGGCTTTGAAGATGATGCCATCACCTGGCAGGCGGATGTGCGCGCACCAGCTGGTGCCGTGCTCGAACACGGTTCTGGCAACAGGATGGCGTTCGATCTCGCCCCGCTGGGTATCCTGGAAGCTGGTGCCCGGTTCTCGGGCGCGTTTGAAGGGGTGGCCGACCGGTCATTGCCACTGACGGCATGGCCCGTGATGCGTGCCGGGGCGCTCCTGGTCCAGCCCGACAACACGCGGCTGGCGCTCGACCTGGCCTTCCTGGCGGGTGTGCGCCGCTGTGAGGGTGCCGGGGCACAGGAGGGCTTGTTGCTGGTTTACGACTTTGTCGATGGCAACCCAACCGGGGTTCGGCGACTGGATGCCGGTGCGGCCATGGCGCCACCCGCCACCCGCAAGGGGCAGCAGCCCTGGACGGGGTATTTTGTTGATGCTGGCCGGGAATGCCTGGTGCGGGTGGTACGCGAACAGCCACCACGCGTAGTGCCCGCCACCACCGGCTCCGTGGCCTTCACCGACTATGAGCAAGCGTTTGGCGCCGCCACCGCTGGCCTTGTCGACCCGGGCCACGACGACGCTCCCGTTTCGATGGTCATGGCCCGGAGCGCGTTGGCCACGGCATTGCGCACTGCGCTGGTAGACCAGTCGATCGCGGTATCACTGCAGCCCAGGGGAGATGGCTCGTCACGTTTCAGCGCCGCCATGCAGGCTCCTTCGGCGGATGAGCTCAGTTGTGCGAGCAGCGAGTGCACGACCCAGCAGCAATGCACCGTGAGTCATGAGAACTGCCCGCTGCTGCGTGATACCCGGCAATGCACGGTCTGCAGCCTGCGTAATCCGCTGAATAACCGCTGCCTGGCGGAGGAACAGGACACGGAATGCCTGCAGGCCCGTGACCGCCGCAATGAACGCATGGCGCAGGAACGGCAGGCCTGTATCGCGGTCGAGGAGGAAGCCCGGGATGCCTGCCTGGTTGTGCGTGACCAGGCGCTCCTGCAGTGCAGGACACAGCGCCAGCAGCGCCTCGATCAGTGCCAGGCGGCGGTGGAACGCGTGGCGGCCCTGCGTCCATCCGCACCCGGCGGCCGGGTCGACATGGCGATTCGCCCCAGTGGCGCCCTGGATGTACGTTTTTCCGGGTTCTCTGTGGACGCGTCGTTGCAGCAACTGCGCATGGCTGTGGATGTGGCCGGGAACCTGGAACTGGCCGGCGAAATGGCCTTTACGCCTTCCGGGGACCTGGCCGGGGCGTTGCCATGCACGGCGCGGTGGAAGGGTGATTTCACCACCTTCGCGGACCTCGCCACCTGGGACGGCGCCCTGGTGTCTCCGCTCGAGTTCGAAGGCGGCAGGCTGGTCGCCCGCTGGTCGGGGCTGGCCCGCCCAGTTCCGTTGTCACCGTCGCCGATCCGGGCCCTGTTCCGGGTGCAGCCCGGCCTGTTGGCCGGTTGCCAGGCCGGCATGAACGCGGCCTGGGTGGAGCGTGCACTCAGCGGTGAGCAGGCGGGCGTGTTCCAGGGGCGGCATGAACTGGTCACGCAGCCCTTGCCGACGCGCGTGTCTTTGCTACCGGGGTGGGTGACCTTGATGGGCGAGACGCTCGTGGCCGAGCCGGTCATGGGCGAAGCATCCGTGCGGTTTGATTACGTTACCGGCAAGGATTGAGCGGGTGGGGTGTACAGGGCAGGGTTAAAACCGGCAGGCTGGTGAGGATTGCCGTGTCGGATGGCCTCACCAGCCTGCCCAGGGCGCATCCTTACGGCTACGGAAACGGGGGCCGTTGGGCGAGCCCGCCGTTCCTGCCCCGGCGGCTTCAGCGCGAGCCGGCGGAGCGTTCGGAAACAGTCGCCGATCCGTCAACGACCGCCTGATCATAGGGCCTGCTCATTGAAGGCGTACTGAAACCGCCATGAACAGCGAATGAAACGCCCGGCCGTGCCGGGCGCCCTCAAAGCCTAGCGGCCCGGGTTGCCGGGTGGAACGATAAAGCGATAACCAAGCCCTCGGACGGTCTCGATCATCGAGTCGCTGTCCGAGCGGTCAATCTTCTTGCGCAACTTGCCGATGTAGACGTCTACGACGTTGGTCATCGGGTCCATGTTCATGCCCCAGACATTGCTGAGAATGCGCTCGCGGCTGAACAGCTTGCCAGGATGCGACATGAACAGTTCCAGGATGGCCATTTCCTTGGCGGTCATCTTGATGGGCTGGCCTTCCACCTCGACCAGCAGGGCGTCACGGTCAAACGTGATGCGGCCGGCTTTCAGGCGCGGGTCTTCCAGGCTGCGTGAATCACTGCGACGCATGACCGACTCGATACGGGCCAGCAGTTCCTCGAACGAGAACGGCTTGGTCATGTAGTCGTCCGCGCCCAGGCGCAGGCCATCGACGATGTCCTCCTGGGCGTCCATCGCGGTCAGGATCATCAGCGGGGTGTTGATGCGATTCATGCGCAATTGCTGGCAAACCTCGTGACCGTGCATACCCGGTAACATCAGGTCCAGCAGGATCATGTCGAAATCGCCTTCCTGGGCCAGTGTCAGGCCCTCGTTGCCATCAGTGGCCATGACGCAGAAATGCCCCTCGGCGGCCAGGCCGCGGCGCAGGAAGTCGGCGACCCTGGCGTCGTCTTCAACGATCAGGATCCTCATGCCACCGCCCTCAGCCGGCCGCCGCGGGCCGGCAGCCAGACCGTGGCGACTGCGCCGACACCGGGTTCGCCATCCAGCGAGATGCGCCCCTTGTGCGCCTCGATGATGGCTTTTGCCACCGGCAGACCCAGCCCGCTCCCCTGTTGTGCGTGGCTGACCGCCTGGTTACCCCTGTAAAACCGTTGGAAGGCCAGTACGGCTTCTTCCTCCGTCAGGCCGATTCCTTCGTCCCGAACCATAATGCTCACCTCGTTTTTGCCAGTCTCGACGGTCACTTCTATGGTGCCGCCGTTGTGTGAATATCGTAGCGCGTTATCCAGCAGTATCGCGAATACCTGTCGCAATCGGCGCGGATCGCCGTCCAGCGTGGCGCGTCCGGCGGCGGGTTGATGCGCGATGGTGATTTCCTTCTGGCTGGCGCGGGCGTTGAACTCCTCGCAGGCCTTGCGGACAATTTCCGTCACTTCCACCGGCTCAACCTGCAGCCTGGGCTCGCCGGCATTGGCACGAACGATGAACAGCAGGTCCTCCACCAGGCTGGTGGCGTGGTCGGCGGTGTCGATAATGCGACGCAGCGACTCCTTGTACGCGTCCGCATCCAGCCCCTTGCCGCGCATGGCGATCTCCGACTCGCCCTTGATGACCGTCAGCGGGGTGCGGAATTCGTGGCTGATATCGGCCAGCAGTCGCCGACGGTGCTCGTCGACCTTGGCCAGCTTGTCGTTGCTCGCCTGCAGTTCTCGGGTGCGCTCCTCGACCATCGCTTCCAGCCGGACATTGGTATTGCGCAGGGCATCACCCTGGTCCGAGAGTTGGGTGGCCATGGCGTTGAAAGCGCTGCCCAACTCCTGGAACTCGCGCTCGCGAATTTTGGGAATACGGTGCTTCAGGTTGCCGCGTGCGAACTCGGCCACGGCCTGGTGCAGCACGCCGATGGAGTTTTTCAGGCTGCGTGAAAAACGCGCCAGCGCCAGGCCGGCGAACAGCAACAGCAGCGCGGCAACGGCGGGCAGCAGGCGCATGACATAGCCGGACAGCGACAGGGCCTGGTCGCCGGCTTCCACCAGGCGGGCGTGCCGGTCATCGACCAGGCTGTCCATGATGACGAAGAATCGGCTGGCCTCCCCCTGGTCGCGTAGCTGGCCGAGTGCTGCATCGGCGGCTTCGGGGTCGCGCGCGGTCAGGGCCTCGTCGATGCGCGTGGCGGTAGCGGTGACCAGGCTGGCCGCCGTGGTCGCCTCGACCAGCAGTGACGGCTCGCTGATACCCCCGGTCTGCGTGACCGGCTCGGCGCGCAGGGCGGCGCGCGCCGCGGCGAGCGTTGATTCGATTCGGCGATTGTTGGCGGCGATCACCCCGACACCGGGGCTGTTGCCAGTCTCGACGGCCTCGGTGATCACAAACAGTTGCCGGGCCACGGCGGAGGTCGATTCCTGGTAGGCGTCGAGCACGCGGCCCGCGGAGGTGATGCGCTGGACATCACGCGCGAACCAGCGCGCACTGTCATAGAAATACCAGGCGATCGCCATGGCGATGATCAGCATGACGCCGAAGGCAAACTTCAGGTTGCGGGTAAAGCTGGCCTTGACCACTGCCATTTCATGACCTCTGTAGAACCTCCCCTGAACATAGAATACAAGATGACCTGCCGCCGTTAACCCCTTTTTGCGCTGCCGTGCGTTCTACGCCATGAACACTGACCGAGGTAACTCAAATGCGAACACACAGGATGACCCGTCGAATTTCCCCGATTGCCCATGGCGTGGCCGTGGCGTTGCTGGCCGGTTTTGCCGCGGCCTGCCATGCCCAGGACCCGAGCGGCGGCAGTGACGACGCCGTTACGATTTACTCCAGCCTGCAGCCCGGCGCGGTTTCCCCGGAGCTTTATCGCCCGGTCAACGGCCGTTCCGGCTACGGCCATGTACCCGGTTACGCGATCGTTCGCCACGATCGCAGCTTCGAGATCGGCAAGGGCCTGCAGACGCACCGGGTCACCGATGTCGCGGCGCTGATCGACCCGACCACGGTGACCTTTGCCTCGCTCGACGAGCCGGGTACACGGGTCATTGAGCAGAGCTTCAAGTTCGACCTGGTCAGCCAGGCCAAGCTCATCCAGCGCTACCTGGGTGAAACCATCACCGTCGAGGTGCCGCGCGGTGATCACGTGGAGCAGGTTAGCGGTGTGCTGCTGGGCGCGACCGACGGACTGACCCTGCAACTGGAGGATGGCAGCGTGCAGGCGGTGCGCAGCTACACCAATATCACCTTCGGCAAACTGCCCGGTGGCCTGATGACGCGACCGACGCTGGAGTGGCTGCTGGACAGCCCGGCTGCGGGTGAACAGACCACGCGGGTCAGCTATGAAACGCAGGGCATGACCTGGTGGGCCGATTACAACATCGTCTACGACGAGACGGACGACTGCAGCATGGACCTTTCGGCCTGGGTCAGCATCGTCAACCAGTCGGGCGCGAGCTACGATAATGCCCGCCTCAAGCTGATCGCCGGGGACGTCAACCGCGCCCAGCCAGCCCACGCGCCCAGCACGAAGGCGATGCGGCAGATGGCAATGATGGAAGCCGACGCAATGGCCGGTTTCGAGGAAAAATCATTTTTCGAGTACCACCTCTACACCCTGGGCCGGCGTACCGACCTGCCGGAGAACTCAACCCGGCAGCTTGAGCTGATGCCGTCGGCCGAGGGCGTGGCCTGCGAAAAGGAACTGGTATTCGCGCCGACGCTGGACTATGGCTGGTATGGCTACCAGCAGCTGGACCAGGGTTACGGCCGCGTCGCCGGCAAGGATGTCAGCGTGTTCCTGCGCTTCGCCAACGACGAGAATTCCGGCCTGGGCGTGCCGCTGCCGGCCGGCCGCATCCGCGTCAACCAGCTGGATACGGCCGATGGCAGCCTGGAATTCATTGGCGAAGATGTGCTCGACCACACCCCCCGTAACGAAGACGTGTTGATCCGCATGGGTAATGCCTTCGACGTGGTTGGCGAACGTACGCAGGTGGATTTCCGTGTCGACAGCGTGCGGCGCAACCTGTGGGAGACGTTCGAGATCAAGCTGCGCAATCACAAGGACGAGGCCGTCAACGTGGCGGTGCTGGAGAACCTGTATCGCGCGGCCAACTGGGACATCAGCGATGCCTCGCACCGGGATACGAAGGACAACGCCCATCGCGTGCGCTTCGACGTCAAGGTGCCGGCCGAGGGCGAAACGGTCATCCGCTACACGGTGCATTACGACTGGTAATCGCTCCGAAGGGGCAGGACGGGGCCGGCGGCTGTAGCGCGCCGGCCCGATTCGGCTAGACTCTTCGCTGTCGCCTATCGCACAGCCAAGGACACCGCATGACCCACCGACTGCTTTTCGGCCTGCTCGCACTGCTCTTCACGCTCATCACCGCGCCGGCCCACGCCGACGCCCTGGACGAGCACACCGATGGGCTCACCCACCTGGAAGGCTATTTCGACCTGTACTGGGACGATGATGAAGGCCGCCTGCTGCTGCGCATCGACCGGATGGATGACCCGTTCATCTACCAGGCGTCGATGGCCCGGGGCGTGGGGTCCAATGACCTGGGCCTGGACCGCGGGCAGTTGGGTGACACGCGCCTTGTGGCCTTCCAGCGGACCGGCCCGAAAGTGCTCCTGGTGGAGCTGAATACCACCTACCGTGCCAACAGCGATGACGCCGCGGAACGCGCCGCGGTGGCGCATTCCTTCGCGCGCTCGGTGATCTGGGGCTTCGATGCCCTGGCGGTCGACGGCGACAGCGTGCTCGTCGATGCCACGGAATTCTTCCTGCGCGACGCCCACGGGCTGGGCGAGCGACTGGCGCGCGCGAAGCAGGGCCGCTACCAGGTCGATTCCGGCCGGTCCGCCATCTGGTTGCCACGTACGCGCGCCTTCCCGGATAACACCGAGATCGAGGCGGTGATCACCTACACCGGTGACCGCGCCTTCGACGGCAACGGCCGCCCGCTCAGCGACATCCTGCCGACCGTGGTTCCCGAAGCCGGCGCGATCACCGTGCACCTGCATCATTCACTGGTGCGGCTGCCGTCGCCGGGTTACACGCCGCTGCCGCTGGACCCGCGCGCAGGCATGGTGCCGGCGCGGACCTTCGCCGACTACGCCAGCCCGATCGGCGAGCCGCTTGAGGTGACCTACGCGGTTCGTCACCGCCTGCAGCGCGCTTCCCACGAAGGCGCGACAGGGCCGGCGGTTGAGCCCATCGTCTACTACGTTGACCCCGGCGTGCCGGAGCCCGTGCGCTCGGCGCTGCTGGACGGCGCCGCGTGGTGGAACACGGCCTTCGAGGCGGCGGGCTACGAGGATGCCTTCCAGGTTCGCATGCTACCCGAGGATGCCGACCCCATGGACGTGCGTTACAACGTCATCCAGTGGGTGCACCGCTCGACCCGCGGCTGGTCATATGGCTCCTCGGTCGTCGACCCGCGTACCGGCGAGATCATCAAGGGTCATGTGACCCTGGGCTCACTGCGGGTGCGCCAGGACTACCTGATCGCGGAAGGGCTGCTGGCGCCGTACCAGGACGGTTCCGATGCCGTGCCGCCGGAGATGCTGGAGATGTCGCTGGCGCGAATCCGCCAGCTGTCCGCGCACGAGGTCGGCCACACCATCGGTCTGCACCATAACTTCGCCGCCAGCGTCAACGACCGCTCATCGGTGATGGACTACCCGTTTCCGAAGGTCGGCTTCGCCGCCGACGGCAGCCTGGACCTGTCGGACGCCTACGGCGTCGGCGTGGGCGAATGGGACCGGCGCACCATCGACTACGCCTACCGCGATTTCCCGGCGGGCACCGACGAGGCCGCGGCCCGCGGCGCGATCCTCGAGGGCATCATCGCCGACGGCCTGCTGTTCGTGTCCGATTCGGATTCGCGCAACCCCGGCACCGCCCACCCGGACGGCAATCTCTGGGACAACGGTGCCGACGCCATCGCCGAGTTCGAGCACCTGGTGGCAGTGCGTGACTACGCGCTGGGGCGCTTTTCCCCGGCGGTGATCCGCCCCGGCCGGCCGATGGCCACGCTCGAGGAGGCGCTGGTGCCGATCTACCTGCTGCACCGCTTCCAGCTGCAGGCGGTGGGCAAGCTGATCGGCGGCGAGCGGTTCCGTTACAACCTGCGCGGCGACGGCCAGCCATTGCCGGCCATTGTTGATGCAGATCGCCAGCGGCAGGCCATCGACACCCTGGTCGGCGCGCTGTCGCCGGGTATGCTGGTGCTGCCTGAGGGCCTGGCGGCGATGATCCCGCCAAGGCCGCCGGGTCATCCGCGTGACCGCGAGACCTTCGACCGCCGCACCGGGCCGGCGTTTGACCCGCTGGCGCCCGCGGCAGCGGCAACCGGTCTGACACTCGACGTGTTGCTGCACCCCTGGCGCGCGGCGCGGATGAATGGTTTCCATGCCGGGGACGCTGGCTATCCGGCATTTTCGGAGCTGCTCGATCACCTGCTGCAGGCGACGTGGTTCCAGCCGGGCGGGGAAGGTGTCGAGGGCGCCATTGCCCGTCAGACGGGCCTGCAGGTGCTGCGCGCGCTGGGCGCCCTGGCGGCCGACGGTGGCGCTACTGGTGAAACCCGCGCCCAGGCGCTGGCTGCGATCGCTTCAATCGATGAATGGCTGGGCAAGAGCGCCCGGGGCCGGGATAGCGGTGAATGGCAGGCCCACTACGCCGCCGCGCGCGCCTGGATCAACGCGCTGGATACGGCCGCTGACGGCGTGCCCGGCCAGGTCACACCGCCGCCGGGCTCGCCCATCGGCGGCTAGGCGGCGGTCTTGGCGGGCGGCCGGGGACGGTCGCCTGTTAGCCCTTGGCGCCCTTGGTGGCAGTCCTGCCGGCCTTGGCGTTCTTTTCCAGGAACTCGATGATCTGGCCGGCGATGTTCTTGCCGGTCGCCTTCTCGATGCCTTCCAGCCCCGGTGATGAGTTCACTTCCATGACCAGCGCGCCGTGATTGGAGCGCAGGATATCGACGCCGGCCACGTTCAGCCCCATGATGCGGGCCGCGCGAACGGCGGTTGAGCGTTCTTCGGGTGTGATCTTGACCAGCTCGGCGGTACCGCCGCGGTGCAGGTTGCTGCGGAACTCGCCGGGCAGGGCCTGGCGCTTCATGGCTGCGACCACCTTGTTGCCGACCACCAGGCAGCGGATATCCGCGCCTTTGGCTTCGCGAATGTATTCCTGCACCATGATGTTGGCCTTCAGCCCCATGAACGCCTCGATGACGCTCTCGGCGGCCTTGCGGGTTTCGGCCAGCACCACGCCGATGCCCTGCGTGCCTTCCAGCAGCTTGATGACCAGCGGCGCGCCGCCAACCATATCGATCAGGTCGGCCACGTCGCCCGGTGAATGCGCGAAGCCGGTCACCGGCAGGCCGATGCCCTTGCGACTCAACAGCTGCAGCGAACGCAGCTTGTCCCGCGAGCGGGTAATGGCCACGGATTCGTTCAGCGGGAACACGCCCATCATCTCGAACTGGCGCAGCACGGCGGTGCCGTAGAACGTCACCGAGGCGCCGATGCGCGGAATCACCGCGTCGAAGTCATCCAGTTCGTCGCCCTGGTAGTGAATGGTGGGGCGGTGCGAGGCGATATTCATGTAGCAGCGCAGCGTGTTGATCACGCGGATCTTGTGGCCGCGTTCCTCGGCGGCCTCCACCAGGCGTTGCGTGGAGTAAATGTTCCGGCTGCGTGAGAGCACGGCGATTTTCATAGCATTCCCATCGAGATGTCGTCACCGCCGATGCGGTTCATGGGTTGCCCGTGCAGATAGGTGTGCGACGGGTTGACGAGGACGCGGTCGAGCATGGCGCGGCGGCCCAGCAGCATTCGGTGCGTCATCTGCAGGCGGTCGGCGAGCGTCAGCTCAATCATCCATTTTTCCCAGCCCAGGTGTAGCGTCGTGGTGACCACCAGGCGTTCTTCGGCTTCGCCCGAGGAACTGCGGACTTCGCGGCGGTCGATGATCCGTGCTTCGCAGTCGAAGGTGCGGATGCGCCGCGAGGGTCCGGCGTGGGCGGTGAATCGTACCCAATCTTCGCCGTCGCGGGTGAAAATTTCGCGATCGGAGGTGCACAGGCTGGATGTCTTGGCGCCGGTATCCACGCGGGCGCGCAGGCGGCGGATGCCCAGGTCGGGCAGGGCGACCCATTCCACGGCGCCGATGATCAGGTTGGGCAGTGCGGGTGTGCTCATGAACGCTCCCGGTGCAAAGGAGTCACAGTGTATGACCCCAACCGGGGGGCGGCGCAAGTCCTTCCCCGCTAGAATACAGGGCAGGAATGAGTATCCGCCCCACGCGGGGCAGAAAACGAACCCGAATCATGGAGAATCGAGATGAGTGATGCCCGTCAAGCTTTCGGTGCGAACCGCCCGGCCCCAACATTGGCCCTGGTCCTGTCGTCGCTGTTGTCGGCCAGCTTGCTGACGGCCTGCGCCACGACGACCGACCCCAATGACCCTTACGCCAACACCAAGCGCAATGCCATGATCGGCGCCGCAGCGGGCGCCATCGCCGGCCTGTTCGTCGGCGATGGCGAGCTGGACGAGGTGCTGGGCACCGCCGCCGTGGGCGCCGGCCTGGGCGCCGGTGTCGGTGTCTACATGGACAAGCAGCAACGCCAGCTGGAGCAGATTGAGGGTGTGGATGTCGAGCGTGTCGACGAGGAAACCGTGCGGGTGAGCTTTGATGGCGACATCCTGTTCGCCGTCGACTCATCGATCGTGTCGCAGGCGTCGATGGAGGACCTGGACGAGTTTGCCTGGGTCATGAACGAGTACCCGAAAACGGCCATCCTGATCCAGGGCCACACCGATTCCACCGGCAGCGAGGAGTACAACCAGCGCCTGTCGGAGCGGCGTGCGCAGGCGGTCATGAACTACCTGATCCTGGCCGACGTGGACGCCTCGCGCATGGACGCGATCGGTTACGGCGAGGCCCACCCCGTGGCCGACAACAGCACCGCGCAGGGGCGGCAGCTGAACCGCCGCGTCAGCATCCTGGTCCGCGGAAAGTCCTGAGTTCTTTGGCACAGCCGGTCGTGCCTGCGTCGGATAGCGGGTGGTGGGTCTACATCATCCGCGCCGATGACGAAACGCTGTATACCGGCGTGACCACTGATGTGGATCGCCGGTTCGCGGAGCACGCGGGCAGCCAGCGAGGTGCCCGCTATTTCAATGGCCGCCGTCCGCGGGCCGTGGTCTATACCGAGGCGGCGGCCGATCGTGCCGCCGCCTGCCGCCGCGAGGCGGAAATCAAGCGCTGGCCACGTGCCCGCAAACTGGCGCTGATCGCCGGCGCAGGTACACCCTGACGCCGGCCGGTCGGCCTGTCTTGCAGGGCTCAGGCGGCGACCGGCTGCACCGGCCGCGCCTGAGAAATACCGCCCAGCAGTTCCTTCAGTTCGTCCACCAGTCGCTTGATCGTGCCGGTTAGCAGTACGAAGTCGGCGTCGAGTCGCGTCAGCGGGTCCTCGTCATGGTCGTCGGCGGCGCTGCCCTCGGGGAAGCGCAGCTTGCCGATGGTGCCGTCCTCGGCCAGTACGCATTCCAGTAACTGGTCGAATATCACGCCCAGGTGAGTCAGGCGCATGCCGTCGCGGACGTGGCGCTGGATGCTGTCGTCATCCAGGTCGATGTTCTTCCAGGTGCCGGTGGCGCGCGCGTCGGACGGGTCCTGCAGCCGGCACTCACGGCCGACCAGGAAACGCTGGGCGGGCTCGCCCAGGAACAGGCGCTTCAACAGTTGCTCCGGCGGCGTTTTCCACGCCAGCGGCACACATTCCAGGCGTCCGAAGCAGGGCCGCAGGTTCTCGATTAACCACTCCGCTTTGGACGGCGTGGCCACGTCGATGGCCAGCAAGCGGTCGGCATGCAGGTAGAAGGCCTGGGTGCGGTCCGACTTGACCAGCGCCTTCGACAGCAGCTCATCGCGGGTTTCGGCCTTGAGGCGGTTCAGTTCGCGCCGCGGTGGCTCCACACCCATGCGCGCGCGGAAGGCCTCGACACGATCGGAGAGCGCCTCGCGAATGGCGGCGGCGGGCAGGATGCGGGTCTGCGTGCGCAGTTGCAGCAGGTCGGCGCCGGCGAGTCGGCGACACAGCGGCATGTTCTCGTCACCGGTAGGCGACTCCCAACCGGCGCTGCGCTCGGCGAACGCGGCACAGGGTTTGAACGGGTGCTCTGAGAGGGCTTCGTCCAGCTCGGCTTCTGATTCGGGCCAGGGGGTGTCGACGCGGTAAAAACGGAGATTTCTGAACATGGGGCTCGGCGTTCTGCGGTGTGTGGGGAAGGGGAGGCATTCTATTGCAAGCGGACGCCATGCGCCCAGCCCTGGACTAAGATAAGGGTGGCGGCATGTGTCGCATTGACCGTATTTCGGGGAGTTCATCATGTTGACACCCACCAGGCGTACCCTGCTGGTTTCGACCCTCGGGCTGTTGTTGCTGGCGCTGTCGGCCAGCGCGATCGCCAAGCCGTCCAACAAGTGGAGGCTGGAGTTCAGCGGCAATGCCGAGTCCGATGGCGAAATCGTGATTCGTGTCTTGCCCGAAGGGGGCGAGGCCATCGAGACCACCACGAGCGTCAACAAGGGCCTGAGCGAGAACCACGTGGCCCGCGCCGTGGTCGAGGCCATGCAGGCGCAGTTGCCCGGCGATGTCTATCACGTAGAACGGGATGACGGCGAGGATGTCCTGGTCAAGCGTCATCATGGCCAGCCCGATTTCGACATCCAGGTGGTCTCCAACACGGTCAAGGACGTTCGCAACAAGCAACAGCGGGAGTAAATCGGACTGGCCGTCCGCGACGCAAGGCGATGCATATCGGTTCGATTGACAGGTTCGATTGCTGTCCCCGTAAACGATAGTTAATATGCATCGAAATCGAGCTTTCGCAGAGGCTCGCTCTATACCCAATTCGAGGACAGGCCATGGATATTCGGGAAGTTGACGTCGCCATCATCGGCGCCGGTACCGCGGGGCTGAACGCCCGCCGCGAAGTGGAAAAAGCCGGCAAGACGCCGCTGATGATCGAGTCAGGTGCCTACGGAACGACCTGCGCACGGGTGGGTTGCATGCCGTCCAAGCTGCTGATCGCGGCTGCCGACGCGGCCCACCACGTGGCCGGAGCGGGCCAGTTTGGAATCGAAGTCGATGGCTGGCAGGTCGATGCCGGGCGCGTGTTTGAGCGCGTCCGTGCCGAACGTGACCGGTTCGTCGGCTTCGTGGTGTCCGACACCGAGGAGATTCCCGCCGAACAACGCCTGATGGGTCATGCCGTGTTCACGGGGCCGACCACGCTGCGCGTTGACGACCAGGTTGAAGTGCGTGCCGGCGCGGTGGTCGTGGCGGCGGGCAGTGCGCCCTTTGTACCACCGCCCTACGACGCCATTCGTGACCACGTGCTGGTCAACGACGACATTTTTGAGCTCGAATCGCTACCGCAATCCCTGGCCGTGGTGGGTACCGGCATCATCGGCCTGGAGCTGGGCCAGGCCATGCAACGCCTGGGTACGCAGGTGACGTTCTTCAGCCCGTTCGAAGACATTGGCCCGTTCACCGACCCGGAAGTCCGGCGCGTGACCCGGGACGTGCTTGGCGAAGAGCTGGAACTGGCCGTCGGTACGGAAATGCTGGCCGCGGAGCCGGTGGATGGCGGCGTGCGGCTGCACTGGCGTGATTCTGCCGGGGTTGAACACGAGCGAATCTATGAGAAGGTGCTGGTGGCCGCGGGCCGTCGGGCGAACTACGCCGGCCTGGGGCTGGAAAACACCGGCCTGGCGCTGGACCAGCGCGGCTTTCCCTCGTGGGACCCGCGCACCGCGCAGGCGGGCGACGCGCCGATCTTCTTCGCCGGCGATGTCAGCGGGCACCGGCCTTTGCTGCACGAAGCGTCGGACGAGGGCCGCATCGCGGGCGCCAATGCCGCACGCTTTCCAGACGTGACGGCGCATGTCCGCCGCACCGCCATCGCCGTGGCGTTTACAGAGCCGAACATGGCCATGGTCGGCAAGGCGTGGTCGCAGCTCGAGCCCGACAGTTTCGCCGTCGGCGAGGTGTCTTTCGCCAACCAGGGGCGCTCGCGTGTCATGGGCATCAACCAGGGCCTGCTACGCGTATACGCGGATCGCGAGACCTGCACGCTGGTGGGCGCCGAGATGCTGGGGCCGCGTGCCGAGCACCTGGCGCACCTGCTGGCCTGGTCGATCCAGCAGCGCCTGACCGTGACCCAGGCCCTGCAGATGCCGTTCTATCACCCGGTGATCGAGGAAGGCCTGCGGACTGCGCTGCGCGACCTGGCCTGCAAACTGCGCCTGACCGGGGCATGCCGCGGCGAGGACCTGGCCACCGCGCCGGGCAACTGAGCCGGGCGCATTGCTTACACGCCGCCGGGTAAAAATCCGGCGGCAGGACACCGCGTTTGGCCACAGCCAGGCCGGTGTTGTCGTCGATAGACTCCCAATCGGGTCGGAATGCACCGGCCCGCAGCAGGATCAGGGGGAGTCATGTCAGTTTTAAAATCAAGGGGCCTGGCATTCAGCGTATTGCTGGTCGTGCCGGTCCTTTCCGCGGCATCACCGGCCGGGCACACGGTACCCATCGGCGAAACGCCGGCCATCGGACATCACTACGACCAGGCGGCCATCGACGCCGGCCATTACAGCTTCGACGAGCTGTTCGAGGCTGGCCGGCAGCTCTTCGACGCCCGCTTCAATATCCTCGACGGCCAGGGTCGCCCGGAATCCACGGGTGGCGGGGCGGCACGGGGCCCTGGCCAGCCGCCGTTCATTCGCACCTCGGGACCAGACGCCAACGCCTGCGTGGGCTGCCACGCGCAGCCGCGTTCCGGCGGCGCTGGCGACTTCGTCGCCAACGTGTTCGTGCTGGCCCAGGTGCTGGACCCGGTTACCCGGTCGATCGATGGCGCGTTCAGCAACGAACGCAACACGTTGGGTATGTTTGGTGCCGGTGCGATCGAGATGCTGGCCCGGGAGATGAGCGCCGAGTTGATCGCGATCCGCGAGGCCGCGACCGTTAGAGCGCGCGAGACCGGTGCGCCCGTGACTGTGCCGCTGCGGGCCAAGGGTGTCGACTTCGGCGCGATCACGGTATTGCCCGATGGCCGCGTCGATCCCACTGCCATCGATGGCGTGGACTGGGACCTGGTGGTGAAGCCGTTTCACCAGAAGGGCGCGGTGGTGTCACTGCGGGAATTCAGTAACAACGCGATGAACCACCATCACGGCATGCAGTCGAGCGAGCGGTTCGGGCACGATAGCGATGCCGACAACGACGGGATGAGCAACGAGCTGACGGAAGGCGATATCACCGCGGTGACGCTCTACCAGGCCGCGCTGGAGGCGCCGCGCCAGGCATGGCCGGCCAACGGGCAGGCCCGGCGCGCGGCCAGGCAGGGTAAGGCGCTGTTCAGCGAGATCGGCTGTGGTCGCTGCCACCGGCCGTCGCTGTTGCTGGCCTCGCGCGAGTTCACCGAACCCAACCCATACAACCCGCCGGGCAACCTGCGGCCGCAGGATGTCGATGGCGTTTACCGATTTGACCTGGTCAGGACGTCGCGCAGCCCGCTGGTTCGTCCGCGCGGTGACGGCAGCGTGGAGGTCCAGGCCTTCACCGACCTTAAACGCCACGACCTGAATGACGACGAGCTGAACCATTTCGCCAACGAGCAGGTGCCGCAGGGCTTCCTGCACGGGTTCGCCGACCCGGCGGGCTTCACGGTGCCGCCACAACCGAGGCCGACCGGCGAGTTTCTCAGTCGCAAGCTCTGGGATGTCGGTAACTCGGGTCCGTACGGGCACCGTGGCGACCTGACACTGATGACCGAGGCGATCCACTTTCACGGCGGTGACGCGCGGGCCGAGCGCGACGCGTTTTTCGCCCTCGATGATCACCAGCAGGCGCAGATTATCGAGTTCCTGAAAACCCTGGTGGTGGCGGATTCGCGCCGCGACTGACCTTACACCTTTTAATCCGTTCCCCGGTGCAGTAGTTTGTTCCGGGGGATGGAAAATATGACGGAAAAACCACTTTACCTGGTCATGATCAGTGTCCACGGCCTGATCCGTGGCCATGACCTGGAACTGGGCCGCGACGCGGATACCGGCGGGCAGACCAAGTACGTGGTCGACCTGGCGCGGGCGCTGGCTGAAGACGAACGTGTGGGCCAGGTGGACCTGGTCACACGCCGGGTCGTCGACCCGGCGGTCAGCGATGACTACGCCGCGCCGGTCGAGACCCTGAGTGAAGGCGCGCGTATCGTCCGTATCGATGCCGGGCCCGATGAATACCTGCCCAAGGAAGTCCTCTGGGACCACCTTGACGCGTTCACCGACAACCTGGTCGAGTGGATCAACGCGCAGCCGGCGCGCCCGGACGCGATTCACGGTCACTACGCCGACGCCGGTTACGTGGGGGTGCGGCTGGCCCACCTGTTGGGCGTGCCGCTGGTGCAGACGGGCCATTCGCTGGGGCGCGACAAGCGCAAGCGACTGCTGGCCAAGGGCCTGTCCGCCGAGGCGATCGAGGACACCTACAACATCAGCCGGCGCATCCACGCCGAGGAGGAGGTGCTGGCCAACGCCGACCTGGTCATTACCAGCACCCACAACGAGATCGACGAGCAGTACCGGCTGTACAACTTCTACGACCCCAACCGCATGGCGGTTATCCCGCCCGGTACGGACCTGAAGCAGTTTTATCCGCCAGAGCCGGACGAGTCGTTTGCCTTTGCCGACGCACTGTCACCGTTCCTGAAAGGCACCGACAAGCCCGTGGTCCTGGCCCTGTCGCGACCGGATGAGCGCAAGAACATTGTCACGTTGCTCGAGGCCTTCGGCGAAAGCCAGGCGCTGCGAGAGGCCGCCAACCTGGTCATCGTCGCCGGCAACCGGGACGACATCGGTGAGCTGGGCGCCGGCGCCCAGTCGGTGCTGACGGAGTTGCTGCTGACGGTGGACCGCTACGACCTGTATGGCCACGTGGCGCTGCCCAAGCATCACCGCCCAGAGCAGGTGCCGGAGATCTACCGCCTGGCGTCAGCGTCCCGCGGTGTGTTCGTTAACCCGGCGCTGACGGAGCCCTTCGGTCTGACGCTGCTCGAAGCTGCGGCCACCGGCCTGCCGGTCGTGGCCACCCAGAATGGCGGGCCGGTCGACATCATCGCCAACTGCGACAACGGTGCGCTGGTGGACCCGCTGGATCGGGATGCCATGGCAACGGCCATTCTCGAACTACTGGAAAGCGATCGCGCCTGGGACAGTGCGTCAACGAACGGCCTGGCCGGCGTGCGTGAGCACTACACCTGGCAGGCCCATGCCGATGCCTACCTGGAACAGCTTGCCCAGCTTAGTGGTGAGCACCGCCAGACAGCCGGGGAATGGCCGTCGCCGATGGCCGGGCGCTACCGCGACCGGGCGCTGTTCACCGACCTGGACCAGAGCCTGCTGGGCGACCCGGAGGCCTTGCCGGAGTTTGCCGCGCTGGTTCGCGACCATCGCAAGCGCATGTCGTTTGGTATCGCGACCGGGCGACGGATCGATTCGGCCATGTCGGCGATGAACCGTTACGGCCTGCCCGCGCCCGATATCCTGATCAGCAGCCTGGGTACCCAGATTCATTACGGCCCCTACCTGTCGGAAGACGAGCACTGGGCCGACCACATCGACCACCACTGGAACCGCGCGCGCATCCTGCGGGCACTGTCCGACCTGCCGGGCATGAAGTTGCAGCCTCGCGTGGCGCAGAGCCGCTTCAAGATTTCCTGGTACTACGACCCCGACGAGGGCACGACGGTGGATGAAATGGTCGAGTTGCTGCAACGCGAAGAGCTCACGGCCAACCTGTTCTGTTCGTTCGGGCAGTACATTGACGTGGTCCCGTCGCGCGCGTCCAAGGGCCTGGCGCTGCGTTATGTCGCGCTGCGCCTGGGTATCCCGCTGGAACAGATCCTGGTGGCCGGTGGCTCGGGCGCCGACGAGGACTTGATGCGTGGCAACACCCTGGCGGTGGTCGTCGCCAATCGTCACGACGAAGAACTGTCCGCGCTGGTCGATGTCGACCGCGTCTACTTCGCCCGCCGGCCTCACGCCCGCGGCGTGCTCGAGGCCGTCGAGCATTACGGCTTCCTGGACCGCCAGAAGGCGGGGGGCTCATGAGCGCCTGCCAGTTGCTGGTCTGTACCGACCTCGACCGCACCCTGATACCCAACGGTCCACAGCCCGAGTCACCGGGCGCGCGTGAACTGTTTGCGCGGCTGGCGGGTCACGCCGCGGTCCGGCTGGCCTATGTCAGCGGCCGCGACCCGGATCGTGTGCACGAGGCCATCGCGGAATTTGATCTGCCGCCGCCGGATTTCATCATCGCCGATGTCGGCACCACGCTGATCGAGGCCGGTGAAGACGGGACATGGCGTGATCACACGGCCTGGTCCAGCGCCATCAGCGGTGACTGGAACGGCCACGGTGGCGATGACCTGCACCAGTGGCTGGCCGACGTCGATGGCCTGCGGCGACAGGAACCGGACCGCCAGGCCGCGCACAAGCTCAGTTACTACGCGCCGCTGGAGCCGGGTGACCGGGTCGAGCAGGTCCGCCGCCGGCTCGACGAGCGGGGGGTGCGAGCCCGCGTGGTCTGGAGCGTGGACGAGATCCGCCAGTTGGGCCTGGTCGATGTCCTGCCGGCCTCGGCGTCGAAGTACCACGCCATCCGGGCCCTGATGAACGAACAGTCACTGGCGCTGGACGACACCGTGTTCTGCGGTGACAGTGGCAATGACATGGAGGTGCTGGTCAGCGAAATCCCGGCGGTGCTGGTGGCCAACGCGGCGCCGGAGATCATGACCCAGGCGCGTGAGGCATCGGCCGCCGCGGGCCACGGCGAGCGGCTGTATATTGCCATGGGGGGCTTTATGGGCATGAACGGCTGCTATGCCGCCGGCATGCTCGAAGGCATCTGTCACTTCCACCCCGTGGCAAGGGGCTGGTTGGCGCCGGACCGGGCAGGCGCTTCATGAACCGGCGCCCCATGGTGTTCGGCGAGGTGCTGTTCGACCGCTTTCCGGACGGCAGGTCAGTGCTGGGCGGCGCGCCGTTCAACGTGGCCTGGCACCTGCAGGCCTTTGGCCTGTCACCGCTGATGGTCAGTCGCATCGGTCGCGACCGGGCCGGCGAGGACGTTCTGGAAGCGATGCGCGGCGCCGGCATGCACCGATCGGGTATCGGTCTCGATGACGACCTGCCCACCGGCAGCGTGGACATCCGTTTCGACAACGGCGAGCCGCAGTACACCATCGTCAGGCCCGTGGCCTGGGACGCCATCTCCGTGCCTGGTGATGCGGCGGCGGACGGCTGGCTCTACCACGGCAGCCTGGCGCTGCGCTCCGAGGCTTCCCGCTCGACCCTGGAGCGGCTACGGGCCCAACCGGGGGCGCCTGTATTCGTGGACGTCAATCTGCGCGATCCCTGGTGGAGCCGCGACGGCGTGCTGGACATGCTGGCCCACGCGCGCTGGGCCAAGCTCAACGAGCATGAACTTGCAGAACTGAGCGGCGCCGGGGACTCGCCACTGGCGGAGCGCGCGGCGGCATTCGCGGCGCATCATCAACTCCAGGGGCTCCTGGTCACCTGTGGCGACAGGGGTGCCCTGACCGTGGAGGCGGGTGGCCGTGTGACCGTTTCGGGCCCGCCACCGGTGGTGGACGTGGTCGATACCGTGGGCGCCGGTGACGCATTTTCGGCCGTATTCCTGCTTGGGCTGCAACGACAATGGGTGGTGAGCACGGCGCTCGAACGCGCGCTCGCTTTCGCAGGAGCGGTTTGTACCCTTCGCGGAGCCACACCCGAATCCGCCGATTTCTATTCACCCTTCCTGTCTGACTGGAATCTCCAGCAGGAGCACGAACGGCATGTATGAACAGGTTTCCCATTCGCTGCTGAACCGGATCCTGGACCAGCTGAACCCGGAAATCCGCAAGCGCGACCTGCGCTATTTCTATACCCGGCTGGGCGCCAACTTTTACGCCATACATTCCCTCTACAAGCTGCTCTACGGCCACCGCGAGGACTTCGAGGCGCAGATGGTGCGGCTGGTGGAGGTCATGGCGCGCAACTACGTGGAGCGACGCAAGAGCCTGAAACGGCTGGATATCGAGCGCGAGGCCCGCAGTGACTGGTTCCTGGACCAGCGCTGGGTGGGCATGGCGCTGTATGCCAATGCGTTTGCCGATGGCCTGTCCGGTGTCGAGACCCGCCTGCCGTACCTGCAGGAGCTGGGTGTCAACATGGTGCACGTGATGCCGGTGCTGAAGTGCCCGCCGGGCGCCAGCGACGGTGGCTACGCGGTCAGCGATTTCCGCGACGTGGATGAGCGTGCCGGCACCCTGGAGGAAATACGCCAGCTGGGGCGTTCGATGCGCAAGCGTGACATGCTGCTGACGCTGGATGTGGTCGTCAACCACACCTCCGACCAGCACGAGTGGGCCCGCAAGGCACAGGCCGGCGACCCGGTCTACCAGGACTACTATTACGTGTTCGAAGACCGCGACACGCCGGACCTGTACGAGCAGTCCATGCCCGAGGTCTTTCCGGAAACGGCGCCGGGAAACTTCACCTGGGACGAGGCCATGGGCAAGTGGGTGATGACCGTCTTCAACGACTACCAGTGGGACCTGAACTACCGCAACCCGGCGGTGTTCAGCGAGATGCTGGACATCCTGCTGTTCTGGGCCAATCGCGGCGCGGATATCCTGCGCCTGGACGCGGTGGCGTTCCTGTGGAAGAAAATCGGCACGCAGAGCCAGAATGAGCGCGAGGCGCACATCCTGTTACAGCTGTTCAAGGATTGCTGCCAGGTCACCGCGCCCGGTGTGCTGTTTATCGCCGAGGCGATCGTCGCGCCGGTGGAGATCATCAAGTACTTCGGCGAGGACGCGGTCATCGCCAAGGAATGCGAAATCGCCTACAACGCTACGCTGATGGCGTTGCTCTGGGACGGGGTCGCCACGCGCAACGCCAAGCTGCTGTCGCAGGGCATCAAGAGCCTGCCGGCCAAGCTCGACGGCGCGACCTGGCTGAACTACGTGCGTTGCCACGACGACATCGGCCTGGGTTTCGACGATGCAGATATTGCCCGTGCCGGCTATGACCCGAAGACCCACCGGCGCTTCCTGGTGGACTGGTTCACCGGCCGTTTCGACGATTCACCGGCGCGCGGCCGGCCGTTTGGCGAGAACGAGAAAACCGGTGACGCAAGAATTTCCGGCTCGCTGGCATCGCTGGCCGGCCTGGAAGCGGCGATGGTTTCCGGCGACGACGATGAAATCGCGCGGCGCATCCGGCTGGTGGTCACGCTGCACGGTATCGTCATGGCGTTTGGCGGTATCCCGCTCCTCTATTACGGTGACGAGATCGGCACGCTCAATGACTACGACTACCTGGATGACACGTCCAAGCAGGGCGACAGCCGCTGGATTCACCGGCCGCAGATGGACTGGGACAAGGCGGAGAAACGCGTCCAGCACGGTAGCGTGGAGCAGCGCATTTTCGATGGCCTGAAGCAACTGATCGCGGTGCGCCAGTCGACCCGGGCCTTCGCCGACCACAACAACCGTGAACTGGTGGACACCGACAACCCGCACCTGTTTGCGTTCTGGCGCAGCCACCGGCGCGACCTGGATGACCGCGTGCTGGTGGTGGCCAATTTCGACGCCGAATCGCAGGATTTCGACCTGTCCGCGCTGGGTTCGCGCGGGCGTTTCGGCCAGGCCCCGATGCAGGACCTGCTGGGCGGGCGGGTGACGCCCACCGAGGCGGGCACCATCAAGGTGCCCGGCTTCGGGCTGAACTGGTTAAGCTGGCGGCGCTAGCCGGCCAGGCGGATCAGCCGCCGGCCAGCATCCAGCGGCGCAGGCGGTTGGAATCGCCGAATGGTGTCAGCTTGCCAAAGGAGTTCAGCAGCACGATAAACACCGGCTCGCCCTCGATAATGGCGCGCATGACCAGGCAGCGCCCGGACTCATTCAGGTAGCCCGTTTTCGACAGTTCGATCTGCCAGGTCTCGTTCTTCAGCAGCCGGTTGGTGTTGCCATAGGCCAGCGGGCCACGATTGCTCCACGGCTGCACTTCCAGGCGCTGCGTGGTGCTGGCCTCGCGGATCAGTGGGTAGTCGTAGGCGGCCGTGATCATGCGTGACAGGTCGCGGGCGGTGGAGGTGTTCTCGGGTTTCAGGCCGGCGGGGTCGGCGAACCGGGAGTTGCTCATGCCCAGCAGCGCGGCCTTGGCGTTCATGGCCTCGACGAAGGCCTCGGTGCCGCCGGGGTAGGTGCGGCCCAGCGCGGCGGCGGCACGGTTTTCGGAAGACATCACGGCCAGCAGGACCATTTCACGGCGGCTCAGCGTGGCGCCATAACCCAGCCGCGAGCCGGTCAGCTTGATCATGTCGCGGTCGGCCTTGGTAACGGTTACGTCGCCGTTCATGTCCAGGCCGGAGTCGAGGATGACCATGGCGGTCATCAGCTTGGTGATCGAGGCGATTGGGCGGACGGTGTCGGCGTCCTTGTCATAGATCAGGTTGCCTTCGCCGTCCATGATGAACGCCGAGGCGGAGCGCAGTCCGGGGTTGCCCTGCAGGCCATCGAAGCGGGCAGCCTGCGCCGGAATGGCGATAAAGAAGGCGATCGACGCTGCGGCCAGCAATGACCAGCGTATTCTGGGTTGGGCCATGGTTCCTCTCCGTAACATCCAGGCACATTTATTTATCAACTGCTTGTGTGCGTATTGTGCACCAGTTTCTATGGCGGGGACAAATGTCGGGCGCCGGTTTGCATGGCATGATTGGCCTCGTATACATTGTCAGTCACCAACAGAACAACCGGAGGGTGGGAGCATGAGCGAGATTGGACCAGGGCCGGAGACACAGAGCACGGAAAGCGACACTGCGGGCGCGAACCCGCCACCTTCGGCGGGGGACGACCGTGAAACCCGCCAGTGGGCCATGTTCCTTCACTTTTCAGTCCTTGCCGGTTGGGTTGTGCCACTGGCCGGGCTGATCGTGCCGATCATTATCTGGCAACTGAAGAAGGATGACCTGCCGGGTATCGTGCCGCACGCACACATCGTCATGAACTGGATCATCACGTCGCTGGTGTACGGGGTGATCTGCTTTATCCTGACGTTCATCCTCATTGGCATCTTCGGCTTCATGGCGCTGGCACTGGCGACGATCATTTTCTCGATCATCGGCGGCATCAAGGCCAACGAAGGCGAGGCGTGGCCGTACCCGGGGACGATCATCAAGGTGTTTGGCTGAAGTGTGGCCATTGCGGGACTTTTAACCACGCGGGGCCGTCCCCAAGTAGAATGTAGCCATCAACTCAACCTGCATTTGAAAAGGAGGCCACGACCATGGCACATGAACTTCCCGCGCTGCCCTATGAGCGCGAAGCGCTCGAGCCCGTTATTTCCGCCGAGACCCTGGACTACCACTACGGCAAGCACCACGCGGCCTACGTGACCAACCTGAACAAGCTGATCGAAGGCACCGAATTCGCCGACGCCAGCCTGGAAGAGATCATCGCGAAGTCTTCCGGCGGCCTGTTCAACAACGCTGCCCAGGTATGGAACCACACGTTTTACTGGAATGGCCTGTCACCGAACGGCGGCGGCGAACCCGGTGGCGAACTGGGCGCGGCCATCGACGCGGCCTTCGGCTCTTTCGATGCCTTCAGGGAAAAATTCATCGCCTCGGCCATCGGCAACTTCGGTTCCGGCTGGACCTGGCTGGTGGCCGGTGACAATGGCCTGGAAATCGTCAACACCGACGACGCCGGCAACCCGATGACCGACGGCAAGAAGCCGCTGTGGACCGTGGACGTGTGGGAGCATGCCTACTACGTCGACTACCGCAACGCGCGTCCGAAGTACCTGGAAGAGATCTGGAAGCTGGCCAACTGGGATTTCGTCGCGGCCAACTTCGGCGGCTGAATGAGCCTGCAGTATCTCGACAATGCCGTCCATGACATGGGCGGCTTTACCGTTCGCCGGGCGTTACCGTCCGGCGATCGGCAGCATGTCGGGCCGTTCGTGTTCTTCGATCACATCGGCCCGGCCACCTTCGCGCCCGGGGAGGGCATCGACGTGCGGCCGCACCCGCATATCGGCCTGGCCACGGTGACCTACCTGTTCGAAGGCGAGATCTACCATCGCGACAGCCTGGGCAACGCCTTGCCCATCCGCCCCGGCGCGGTCAACTGGATGGTGGCCGGTCGCGGCATCGTCCATTCCGAGCGCACCGATGACGCCGAGCGCGCCCGCCAGGCCAACCTGCACGGCATCCAGCTCTGGGTTGGCCTGCCGCTGGAGCTGGAGGAAACCAAGCCGTCGTTCCGGCACTACCCGGCAGAGGATATTCCCGGCAAGGTGGAGAACGGCCTGGATATCCGCGTGATTACCGGCGACGAATTCGGCCTGTCATCGCCGGTGGAGACGCAGTCGCCAATGTTCTACACCGCGGTGAAGGCGGAACAGCCGTCCACGCTGACCCTGCCGGCACGCTCCGACGAACGCGCGGTCTACGTGGCCCATGGCCGCGTCAGGCTGGGTGGCGAGACCGTCGAGGCCGGCCAGATGGCGCTGATCACTGACCCGGGCGACCTGGCCATGGGTATCGATGCCGGTGCGATGTTCCTGTACTTCGGTGGCCAGCCCCTGAAAGGGCCGCGCTACAAGCATTGGAACTTTGTCTCCAGCAGTCGTGAACGGATTTCCCAGGCGCGTGACGACTGGGCCGAAGGCCGCTTCGACCCGGTCCCGGGCGACGATGAATTCATCCCCCTGCCGGAGAAAGTCCGCCTGTAACGCCTGGCCCGGATGGTCTACATTGAACCGTTGGTATTGACCAGGCTGATCACGGTCCAGCCCGCCCTGGGCTGGAGCCGTGGCTCATCGCTGAACACCCGCAGCTTGCCGTCATCGTCGATGGCGAACAGGTGTGTGGCCTGCTTGCCCCATTCGGCCTGGTAAGCCTCGAAGTCGAAGTTCTCCGTGATCGGGGTGCTGCGAATCTCGCCGCCGTTGCCGATCAGGCTGGCCAGCTTGGTCCAGCTGACATCGCGGGCAAATAGCGTGGCCGAGCGCAGCGTCCGGACAAAGCCTTCCTTGTCATCGTCGTCGCTGGCGCCCGAGCGCACGCTGTAGACTCTCTGCGGGCCAAACTCGTGCCGGTAGCGAGAGCAGACGATGGCGTTGGCCTCGGCGTTGCGTGACACCGCCAGCAGGTGGGTATACCCGGTCAGGTCCATGTAGCGCTCGGCATGCTCAGACACCGGATTGCCGTAGAACGTCTCCAGCCCGGCCATGCGCGCCTGCTTCAGGCCGTCGGCGCGGGTGTCGATGACCTTGACGCGGATATCGTTGGCGTGCAGGGCTTCGCCCAGCGCCAGCGCCACCTGGTTGGAGCCGCTGATCAGCACGCCCTGCTGCCCACGGCTGGACAGCCCCAGCACCGAGGCCAGCCGGCCCGAGGTGAAGCTGTAGACCACCACGGTGCCGATGATCATGACGAAGGTCAGCGGCACCAGCGCACCGGCACCCTCCACACCCTGTTGCTCCAGCTTGAGTGCGAACAGTGACGAGATCGCCGCGGCGACAATGCCACGCGGTGCGACCCAGGCGATCAGGGTCATTTCTTTCCAGTTTACGGTGCTGCCGATGGACGACAACAGCACGCTCAGGGGGCGGGCGATAAACAGGCCGATGCCCAGGATCAGTAGCGCCGGTGCCCAGATCTCCCTGACATCGTCGATATTCAGGCGCGCCGCCAGGATAATGAAAAACATCGAGATCAGCATCACCGTCAGGTGCTCTTTGAAGGTCAGCAGCTGGTCAAAATCGACGTTCTTTGAATTGGCGATAAAGATACCCATGACCGTCACGGCGATCAGGCCGGACTCGTCACCCAGCGCGTTGGAGGCGGTAAACACCAGCAGCACCAGGGCCAGCGAGGCATAGTTTTCCAGGTAGTCCGGCATGATATGCCGCCGCAGCATCTGCGCCAGCAGCACGCCGCCGGTGGTGCCCCAGACCGCGCCCATCATCAGTACCTTGCCGAACTCCAGCAGCGACTCCTGCTCGTGGCCGGTGACGATGTACTCGAACACCAGGACCGCCAGGACGGCGCCGATGGGGTCGACCAGGATGCCTTCCCAGCGCAGGATCTTCGCCACCCGCTCGGTGGGCTGGATGCTGCGCAGCATGGGCACGATGACGGTCGGGCCGGTGACCGATACCAGTGCGCCAAACAGCAGCGACAGGCGCCAGTCCAGGCCGGCCAGGTAGTGCGCCGCGGCGCCCATGACACCTGCCGTGACCAGTACGCCGATGCTGGTCAGGTTGCGGATCATCGTGCTCACCTGGCGGGCGTCGGAAATGCGCAGCGTCAGGCTGCCCTCGAACAGCACCACGGCCACACCCAGTGACACCAGCGGGAACAGCAGGTCACCCAGGAACTGGTCCGGGTCCATGATGCCGGTGCCGGGGCCCAGCACCAGGCCGGCCACCAGCAGCGGCAGGATGGCCGGTAATCGCAGCCGCCAGGCCAGCCATTGGCAGAAGACGCCAAGCATGAACAAAAGGGCAATTTCGAGGGCGATTGGCATGGCGTGATTTCTTGGCGCGGAAAGGCATGAATCATAACAGCCGCTGGAAAGGGTCGGGACCCGGCCGCACAAAGCGCTTGCCGCGCCGCCCGGTGAATGGAACACTCCGTACTTCATGACCGGCCGGAAAAGACCCGTGGACAAGGAACAACGCCCCATCAACCGCAGCCTGCGCGACGTCCGCTACGAGATTCGTGGTGTGCTGGCGCACCGTGCACAGGAATTGCAGCGTCAGGGCTACGAGATCACCGAGCTGAACATCGGCAACCCGGGCCTGTTCGGTTACCGCACGCCCGAGACCATGCGCCTGGCGATGATCGAGAACCTGGGCCAGAGCGAGCCTTACTGCCACCAGAAGGGCATTTTCCCGGCCCGCGAGGCGGTGGTCATGCAGCAGCAGAACCGCGGCGTGCTGGACGTGACGGCCGATGATGTCTTTATTGGCAACGGCGTCAGTGAACTGATCGAGCTGTGCCTGCGAGCGCTGCTGAACAACGGCGACGAGGTGCTGGTGCCCAGCCCCGACTACCCGCTGTGGAGCGCGTCGGTCACACTCAACCAGGCGCGGCCCGTGTATTACGACTGCCGGCCGGAGAATGGTTTCCAGCCGGACCCGGAACAGGTTGAAGCGCTGCTGACGCCCAGGACCCGTGCCATCGTGCTGATCAACCCGAACAACCCCACCGGCGCCGTTTACGACCGCGACCGCCTGGCGGCCATCGCCCGCATCGCCGAGCGCCGTGGCCTGGTGGTGTTCAGCGACGAAATCTACGACCAGATGCTTTACGGTGAGGCGCCCTTCACGCCGATGGCCACGCTGGTGCGCGACACGCTTTGCGTGACGCTGAGCGGCCTGTCGAAAATCTACCGCGCCTGCGGCTACCGGATCGGCTGGGCGGTGTTCAGCGGCAAGCGTACCGACGCGCACGACTACCTGCAGGCCGTGGAGCTACTGGCGTCGCTGCGCCTGTGCGCCAACGTGCCGGGCCAATGGGCGGTGCAGACCGCGCTGGGCGGCGTACAGAGCATCCAGCAGCTGACGGCGCCTGGCGGGCGGCTGTACGAGTCACGCCAGGCCATCATCGACGGCGCCGGCCAAAGCGAGTTTCTCGAGGTGAGGGCGCCGGCCGGGGCGATGTACGCCTTCCTGCGTGTCGACACGCAGCGGCTGCCCGGCTTTGACGACCAGGCCTTCGCGCTGGAACTGCTGGAGAAGCAGCACGTGCTGATCGCGCCCGGCAGCAGCTTCAACGTGCCGTACCGCGACCACTTCCGCGTCACCACGCTGCCCACCCCGGACGAATTCGCGAGGGTGTTCGAGCGGATCGAGAAAGTGCTGTCCGCGATGGCCGCCCGCGCCCGGCCGCGTAGCGTGGGGGCCAGCCCGGGCTAAGCGCCGGGGTGGTGCGCCGCCGGCGGGGTCAGCCCTTGTCTGGCGGCGGGAAGGCCTTGCATTGTTCCAGGATCCACTCGCGAAACGCGATAACCTTGGGCATATCGGCGTACGCCGGCGGGGTGACGAAATAGTAGGACCAGTCGGTTCTCACTACCTTGTTGATAGGGCGCACCAGCCGGCCGGCCGCGATATCCCGGGCCACCAGTGACCAGCGGCTCAGCGCGATGCCTTCCCCCTGTTCAGCAGCCATCAGGATCGCCAGTGAATCATTCAGGCCCGGCCAGCGCTTGTCGCGCCCGTCGTTGCCGATGACCCGGAACCAGGCATCCCAGACTTCGCTCTCGACGAACAACAGCTTGTGGTCCTGTAACTGTTCGGCTGACTCGATCGGGCCAATCTCGCGTAACAGGCGCGGGCTGCAGACTGGCATGATCCAGTCACGCAGGATGCGTTCCGATTCAAGCCCTTTCCACTCACCCGGCCCGAAGCGTATGGCCGCGTGAAAGTCCGTTTCGCCAAAATTCACCAGTTCGTTGTGCGCATTGATACGCAGGTCGATATCGGTGTGACCCTGGTAGAAATCGGACAGCCGCGGCATCAGCCACTTCTGCAGGAACGTGGGCACCATGCTGACGTTAAGCACGCCGCCGGAGCGGTCCTGGTCGACGATCCGCATGGCCTTGCGCAATTCACCCATGCCCCGCTGCACCCCGGGCAATAGCTTCCGGCCCGCGCCTGTCAGGCTGATGGTTTTGCCGTGGCGGCGAAACAGCGGCTGGTTCAGGCGCTCTTCAAGCTGCCGGATCTGCGATGACACCGCGGCCGGACTGACGTTCAGCGCGCGTGCGCCCTCGGAAAAGCTGAGGCGGCTGGCGACGGCTTCGAAGGTGCGAAGTGCGTTAAGTGGTAGTGAAGCCATATGAATTAAGAAATAGTGAAAACATGGGTAATTAAACCCGTTAGAAGTGAGTCTTGCAAGTGCTTAAAATTCCCCCATGTTTAGTTTCCAGAGGGCAGGTCCATTTGAAATGAATCTGTAACGGAAACGACATGTGTGTTTCATATTTTAGCGTGGTTTTAATCACTGGAGGGTGAAGTAAATGTTAACTGATAGCACGATGGGAAGTGGCTTCGGCCCGAGAGAACCCGAACCGAGCGTAACCGCCGTTGGCGTGACGCGTGTCGAGGCGGGTTCAGCTGCCAACGAAGGTGACCTGGCACGCGGACGGTCTCGTGACCGCCGTCTTTCACGCCAGCGTCGCCTGGGTAACGCGGGTTACCGCGCCGGTGGCGGCTGGTCCGTTGCGTTGTGGTAAGACGCTGACCGCCCGCTGACCAGGTCCCTGTAGACCCGGGTCATGCGGGCGGCCAGCTTTTCCGAGGTCCACAGCCGCGCTTCCTCGCGGGCCTCGACGGCAAGACGTTCACGAAGCGCAGGGTCGCCCAGCAACTGGACGACCGCATCGGCGAAAGCGTCGACATCATCGGCGGGCACCAGCGCGCCGCGGCCGGATGCGAGTATGTCGCGCGTGCCCAGGTGGGCCGTCGACACCAGCGGAACGCCACAGGCCCAGGCCTCCAGCAACACCAGCCCCTGGGTTTCCGTCCTCGAGGCAAACACGAAGGCATCGCCACAGGCGTAGCAATCCTGCAATTCCCCGTCCCTTGAAAGGTATCCGGTAAAGATCACGTTGCCATCGAGCCCCCGGCGCTGCACCCGGGCGCGGATCGAGCCCAGCGCTGGGCCCTCACCGGCGAGCAGGAACTGAACATCCGGCTCCCGTTCGCGCACCTTCGCCAGCATATCCACAAGGAACCCGATGTTCTTTTCATGGGCCACGCGGCCCACGTAGACCAGTGTCGGCCGATCCAGGTCGATGCCATGGCCGCGGGCGAAACGATCGGCGTCCGTGGTTCGGAAATCCTCGGGCCCCAGGCCCGTTGGCAAGACGTGCACTGGTGTGCTGACGCCATACCGCTTCATGACATCCTCCAGCGCGCTGGACGGCACAATCAGTGCGTCCACCGCATTCACCTGTCGGCGTGTGAACCAGCGGGTCAGCTGCCGCGAGACACCGGCCGGCATGGCCTTGATGTAATGGTGGAAGTAGGCCTCGAAGAACGTGTGGTAGGTCTCGATCACCGGCAGGCCGACGCGCCGGGCCCAGGCCTTGCCGGCATAGTGGGCCAGGAACGGGGTCTGGATGTGCACCAGGTCATAGTCGCCCGGGTCGATGGCGGCCAGTGCGCGCTTAAGCGCGCCGCGCTTCATCAGGCGGTCTTCCGGGTCGCCGGGAATCTGCCGGCCGGGAACGCGGACGATGTCATCGTCATCATCGGGTGGGTCGCCGTCATAGGCGGGTACGACCAGGGTCACGCGATGGCCCTGGGCCAGCAATTCGCGCCGGAACGAGGCAATCGAGGTCGAAACGCCGTTGACGCGTGGGAAGTACACGTCCGAGATCATCAGGATACCGAGGGCGCCGCTGGCCCCCGAAGGCAGGTTCTCGCGCATGGGTTACTCCGGCCGGGTGGCGCCAACTATGCCGCCGCAATCATGGCAGCATGATGACAATCGGCGGCCCGGGTGACTCAGGTTTTGCGGGGCAGGGCGGTCAGCATGTCTCCCACGCGAATGGTGGCGCCCGCACCGGAGACCAGGATGGCATTCTCGCCGAAGGCCGGCGCCCTGGGGTTGCCGGGCATGGGATTCAGCGTCGCCAGTGTCCGGAACGGCTCCCGGGCGGGGTCGGCGATGGCGGTATCGGGGTCGATGGTGGTGATGACGCAGCGCTGGCAGGGGTAGCGCAGTTCCAGGTCGTAGCCTGGGCCCTGCAGGCGACCGGTGGCATGCTCTTCGAACGCCGGCAGCCCGGTGACCACGATGTTTGGCCGGAACCGCCGCATGTCGACCGCGCCGCCGGCCTGTCCCGACAGGCTGTCGTTCAGCCTGTCGAGCGAGTCCGCACCGGCGACCAGGTACGGCGCGCCGTCGGCAAAATGGGTCGTGGTGTGCGGCCCGTACCGGTCGGGCTGGGACTGCGTCCGTGGACGGGCCGCATCGGCCCGCACCAGGCGCAGGGCGCGACCCTGGCCGATGGCCCCGCTGATCCAGCGCGCGGCGTCGTCGCCGGCGTCGAGCGCCTGCCACTTATCGCGCCAAACGCTGATCGCCGCGTGCTGCCCGGTTGATGGCTCAAGAGGCAGGGCCAGGGGCGGATGATCCGGTGCATGCAGGACCAGTTGGTTGTCACCCAGTTCGCAACCCATCAGCGCCATGGCGGGCGTGTTTCTCTGGCTGACGAAGCGGCCGTTGTCGTCCACCACCATCCACTGCCGGTCTCCCGCCAGCCCGGTGGGCTCCAGGCGCGCCGATTGCAGTGAAATTCCGGGCAGTGACTTGACCGGATAGACATGCAGGGCCGAGACTTCGATCTTCATCATGAACTGTGTCCAGTATTCGCTGGCGTCCGGAGGATATCGTGAACTGTCGCATGCCCGCCATCATGCCCGCCATCGTGCTGGCCACCACGCTGGCCTGGCTGGCCCCCGCCGTGGCCGACGACGTGCCCAACGACGTTCCCGCTACGCCGTCTGCCGAAGCCATCGTCGACCTGCTCGAGGACTTTCTCGCCAACGTCGATGAAGCCGCCACGCATGACCGCTTCTGGGCCGAGGACCTGGTCTACACCTCGTCCGATGGCACGCGACGCGGCAAGGCCGAGATCATGGCCGGCTTCGACGAACCGGCCGCGGATGAGCCCGGCCCGGAAGTCACCTACTCCGGACGCGACATTCGCATACGCGAGTACGGGAACACCGCCACGGTAGCCTTCCGCCTGGTGGCAAATGTCGCGGCACGCGGTGATGCGCCGGCGCGTGAGCTGGCCTACTTTAATACCGGCACCTTCGTGCAGCGGGACGGCCAGTGGCAGGTCGTGGCCTGGCAGGCGACCCGTATTCCCGGGAGCGATTGATCGACGATTACCATGGCACTTTTTCCACGTGGCGCAGTCCATTGCAGTTCCACCCGGTTGATACCCGTATTGTGAAATCCAGATCCACTGACTCCCTGGCATCCAGCCTGCCGGTTCGACTGGCTGTCGTCCTCCTGGCCCTTGGCGCCGTGGTGCTGTCCGGCTGCGCCGGAACGGCGCGCGGCAAACAGGGCTCGGTCTACGAGGCGCGGCCTCAGGCGGTGAGCGCCGCACAGGCGCCGGCGCCGCTGCAGGCGCCAGATGCCGCGGCGCTGGTGGTGATCCGTTACCCGGCGATGATTCACGCCGACGCGGAGTCGATTTACGTGAGTTCCTTCGCCGTCAACGCCATCGGCGGCGAAGTGCCGTACACCGTGTACGGCAAGGCACAGACCGAGCGCATCGCGCAGACCGTCATCGCCAAGTCCGGGTATTTCGCCATGTCGCTGTACCGGGAACTGCGCGACCGGCTGCCCGAGCACACCGTATTGCTGTCGCCGCACCTGGTGCTGTGGGATGAGCACGAAGGCCTTTACAGCCGCCCGATCCTGGCGTCCGAACAGGTGCCGGCGGCGCTGACCATCGACTTCGGCACCTATACCTATCCCGACGTCAACGAGATGATGGATTCGCCGCCGGTGACCTTCGGGGACCTGTTCACGCCGCTGGCGGTGGTTCGTGCCGGGCGCTGGGCGCGGCCGGCGCTGAACGGCCTGATCCTGGCCAGTGACGACCTGGCGGCCGCGTCGTGGCGGGCCTCGGAAGCCCAGGCCATGCGGGACATCGCCGCGCGCGCGGGTGAGGCGTCGGTGCCGCAGCCGGCATCGCTGGACTTCATCGCCTTTCTCGCCGAGCGTGACGCGCCGTCCATGAGCCTGCCGCTGAGCGCACCGGGCTCCGGTGGTGAGCGGATGACCCTGGAGGGCTATCCGCTGGAGAAACTGCAGATTCCGGCCGAGCGCATGGACCGGTTGGATGAGCCCGGTGAGTATGACCCGTTCGCGGTGACTTTCTCCAGCGGCTTCGCCGCGCGTGTGATCAGCCTGCTGCGCACGATTGATATCGACCGTGCGACCTTTTTCCAGCGCCAGGCCGCGCTGGCGCGCTTCGATCCCGGCCTGGCGCGGGTCTGGTACACGCGCTCGGAGGACGAAAGCGTGCGCGCCCGCCTGCAACTGGCGGAGGCCCTGGTGGGTGCAGAGCGGGAGTTCCTGGCGGCCCAGTCCGAGAGTATCTACGGCGGTACCTACAGCGGCGACTTCGGCGTGCGCATGCGCAAGATCATCGCCGCCGAGTACCGCATGCTGGAGGAACGGCGGCGCCTGGCGCGGCGCCAGAACATGACCACCGCGGTGGCCGCACTGGCGCTGGCCGGCTCGGTGTACGGCGCGACCGTCTCCACCACGGCCAGTGCCGCGATGGTCGCGTCGTTGTCCGGCGTCTCACTGGTTGGCTCGGTCTGGGCCATGAACAAGTCACTCGACACACGCTCGGAATCGGCCGAGGTGAGCGAGAAGTTCATCGCCCGCATGGCGCCCACGTTCGAGCGCCAGATGTCGGTGCAGATGGAATGGCTGGAATCGCGCGAGGTCATTACCGCCCGCGGTTTCGGCGAGTTCCGTAACAAGACGCTGTCGCTGTACCAGTCGCGCGTACGCTCGATGGCGGTCAGCGTCGACGATCGCTGCCAGTTCAGCGCGCCCGGCCTTGACGCCCCCGGTGCCTGGTGGGGTGCCTGCGTCGATGGCCGCGCCAGCGGTCGTGGCTTTGGCGTCGCGATGTCGGGCGAGCGCAGTGTCGAATACCTGGGCGAGGCCCGCGACGGGCGGCCGCAGGGCACCGGCGCGATGGTCAGTCGTCGCGCGGGCGCCACGCCGGTGTACTACGAAGGCGAGTTCAGCGGCGGCCGCCTTGACGGCGTCGTCTGGGTCGAGAGCGCGGGTGAGGCGCCACGCCTGCGCCACTACCGCGATGGCGTCGACACTGGCCGTGCCGAGCCAAACGAACGGGTCGGTTTCAGTTACACCCAGGCGGCGGCGCCGTCGGGAGCCGCCCAGTGAGGCCTTGGCCCCGAAAGTACCCGGGTGCGGGCCGCTGGTCGCTGCTGGCCCTGGCGACGGCGCTGGCGCTGGCGGGTGGCAGCGTGGTCATGGCCAGTGACGGCGCGACGGTCGATGCCGGCCCGGACTTCGCCGCCTTGGCCGCGTTGACGCCGGGTGAGCAGTACCGCCGCCTGGGCCTGATGCGACTGGCGGGGCAGGGCGTCGCCCCGGCCTTGCTGGACGCCGTTCGGGCCATGCAGGCGGAGCGGGCCGCGCAGGCGCCGGCACAGGCTGAGTTCGATCCGGATGACTACACAACGCCGCTGGCGCGCATCGTCGGCCAGGCCCAGATGCGCCTGGGCGCGGCTTCGCTGTTCGAGATGACGGCGCAACATGATGCTGCCCTGGCCGCACAGATGGACGCGCTGTCGGCGGCTCACCCGGTGCTGATCGAGCTGGTCAACCGCGATGCCATCAGCGAGGACGCCATCCTGGTGCGCACGGCGATTGCCGAGGCGCTGGCCGATGTGCTGCCCGCCGAACTCGAGCCGTCACTGGATACCTACCGCGGGCGGACCCTGTACCTGCGCAATGAACTGGAATTCGGCGATTTCGACGCGGAACTGGGGCGCCTGACCGACGCCGCCATCGACGCCGTCGGCGGCCGCACCGACGCCTGGCAGCGCATGTTTGATGATGAGACCCAGACCGACAGCTTCGACCAGCACATCCGCGCCGCGGAATCGTTCTACACGCGCGAGCCGACGGACGCGGACCGCGCGGAGAAACTGCTCAACGAGATTGCCGAGGACGTGATCCTGCTCGATACCAACCCGGTGCCCTAGGGCGATTGCGGTGGTTCGTCTTCCTCGGGCTCGGCCGGGGGAGGAACAGGCAATCGCTGCAGGCCACGGGCCCGCTCCAGTTCTTCCAGCGTCAACAGCCCCTGGTCGCCGCTGCCCTGAAGGTCGTTGGGTGCCTGTGGGCGGCTGAGGGACGGCTGTGCCGGCTGTTCCGCCGGTTGGCCGGTCAGGTATTCCAGCGCGCTCTGCGACACGCCCTCGGTGGGCGGGCGACTGCTGCGCACCGGGCTTTGCTGCTGCTGACGCTGTTGCTCGGACTGGCTGGCCTGCGAGTCGCGCTCGCTGGTGCTGCGCTCGGCGCTGTCGCTGTTCTGGCCAGACTCACCGGACTCGCCGGATTCACCAGACTCACCGGACTGCCCGTCCTGGCCCTGTGCGCCGTCCTGCCCGGAGGATGAGCCGTCACTGGAAGCCGATGTGCTGCCCGCGGCCTGCGCGGACGCCGCGGCAGCGTCACCCTGTGATGCCGCGGCATCCTGGCCGCCGCCCTGGCCACCACCCTGGGCGTCGGCGTACAGGGCGGCCTCGCGCTGGTGGTATTCACCGACCAGTTCGTTCCAGGCCTTGGCTTCACGCTGGCGCAGCGCCGGGTCACCGGCGGCCGCGGCACTGGGGACGTAGGGATAATCGGCGTCGGCCTCGGCCGGGGTCCACGGCCCGCGGCCGACGATGATGTCGCGCAGCTGTTCGCGCAGGTGGCGTTGCGAGGCTTCCGGCAGACCGGTCAGGCTTCGCGGCGTGTTCATCGGCGCCGGTTGGGTCGAAAAGCGGGCGCGCTGGATGTCACGGTCGTCCAGTTCCATGAAGGCGCGGTAGGTGTCCTCGTTCACGTCCACCTCTTCGCTCTCCACCAAGGCATCGGGCTCGTCTTCGTCCTGGGCGCCGGCATGCAACGGCAGCGTGAGCGCGAACAGAATCCCGCCCAGCGCGAGCAGGGTGAGGGGCCTGGAGTCAGTCGCCATGTCAGTCCCTCAACTCGCGAACGACGCGGAAACCGGTGAAGTCGTTGCGGTCGCCGGCCTTCAGGTCAAAACGGGCCGAGTAGCGGATGTCGCGCGTACCGGTGACCCACGAGCCGCCGCGCGCCATGCGCGATGAGCAGATCCCCCGGGTCCAGGCACGGCCATCGGCCGGGGCGTCGATGTAGGACAGGTTCATGCAGTCAGCGGTCCATTCAGCCACGTTACCTATGACATCGAAGAGGCCGTAATCGTTCGGCCTGAGCTGGCCGACGGGCAGGGTGCCCAGCGCGGTGCTGTCGGCACAGGCCTGGTGGCGCCAGCGGAACTCGGTTTCCATGCCGGCGATGTTGCCGAACGAACAGACCTGGGCCGGGTCGCCGAAGGGGAAATCGCCGCTCTCGCGGGCGCGGGCCATGTATTCCCACTCGCTTTCCGTGGGCAGGCGATAGGTCTCGCCGGTAAGCTGGCTGAGCCAGTGCGCGTATTGCTGGGCATCGTTCCATGACACCATGATCACGGGTCGCTCTTCGCGACCCCAGCCGTTATCGGATGGAGCCGCTTCGCAGCCGCCGGCGTCAACGCAGGCGTCCCATTGCGCCATCGTCACCTCGTACATGCCGGCCGCGAAGTCGCGCGCGATGCGCACGGCATGGGCTGGCTGCTCGCGGGTCGGCGCGTCGGCGGCATCGCTGCCCTGCTGGAACGCGCCGGCCGGGATCACGATCATTTCCGGGCAGGTGTCGCAGTCGCGGAAGGAGCGCCCCGGGCGCAGGTCGAAGCCGTCGATGGCGGCCAACGCATCGGCCACGTGTTCGCCGTCGGGGAAGGCGTCGATATAGGCCTGGTAGGACTCGGTCGTGTCCAGTTTCAGGGCGGCGTCCCAGGCCGTGGACTCGTTGGCCTGGTCGAGCAGTTGCCGGCGCAGCGCGCGCGCGGTCTCAACCTGGTCACCGGCCGGCCAGGTGCGGATGTACTCGTCCATTGCCGCCACGGTGCCGGCGGTCCTGGCCTGGTCCCAGGCGGCCTGGTCGGCTGCCTGGCGGGCCAGGCGTTCGCGTTCGGCGCGGGCCTCGGCCTCGTCGATGCGCTCGATGGCGCGTAGCGCGTCGGCCTCGTGCAGGCCACCGGGAAACTGCTCCAGGTAGCGCGAATAGGCGCCGCGGGTATTTTCTTCAGACAGTTCCTGCCAGGCCCGCTCGTCGAGCACGTTGATCTGCAGCCGCGCCTGCTCCCGGAAGATGGAGTCCGGCCAGGCTTCCAGGAAGCGCCGGTAGCCCAGCAGCGTGTCGGCATCCAGCGCGGCCTGCCACTGGGCGCGTTCCTCCGGGCTCGCCGCGCGTTCGTTGCCGCTGCCCGTGGGGCCCGCTTCCGGTGCCTGGCGGCCGCTATCGACCGAGGGCTCGGGCAGGCGTTCCGGGTCGCCGCCAAGCAGGAACACGGCGATGGCTACCAGCACCAGGCCCAGCGTCGCGAACAGGGCGGTGGACAGCCACTCGCGCTTCTCCGTGGTGTCTTCGGCGGTTTCGGCGCGGCCGGCGTCCAGGCGCCAGTCCAGGCTCTCGTAGGCCCGGCGCCACTGTGCGACTGATTCGGGTCGATTGGCCGGGTCCAGGCGCAGGCCATGGTCGATGGCGTCGCCCAGACCGCCGTAGCGGCTGGCCGGCAGGCGCTCACGCGCGGGTAGCAGCGGATCCGCCTGGCCCGCATCTTTGGCTGCCTGGCGGACGTCGGCGGGCACAGGCGGCTCGCCGGTCAGGGCGTGATAAAGGGCCGCGGCCAGGCCGTAGATATCGGCCTGCGCCCCGACGCTGCGCGCCGCGTCATACTGCTCCGGCGCCGCGTAGCCCGGCGTGCCACGGCGCGCGTCGGCGTCGGTCTCGACTAGGCCGCCATGGTCCATCAGCGTGACCCGGCCGTCGTCATCGACCAGGACATTGCCCGGCTTGATGTCGCGGTGTACCAGGTCCAGTTCGTGCAGGGCGGCCACGGCATCCATCAGCGACAGCGTGACGGTCCGGGCCAGGCCCGCCGCCGGTGCTGAACCCAGGGCTTCGAGCAGGGGTTCGCCGCCGTACAGCGGCATCAACTGGCAGCTGGTGCCGTTGGCGTCGAACAGGCGGATGACGCGCGCCAGGGCCGGGTGTTCGATGCCCGCGGCGAGCCGGGCTTCACGCCGGAAGCGCGCCAGCCCGGCTTCGAAGGCACCCTCGTCGCCCGGCCGCGGACTTACATGGCCGTCATCGTCACGCAGGGCCAGGCCTTCGGGCAGGTACTCCTTCAGCGCAAAGCGGGCATCGATGGCGGGGTCGGTGACCTCGTAAACCGCGCTTTCCGCGGTCTGGCGCAACAGCCGGTTGATGACCAGGCCATCAACCTGGCTGCCGGCCGGCAGTGTGGCCGGGCGGTTCATGGCGCGCTGTCCTCGTCGTCATCCAGGCGGAACTTGACCGCCAGGTCGCCCACCTGCAGGGTCTCACCCGGCTCCAGGTACACGATCTCCCCGGACAGGCAGCGGGCGGCGCCGATCGAGGTGCCGTTGGTGGAGCCCAGGTCGCCGGCCATCAGCGCGCCATCGCGGCGCTCCAGGCGCAGGTGAACGCGGCTGACAGAGTCATTGTCGAGCACCAGGTCGGCATCGGCGCGGCCCAGGACGCAGGCGAACGCGTCGGCGTCCACGGCGCAGCGTGTGCGCAGCGCCTCGCCCTCCGGCGTCGTCGCCTGGGCGTAAAGCCAGGCGTTGGCGCCCGGCGGCCAGCGTTCGGCCGTGGGTGTCTTGGGGCTTTCCTGCGACGCTGCAGCCTGGCGCGGGGCGGCGACCAGTTCGACGGTGTCGGCATCAGTGACCGGCGCCTTTCCACGCCTGTGCCAGCCCAGCAGCACCGCCACCAGCAGCAGCATGCCCAGCGCGCCGCCGACCGCCGGCGGCAGCCAGCGGGGTAACGGCGCAGGGGCATCGGCTTGCCCGGTGGCCGGTGTTGATTCGCCGACCCCGTTCGTCGCCAACGGTTCGTTGTGGGCGGCGTTTTCGGCCGGGGCATCCGCAGGGGCGTCGTCCGAGCCGGTCGCGGCATCCACCGTGTCAGCGGCCGCGGTGTCGTCACCCGCAGTGTCGGCATCAACAGCGGCGGGCCCGGGTTCGGCCTGCGGTGGCACTTCGGGTTCGGGGCTGGTGTTCGCAGGCTCGGGTGCCTGTTCGGCAACCACCGGGCGCGCGCACGGGGCCGTGCTCAGTGCCGGCGCGCCCAGCCGGGCCAGGACATTGCCCAGCTCGGGGTCGAACATCACCACGGGTGGCAATGGCGCGGCCAGGTCGGGCTCGCCCATGGCCAGGCTGTAGCCCACCCACTGGTCGCAGCGATTGAACAGCAAGCCGGTGACGTTGGGCAGTCGTGGTGTTTCCTGCAGGCCGTAAACGCCCGCGGTGACATTCGCGCTCAGGCGGGCCGGCAGCCACATGGGGCCGCGGCCCTCGGCCATCTGTTTCGCGGGGGGGAAGCCGCCGAAGCGTAGCTCGTCACCGTCTTCGCCTGGGTCCTGGGCCAGCACGACAGGCGGCGCCATCAGGCCGGGCACGTCGAGAATGGCGAGCCCGCCGGACTGGGAAATCTCCCGCACCGTGGCCGGGCGGCCGTTCAGCGCGATGCTGCCGCCACCGTCCATGACCGCGAGCGCGGGGCCACCATCGAGCGTGTCGGCGACAAAGCTGGCCGGCAGGATCACGCGGCCGTAGGCGACCACGACACCGGTGGTGGGTTTAACCTCGGTGGCCGACACCAGCTTGACCACCAGCACCACGCCATCGGGCAGCGTCTTGCGGGTGGGGTAGGTGTCGTCGTCCTGCGCGGCCGCGAAGGCCGGCAGGACAGCGATACAGGCCGCGAGCAGGGCGGCGATGACGGGATAACGGTGTTTCAACGGGCGTACAGGCGGTTGATCAGGTTGTCCAGGCAGTACTGGCCGGCGCGGTTCAGGGTGTTCTCTTCACGACCCTGCACCAGGTTCTGCAGGAACACCAGGATCGCCGCCATCACCAGCGCCAGCAGCGTAGTGCTGAAGGCCACGCCCAGGCGCTGGGTCACCTCGTACAGCAGTTCCGGGCTCTCCACGTTGGTGCGGTTACCGGCGTAGTTCAGCGCCATCATGATGCCGACCACGGTGCCGATAAAGCCCAGCGACGGAATCAGCCAGGTGATGTAGCGGATGATGTTGTAGCGCAGGTCCAGTTCATGCAGGAACAGTTCCAGGCTGGAGTTCAGCAGCGCGTTGGTCTGGTCCACCGAGCGGCTGAGGTTGAAGTTCAGGATGCAGCGCTCCACCAGTCGCGGCACGAAACAGGTCCGGCGGTATCGGCTGGCCCGCACCTTGCGGAAAATCGGTGTCAGGTCGTCACCGGGGCGCAGGACCGTCTCGTCGTCGGTGGGCAGGTAGTCGCGGTCGAACTGGGCCTCTTCCAGCCGCCCGGCGCGCCAGCGGATGGCGATTTCGCCCAGGCCGATGAAGAACGCCACCCACAGCACATTCTGTACCGTGAACGGCCAGGTCGCGCGGTAATAGTCCAGCAGCACGGCCGCGGCGGATGGCGGCAGGATACGCGCCAGCAGCGCGATGACCAGGATGGCCGTGATGGTACTGATGACCAGGGCGATCAGGCGGGTGATGCCGGGTCGGTTCATGGGCTTGTGTCCTTGTTGTTGTTCCGGGTTTCGCGGATGGCGCCGGTGACCGGGTCACGGCTCACACGCGCCGGTGCGTCCGCGTCGGGCGCCGTGCGCCGCCGGGCGGCGGCCAGGCGCGCGGAGCGGAGCCGGGCCGTCGGGCCCAGTGCCGTGGTCAGCGTGGGCAGGTCAAGCGGTGCGTCACCCAGGCGGAGTTCATCGCCTGCGCAAAGCGTGGTGCGCCGGACCCGCAGCCACTGGCCGTTGCGCCGCAGGCGAACGGGAAATCCGGGCTCCGTGGCGTCCACCCAGATGTAGCCGTCAACGTCCAGGCGCGCACGCGCGTGCACCGGCGCGACGCCATCGGCTTCGAGGGTGAGATCGCAGTCGGCATCGCGACCCAGGCTCAGGGTTTTCATGCGTTTCGGGGCTCCATGGGCGGCGCGAATTCTATCAGCATCATCGTTGGATTCCCGTTATTGCGCCAGCGCCAGGAAACCACCGGAATTGGCCCGTGCGAGTGTTTCCATGAAGGCCACGGTGCCCTGGTACTTGAAGTAGTCGCCGATGGTCACCGCGTGCACTTCCACGTTGCCCGGGTTGGCCACCGTGATGGCCTGCGCCAGCGGCCGCGCGGGCAGGCCGCGGTTGAACGCGGGATTCGGCAGGCCGTCGGAAAACAGGATGACGGCGCCGGCAGGGGTGCGGTAGGCGGCCTCGAACGCGGCCAGCATGGGCGAGCCGCCGGCGAAGGCGCCCGAGCGATCACCCAGCCAGCGCAGTGCCCGCGCGCGGTTGGCCGCGGTCACCGGCGCCAGCGCGCCCTCGGTCGGCCAGTGGTGAAAGCGCGGCCCGTCGTCGAGTTGCTGGAAGCCGATGATGCCAACCTCGAAGCCCGGCTGCAGTGCGTCCAGCGCGCGGCCTACACTGCGCAGCACCAGCTCGCTGTGCTCGCCAAGGAACTTGTTCATGTCCACCAGCAGCACATAGCGGGTCTGCTCGGTTTTCAGCCCCAGGAAACGAAAGGTCACCGCGTGGGCATTGGCCGTGTCTTCCAGTTCCTCGTCGAGCACCGCGGGCGTGGGCTGCTGCCGGCGCGCCGTCAGCTGGGCATTCAGGGTGTTGATCTCGCTGCCCAGGATGCGCTCTTCCGCCTCCAGTTCCAGCTGCCGGGTGCGCGCCGCGTCCAGCGCCATTTGCAGGCGCTCGACGCCCATCTCGGTCTCGTCGAGCAGGGTTTCGGATTCCCGCGCCAGCGCGTCCAGGTAGGCCAGGTGGCCTTCCATGCGCACCTCTTTCTGGTAATCGGGCATGAGGATGATGGTGATGATGATGAACGCACCCATGCCGGAGGCGAACAGGTCGATGGCCGACAGTGAAAACACGCTGCCCATGCCGCGCCGCCGCCTCATCGTGACACCCCGACGAAGTCGCCGTTGTTGAGTCGCGCCAGGGTCTGCAGGAACATGACCAGGTTACGGTTGTGGGTGTAGTCGCCGATCGCCACCGTGTGCAGCTCGGTCTGGCGGAACTGGTTCATGCCGGTAATGTTCTGGATGATGTAACCCGGCGGGCTGTTCGGCTCACCGTCACTCATCAGGATCACGGCGTTGGCCGGGTATTCGAAGGCCGCCTGCAGGGCCATCAGCGTGGGCGTTGAGCCGACGAACTTGGTCGACAGGCCGCGGGCGAACTCGCGCGCCTGGGCCAGGTTGTCCGGGGTGCCGGCGGCCATCGTGGTCCCCTGCGGCCAGCGCCACAGCACCGGTTGCGGGTTGCCCTGGTAGCCGACGATGGCGAACTCGTCATCGGCGTCCAGTGGCCCGAGGATGTCGAGAATGGCCTGCAGCACCAGGCTCTCGTAATTGAGCATGCTGCCGGACATGTCGACGACGATGACGAAGGAGCGGGACTCCGAGGCCAGTCCCAGGATCGAGAATTCTACGCCGTCGACCGGTGCCCGCGGCGGCGGGGTCGGTTCGGGCTCGGGTGTACTGGTGTCGACCGGTGTGTCGGCCAGCTGGCGCTCGATGTCGCGGGCCTCGTTGCGCAACCGCGACAGCGCGGCCTCGGTGCCGCGGTTGGCGGCCATCAGTTGCTCGAGTTCCGACTGCATGCGCTCGCGCTCGGCCTGCAGGGTCTCGGTGTCGGCCGCACGCGCGCGCCGCTCCTGCATCAGCGCCCAGGTGTCGGAAAACGCCTGGCCGCTGCCGGCGCGCTGGTAGTAGGGGAACAGCAGCATCATCAGCAGGATGAACGCGCCCAGCGCCGAGGCGAACAGGTCGACGGCGGAGGTGGTAAAGACGGCAGTTTCGCGATCAGGAATTTTCAACGTCGGGGCGGCGGCTTTCTGGCAAGGCGGACATGGGGAACATTGACTCTGCGCGACCTCAAATGTTCAATGCGCAGTCGGCGGCAAGCGTGGCGGAGACGGCGCGTCGGCCAGTTTAACCAAAGTGACGGGGTGCGTCAGGCATGAAAACAGCGGAGAACGCGACTTGAACACGCGAAGGGTCATCAGCCAGGTGGTTGCCGGCCTGGTCGCGTGGTCATTGCTCGTGGCCGCGCTGCATGCCGATACGCCGCTGAGCCGCGAGTACTTTATCCGCCAGGGCAGTGACGAGGCCCTGTGGGTGCGGGTCGACGGTGTCGATGCCGAGTTTGGTGTTGAAATCCTGGATATCAATGACATTCCCGTGACCACCGCGGGTGTACCCGGCCAGCGGCTGGCGCCCCTGTTCCTGTACGTGGACGAGACGTCCCGTGAGCGGCAGCTGGACATCCGCGTCACGGCGGGCCGTCACACCGACCGGACCCGGTTCGACCTGGGGCTGAATCGCATTGGCGTCCGTGACCAGCGCAGCGCCGCGCTCGACCGCGCGCTGCGGTCGATGGCCTTCGGCCTGCAGGCGCCCGCGGTCGAGACGGCGGCCAGCTGGAGCATCAAGGCCGGCTCGCTGTCGACGGCCGCGAGGACGTTTGTCGAATTCGGCATGGATGAGTTGCGGCTGTGGTCCATCTATTACCAGGCGCATATCGCCGCGCATGGCATGGGTGACCCGGCCACGGCACTGGACCTGCTGGCCGATATCGACGCCGACCAGGCCACCGGCCGGTTTCCCGCCGTGGCGCTGGCGGCGGCCCGGTTGAAGCTGGCGCTGGCTTCCCCCGACCGCGATCCGCAGCTTGCGCTGGAGACCGCCGACAACGTACTGGCGCAGCCGGCCATCGGTACGCAGCCACTGGTGCACGCCGAGGCGCTGTTCACCCGCGCCGAGGCGCTGTCGAAACTGGGTCGCGACGACGAGGCTCTGGAGGAACTGCAGGCGGGGCTGGCGCAGGCTGACGACATCGGCGCGGATGACCTGTCGACGTCCATTCGTGAGCGGCTCGTCGATGTCCACGCCGTGCAGGGCGATGTCGTCGCCAGTGGCGAGGTGCTGCGGGAAATCGAATCGCGCCTGGACGCCGACGCCCAGGGCGACGAGCTGGCGCTGAACCTGCTGGCCCAGGGCCGGCTGCTGAATGACGCATGGCGGTATCCGCAGGCCCTCGACGTGCTGGGCCAGGCGCTGGCGCTGGAACGCAACACGGCCACCCGCGCGCAGCTGCAGCTGGCCTCGGCGCGGGCGGCGATGGGGCTGGGCCGCTTCGACGACGCCCTGGCCTGGGCCGAGGCGGCGGCCGCGATGCCGGACGGCACGGGCTGGCGCCGTCGCACGGCGTTGCTGGACGTGTCTGCGGCGCTGGGCATCATGGCGGATGTCTATCGCCAGCGCGGTGATGTCCAGCGCATGCGTACACTGCGCGCCGCCCAGGGCGAACGGCTGGAGGGCGCCGCGGAGCGGGCCGCGCACGATTACGCCCTGGCCCTGGACGCGTTGTCCGCGCCGGGTTCCAGGGCAAGCGCCGAAGCACCGCTGCGGCGCCTGCAAGCCGCGACGGACTCGCCATGGGCGCCACTGGCGGCCCTGCAGCTGTGTATCGCATTTGATGCCTGCACCGCCGACAGCGCCCGCGAGGCCCGTGACCGGGCGCGGGTAACGGCCATACCCGGCGTAGCGGCCGAAGCGGACTTCCTGTACGCGCGGCATCTGCAGCGCCAGGCGCAGTGGGCGGACGCATTGTCGCAGTACGAGCGCCTGCTTGATGACATTGGCTGGCATCGCCAGGCCCTGCCGGGCGTACTCGGCGGCTGGTACGCACAACGGCGGGATGCGCTGGTCACGGGGTATACCGGCCTGCTGATGTCACGCGCCACCCCGGCCCAGGCGCAGCTGGGCCTGGCGCGCGTGCGCAGCCTGGCGGCTTCACTCGAACCATCGTCCTGGACCACGGCGCAAGAGAGCGCTTTGGCGGAACTGCGCGAGTCTCTCCGCCTGGCGGCCGCCGGAGACTCCGCCGCCGCCGACCAGGCGCGCAACGCCCTGGCATCACTGCGGCCACCGCCCTCCGCCGATGCCGAAGCGGGCGCGACGGCACTGGCCGCCTGGCGCAACGCGCTGGGCAGCGACGGCGCGGTGCTGGACTTCCACATCGCCGCTGATGGCGCCTGGGTGCTGCTGACGGACGGGCGCGGTACGGAGCGGTTCAGCCTGGCCACCGGCGGATCGCTGCGCGAGGAACTGTATGACCTGGCCGACCGGCTGCCCACCCTGGATACCGAGGCCTTCGACCAGGCCATGGCGCGGCTCGGCCGGCAGTTGCTCGGGCCCATCAGCCGGTCATTGCCACGACGGCTGCACTGGGTGGCCGCGGGCCCGCTGGCGCGCCTTCCGGCGGCGGCCATCCGCGTCAACGGTGATTACCTGGTGCAGCGCCACGTGCTGTCGACACCAACCGGTTTCCCGGAGACCCCGCCCAGGGTAGCGACAGACCCGGGAGACCGCCTGTTCCTGGCCGGTGCGCCGGAGGACTTCCAGTCCGGCTACCTGGCGGCACTCGCCCCGGCCCCGGAGCTGGACGCGGTGGCCAGCCTGTTCGTCGGGCCCGGGCTGACGCTGGTGCGGGGTTCGGCCCTGCTGGCCGACGAGTTCGAGAGCCCCGACTTCCGCCAGGCCGGGCGTGTCCACCTGGTGATGCCGGTACATATCGACATGGCCCGACCGGACAACGCCTGGCTGGAGTTGTCGGAGCCCGCCGGCGGCCTGGGGCGTGAGCGCCCGGGCCCGGCCGACATGGCCACGTGGACGACGACGGCGGCCCTGGTATACATGGGCCAGGCCGAAATGGTGGGTCGCCCCGGCCAGGAAGACCTGGTGCCGCCAATCGTGGCCGAATGGTTCCGGGCCGGTGCCGGCAGTGTCCAGGCCACCCTGTGGCGCGGCGACCGCGAGCGGTCGGCCGCATTCGCTCGCGCCATGTACTCGTCGGCCGACGCCGACCTGGCGCCCGCCACGGCACTGGCCACGGCCATGCGTGAGTCCATCGACGCCGGCCAGGCACCCCGTGAATGGGCACGCTACCGGTTGTACACGCGCTAGGGCAGTGCTGGCATCCATGGCCGAGGTAGCGTATTTTTCAGCGACATGGTCCCGACCCCCGAGGAACACATGAACCAGATCCCCATTCGCCGGTCGCAGCGTACGCTGTTGGCGCGGTTGCTCGTTTTCGCCCTGGTAACGTCATTGCTGGTGGCCTGCGCGACCAGCCCCACCGGGCGGCGCCAGCTGATGCTGGTGTCGGAGGACTCCGCCATCGCGAGTTCCAAAGAGGCGTACGTGTCGACGGTCAGCGAGTTGCAGAAGGAGGGCAAGCTGTCGTCTGACCAGGCACTGGTCCGGCGCGTCGAGCGCATTACCGGCCGGCTGATCACCGAGGCGATTGCCATGCGGCCCGATTCCGCGGACTGGGAGTGGAGCGTGGTGGTGATTGATGATCCGCAGGTCAATGCCTGGTGTATGGCCGGCGGTCGCATGGCCATGTACACCGGACTGGTCAACACCATCCAGCCCACCGACGATGAACTCGCGCAGGTCATGGGCCACGAGATCGCCCATGCGCTGGCCAATCACTCGGCGGAAAAGATGTCGGTGCAAATGGCCAGTTCCATCGGTGTGGCGGCCGTCGGTATTTTTGCCGATAACAAGGCTATCGCCACTTCGGGCGCGGCGCTGGCCGCGGTCTACGCGGTCAACATGCCCAACAGTCGCACGGCAGAAACCGAGGCCGATCGCATAGGCATCGAGCTGGCGGCCAAGGCGGGTTTCGACCCGCGCGCGGCAGCCACGCTGTGGGCCAAGATGGCCAAGGACGGCGGCGCCTCACCGCCGCAGTTCCTGAGCACGCACCCCGACCCGGCAAACCGGCAGAAAAAGCTGGCTGAGCTGGAGCCGGAAATGATGCGCTACTACGACCCGAAGGCGCCGCACCCGGTCTACCCCCTGTAACGCACCGCCACAACGCGGCCCTCGGCCGTGAGGGTGCCGCCGGCGTACACCTGCACCTCGACCACGGCCTTGCGCGCCGAAGAATCCGTGACCCGGGCGGTCAGGGTCATCGGCGTGCCATCAATGGGCGTGGGCGCGCGGTACTCGACATGCAGCGATGCGGTCACGCAGCGCGGCGGGTGCCCGCTGTACTCGGCGAGGAAGTGGGCCGCGCCGGTGGCAATGCCGTGGCAGTCAATCAGCGACGCGATCAATCCACCGTAGGCGACCCCGGGTACGCCCATTTCATGCGCCTGTGGCAGGTACTCCGCGACCACGCGGTCACCGTCGATATAGCTCTTCAGGTGCAGGCCCTTGTCATTTCTGGCGCCGCAGCCGTAGCAGACCTGGAAGTCCGGGTCGTAATGGTCCTGGATGGCCATGGCATCGGTGTCGTGTTGCTTCAAGGTGGTTCTCCCGTGAGTCAGGTCGGGTTGGCGTCCAGCGCGGCCCGCGCCGCGGCGATATCGTCCGGGCCGACTCGGCAGCAGCCGCCGACCAGGCGGGCGCCGGCGGCGCGCCAGGCCAGCGTGTCCGCGGCCCAGTTGTCGGTGCGGGTGGTGCCGGTCCAGTCTTTCGCCGCGGCATCATAACGCTCACCGGAATTGGGGTAGACCAACACGGCCTTTTCCGGCGCGCCGGCCCGCACCTCGGCGATCAGTGATGGAATGAGCGCCGGATCGGTGCAGTTGACGCCGATGGCGACGACGCGCGGGTGGTTGGCGAACAGGCTGGCCATGTCCCGCAGCGGCGTGCCGTCGTGCAGGTGGCGTTCGTCCTTGCAGGTGAAACTGACCCAGGCCGGGGTCTCCACCAGCTTCAGCAGGCCGTGCAGCACCTGCGCCTCGACGTGGTCGGGCAGGGTCTCGCAGGCGATCAGGTCGGCGCCAGCCTCGTCCAGGACGGGCAGGCGATGGTAGTGGAAATCCCTCAGTGCTTCGGGAGAGACGCCGTACTTGCCCTGGTACTCGGAGCCGTCCGCCTGCACCGCGCCCCAGGGCCCGCAGCTGGCCGCCACCAGCGGCCTGCGGCGCCCGGGCGGCGCCTTGCGCAGGTAGCGGTCGCGCGCGGTTTTCGCCAGGGTCACGGACGAGGCGATCAGCTGGTCGGCCTCGAAGGCGGACATGCCCAGCGCCATGAAGCCGGCCTGGCTGCCCTGGTAGCTGGCGCTGACCAGGCAGTCCGCGCCGGCCTCGAGAAAATCCATGTGCGCGGCGATGATGGCTTCGGGGTCGTCGCGCAGCAGCGCCGCCGACCACAGGTGCGTCGACAGGTCATGCCCGCGCGCTTCCAGCCGGCTGGCCAGGCCACCGTCCAGCAGCAGCGTGCCGCCGTCGGGTACGAGATCGTCGAAGCGCTTCATGCCCGCAAATTTAGCACGTTATAATCGCGCACCCATTTTCAGGTTGCAGGCCATGTCCCAGTACGTTTTCACCATGAACCGCGTCGGCAAGATCGTGCCGCCGAAGCGCGAAATCCTTAAGAACATCTCGCTGTCTTTCTTTCCGGGGGCCAAGATTGGCGTGCTCGGGCTCAATGGCGCCGGCAAGTCCACGCTGCTGCGCATCATGGCCGGTGTCGACACCGACATCGAGGGCGAAGCCCGGCCAATGCCCGACCTGAAGATCGGTTACCTGCCGCAGGAGCCGGAGCTGAACACCGAGCACACGGTGCGCGAAGCCGTCGAAGACGGCCTGCGCGAGCCGCTGGACGCGCTGGCCGGCCTGGAGGCCGTCTACGCCGAGTACGCGGAGCCGGATGCCGATTTTGACGAGCTGGCCAAGCGCCAGTCGCGCTACGAGGATGTCATCGCCACCTGGGATGCGCACAACCTGGAAAACCGCCTGGACGTGGCTGCCGACGCGCTGCGCCTGCCGCCCTGGGACGCGAAGATCGACAATCTGTCCGGTGGTGAGCGCCGCCGCGTGGCGCTGTGCCGGCTGCTGCTGTCGCGCCCGGACATGCTGCTGCTGGACGAGCCCACCAACCACCTGGACGCCGAGAGCGTGGGCTGGCTGGAGCAGTTCCTGGTGGACTTTCCCGGCACCGTCGTGGCCATCACCCATGACCGCTATTTCCTCGACAACGCCGCCGGCTGGATCCTGGAACTGGACCGCGGCCACGGCATTCCCTGGGAGGGCAACTACTCGTCCTGGCTGGAGCAGAAAGAGGCTCGCCTGGCTATCGAGGAAAAACAGGAAGCCGCGCGCCGCAAGGCCATGCAGCACGAACTGGAGTGGGTGCGCTCCGGTACCCGTGGCCGCCAGGCCAAGGGCAAGGCGCGCCTGAACCGTTTCGAGGAACTCAGCAGCCAGGAATTCCAGAAGCGCAACGAGACCAACGAAATCTATATTCCGGTGGGCGAGCGCCTGGGCGACAAGGTCATCGAGGTGCGTAATGTCTCCAAGGCCTTCGGCGACAAGCTGCTGTTCGAAGACCTGAACTTCTCCGTGCCGAAAGGCGCGATCGTCGGCGTGATCGGTGGTAACGGCGCCGGTAAGTCGACGCTGTTCCGGATGATCTCCGGCCAGGAAACGCCGGACAGCGGCGAGGTTGACCTGGGCAACACCGTCGACCTGGTCAGTGTGCAGCAGCTGCGCGAGGGCCTGGATGACAGCAAGACCGTGTGGGAAGCCGTCTCCGATGGCCAGGACATCCTTCAGGTTGGCAGCTTCCAGATGCCGTCACGGGCCTATGTCGGCCGCTTCAACTTCAAGGGCTCCGACCAGCAAAAACGGGTGGGTGACCTGTCCGGTGGTGAACGCGGTCGCCTGCAGCTGGCCGTGGCGCTGAAGCAGGGCGGCAACGTGCTGCTGCTCGACGAGCCGTCCAACGACCTTGACGTGGAAACCCTGCGCGCGCTCGAGGAAGCGCTGCTGGCCTACCCGGGTAGCGTGTTGGTGATCAGCCATGACCGCTGGTTCCTGGATCGCGTCGCGACACACATCCTGGCTTTCGAGGGCGATTCGAAGGTGACCTTCTTTCCCGGCAACTACACCGAGTATGAAGAGGACCGCAAGGCGCGCCTGGGCGAGGACGCGGCACCGAAGCGGGTGCGCTACAAGCGCCTGAAGGACTGACCGGGTCACGCGCCGCCGGTGAATCAGCCCCTGGGCCAAGATGGCGTGTTTGTCCTGAGCCGGGACGCGGACGCCTATGTCCGCCTGCTGGCGGACGAGGGCATCGTGGCAGCGGCCGCCACAGACGCGGCCGCGGTCGCCGCACGTTACGCGGGCGAGCCGGTCGTCCTGGGTGATCCGGGCCTGCTGGTCCAGGCCCTGGATGACATGGACGGCGTGCGCTGGGTGCAATCGACCTGGGCCGGTGTGGCGCCGCTGCTGGATGCGGCCTCCGCCGGGCTCACCGTCACCGGCATCAAGGGCGTCTTTGGCCCGCAGATGGCCGAATACGTGCTGGGCTACCTGCTGGCGCACGAACTGGGCGTGATCCAGCGTTTCCAGTGGCAGGCGGAGCAGCGCTGGGTGACGACCCCCACGGGGCGCATCGCCGGCAAGACCATGGGTATCCTGGGCATGGGCTCGATCGGCCGCGTGGTCGCCGGGCGCGCCCAGGCGCTGGGCCTGCGGGTACTGGGCTGCAGCCGCTCCGGTGCCGCGACGGCGCCTTTCACCCGGGTCTTTGCCGTCGAAGACCTGCATGCCTTCCTGGGAGAATGCGACTACCTCGTCACGCTGCTGCCGGACACCCCCGACACTGCTGGCCTGCTGGACGCCGACGCGCTGGCGGCCCTGCCGGCCGGAGCGGTGCTGGTCAATGCCGGCCGTGGCAGCGTGATCGACGAGCAGGCCCTGGTCGCGGCGTTGGGTGACGGCCACATGGGTGGCGCCGTCCTCGACGTCTTTAACCAGGAGCCGCTGCCGCAGGATCATCCGTTCTGGACAACCCCCAACCTGCGCGTGACCGCGCATGTCGCCGCGCTCAGCGAGCCGGCCGATATCGTCGCCGTGTTCTTGGACAATTTCCGCCGGTTCCAGGCCGGAAAACCGCTGCAATACACCGTCGACGCCCGTCGCGGTTACTGAGCGCTCGTTGCATCCGGCGCTGAATCAGGCTTCAATGCCAGCCATGGCATTGTCGCTGCGCAGATTCCTGTTTCCGCTCGCCTGCCTGGCGATGGGCTTGTCGCTGGCGGCAATGTCCCTGTACGCGCACGCCCAGTTACTGCCCAAGGCTTTGCAGGCCAGCGAGCCGGCGGAGCCGGACCCCGCCGCCTGGGAGCCGCCCGCGATCACCGCCATGCCGGCGGACTGGTGGAGCGAGTTCGACGTTGCCGACGAGGATGAGCAGAATCGTCGCATCAACGCTTTCCTGGCCAGCCTGGAAGATCGCATCGACGGCCTGGGCCCCGCCGATCACGATCGGGCGAGCGCGGCACTGGACAACCTGGCCAACCTGGTCCGCCTGCTGAAAGTGACCCGGGCCGGGGAGGCCTCGGCACCTTTCCCGCCGGTGCCCACCCAGGATGCGTATTCGCTGCGGGAAATGCTGGGTTTACGCGCGCAGTCGCGAAACATCGAGCGTGAATTGTCATCCGTCCGGGTCGATATCGAGCAGGCCGATCGGCAGCTCGACTTCCTGCAGTCAAGGCGTGACGAATTGCTGCGGGCGTACCAGTCGCAGCCTGTCGAGTCCCCTGCCAAGGTCCTGATCGGTATTGACCGCATCACCATGCGCGTCGAGTTTGAACTGGTCACGGCCAGGCAGGCGAACCTGGAGGCCAGGGAAAAGGCTCTGGAACAGCGTGACCAGCTGGTTTCCGAGCAACTGGATTTCGCTCGCGCCCATCTTGAAGTGGGTGATGTGACCGCAGAAGAAATCCAGCAACACCTGGATGAAAGCACCGAAGCCGTAGCGGAGGCGGACCGGCAGGTCACGGCCTTGCAGTCCCAATTGCTGGATGTGCTCTCGGCAGACAACATAAATCGCAGCCTTGAACAGTTGCGCCGGCAACAGATCACGCGCGCCGCCGCCGCGTCCGAGCTGGCCCGCCTCGAAGCCGCTCTGGCGCGCAGTGAAGCGAACTGGTACGGGCTTCGTACCGACTCGCTGGACGGCGACCTGGACCTGCGCGGTGCGGCGGCGGATGCGCGGGCGCTGTCGGAGCGCATCCTGCCGCAGCTGGATGTCTGGTCCGAGAATTCGCGCAATACCCTGGTATCTCCGCCGACGGACGACTCCGCCAACGCCGCGGCCAACCAGGATATCGCCCGCACCGTGGCGCGCGAAACGCTGGACCTGGTCGAGGAAATCCGCTCGCGCAACGATGACCTGTTGCTGGTCCAGGGCATCCTGACCCGCGACGTGCTGGCCGGCCAGAGCGGCCTGCGCAAGGCCTGGAGCCGGCTGAAATTCACCATCGGTTCGGCCTGGGACCACGTCATCGCCGCCGCCGACTATCACCTGTTCGATATCGGTGACACGCCGGTGACCCCGGGCGGCATCCTGAAGATGCTGTTTATCATCGCCCTGGCGTGGCTGATTTCCTGGGTCGCGCGCTACCTGATCGCACACGCCGCGGCGGCTGGCGAGCAGTTCTCCGCCAGCCCGGTCGCCTACACGCTGGGCCGGATCCTGCATTACGTCATCATGACGGTCGGCCTGTTCGCGGCGTTTGCGTCCATCGGTTTCGATTTCACCAGTTTCGCGCTGATCGCCGGTGCGCTCTCTGTCGGTATCGGTTTTGGCCTGCAGGCGGTGGTGAACAATTTCGTCTCCGGCCTGATTCTTTTGCTGGAAGGCTCCCTGCGGGTGGGCGACTACATTGAGCTCGATGGTGGCCAGGCCGGTTCCAGCGGGCTGGCCGGCGTGGTCAAGGAGATCAATACCCGCGCCACCGTGGTCAACACTAACGACAGTGTCGACGTGGTGGTGCCGAACTCCGAGCTGGTCACCACCAAGCTCACCAACTGGACCCTGCGCGAGTCGATCGCGCGCATGCGCATACCCTTTGGCGTGGCTTATGGCTCGGACAAGGAGCAGGTGAAGGAAATTGCCATGGCCGCGGCCGAGGATGTCGAGTTTGTGCTAACCAACATGCCGGGCCGGCGGCCGCAACTGCGCCTGTTCAACTTCGGCGACAGCGCGCTGGAATTCCAGATGCTGCTATGGGTCAGCCGGGCCGGTGTACGCCGCCCGCACCGCATCCGCTGCGAATTCCTCTGGGCCCTGGAAACCCGCCTGCGCGAAGCCGGTATCGAGATTCCCTTCCCGCAGCGCGACCTGCACGTGCGCAGTGATTTCCGCCAGCCGCCCGGACCGGTGGCGGCGGCGTCTTTCCAGCCCCTGGAGCCGGACGACGATGTTGGCGGGGAGCCCGCCTGAGCCGGCTCAGGCCGGACGCGCCAGGAACTGCTCCAGTGCCTCCAGCGTTGGCGAGGACTGCGCCCCGGCACGGGTGGTCGCCAGCGCGCCCGCCGTGCAGGCCCGGTTCAGCGCCACGTCTGGTGACTGGCCGCTCCCCAGCCCAAACGCCAGCGCCGCCGTGAACGCGTCGCCGGCGCCGACGGTGTCAATGGCGTCCACACGTGGCGCGTCGCTGCTGGCCACCCAATTGCCATGGCGCATCAGTTCTGCGCCGGACGCGCCGTAGGTCACGGCCAGCCAGCCGTTAAAGTTGTCCAGGTTCGGGCCGATCGCCTCGGCCTCGATCTCGTTCACCACCAGCAGGTCGACATCGGCGAGCAGGGCAGGGGAAACCGGCCGGGCCGGTGCGGCATTGAGGCAGAAGAAGCCCGGGTGCGCGCGGGCCGCGGCCTCCAGTGTGTCCATCGGCACCTCGAGCTGGGCGATGACGACATCGCAGGCCGGCAGCACCAGTCGTTCCGGTGTGAACAGGCGATTGGCGCCCGGCGCCACCACGATCTGGTTCTCGCCGTTGCCATCCACGGCAATCATGGCCGTGCCGGTGGCGGCGCCATCGATGCGCTGGACATGGTCCAGGATCACGCCCTCGCGCGCCAGGCCGGCCAGTGCTTCGTCGGCGGTGCTGTCATTGCCCACGCAGGCCACCAGGCGGACATTTGCGCCCAGGCGGCGGATGGCGATGGCCTGGTTGCCACCCTTGCCGCCGGGGTGGCGATCCAGCGTGGCATCGGTGACGGTTTCACCCGGTCGTGGAAACGCCCTGACGCGGGCCACCAGGTCCAGGTTGACCGAGCCGATGACCGCGACTTCAAGACTCATGGGTGTTCTCCTGTTCGATGGGCAGTGGCGCCCAGGCGTCGACGACCAGCACGTCACGATAGGCATGCCAGCTGGCGTAGGCCAGCCATGGAATCACGATAATAAGGCCAAGCAGGGCCGTGGCCACGCCAACGGCGGTCAGCAACAGCAGTGTCAGGGCCCAGGCGGCGCAGGTCAGCTTGTTGCGCATCACCGCGTTGATGCTCGACAGAACGGCGGTGATCACGTCGACATTGCGGTTGGCCAGCATCGGCAGCGAGAACGCCGAGGCCGCAAACGTAAAGCCGGCGAATACCGCGCCGACGGCCGAGCCGATTGCGAAGAAGCGCAGCACGTCCATCCAGCCCGGGGTCGAATCGGGCGATGCGAAAATATGCACCATCGAGCCTGCCCGGGCCCAGACCAGGAACACGACCAGCAGCAGCAGGCCAAACACCATGGCGTTCTGGACCGGCCGGCGCATGTCCAGCAGCGAGCGCGCCATCGACGGCCAGTTGCCGGCGTCGCGCTGGCGGGCCACCGAGTACAGGCCAAACGCCAGTAACGGGGCGACGAACACGAACCCGGTCAACAAGGTCAGCAACAGTACCCAGCCGCCCAGCGTCCAGCCCAGCCAAGACACCACGGCGCTGATCGCAAACACCAGCATGCCATAGGCCAGGCTCACCCGCGGTACCGCCCGGTAGTCTTGCCAGCCTGCGCGCAACCAGCGGATTGGCATGGCCAGGTTGAGCTTGCGGCACGGTGCGATGACGGTATGGCTATCGGCCGCGATGTCACGTCCAGCCGGGTCCCTGTGCGTATTCACAAATGCGCCTCGTTCTCAATGACTGCAAGAGTATAGTGATAGTATTCTGCCGGCGGTGAAAGTAAGCCCAACACGTTCTGGAGGGGAGCGGGAATGACCTATAACGACAAGGTTGTACGCCAGTTTACGGTGGCAACCATTCTCTGGGGTATCGTCGGCATGCTGGTCGGCGTGCTGATCGCGGCGCAGCTCTGGTTGCCGGTGCTGAACTTCGAGATTCCCTGGCTCACCTACGGTCGCCTGCGGCCACTGCACACCAACGCCGTCATTTTCGCCTTCGGCGGCTCCGCGCTGATCGGCACCTCGCTGCACGTGGTCCAGCGCACCTGCCATGTCCGGCTGATCTCTGACGGGCTGGCGAGTTTCGTGTTCTGGGGCTGGCAACTGATCATTGTCTGCGCGGCCATCACGCTGCCGCTGGGCCTGACCCAGGCCAAGGAGTACGCCGAGCTGGAGTGGTGGATCGACTGGATGATCGTGGTCGTCTGGGTGGCCTACGCGGTACTGTTCTTCGGCACCATCATCAAGCGCCGCGTCAGCCATATCTACGTAGCCAACTGGTTCTACGCCGCCTTCATCATCACCATCGCGCTGCTGCATATCGTCAACAACGTGGCGCTGCCGGTCAGTGCCACCAAGTCCTATTCCATGTACACCGGCGCCGTCGATGCCATGGTGCAGTGGTGGTACGGCCATAACGCGGTGGGCTTTTTCCTGACCGCCGGCTTCCTCGGCATGATGTATTACTACGTGCCCAAGCAGGCCGAGCGCCCGATCTACTCCTACCGCCTCTCGATCGTGCATTTCTGGGCCCTGATCGGCATCTACATGTGGGCCGGCCCGCACCACCTGCATTACACCGCCTTGCCTGACTGGCTTCAGTCGCTGGGCATGGTGTTTTCGCTGATCCTGCTGGCGCCCAGCTGGGGCGGCATGATCAACGGCATCATGACCTTGAATGGCGCCTGGCATAAGCTCCGCGACGACCCGGTGCTGAAGTTCATGATCGTGGCGCTCAGCTTCTACGGCATGTCGACTTTTGAAGGCCCGATGATGTCGATTCGCACTGTCAACGCGCTCAGCCACTACACCGACTGGACCATCGGCCACGTGCATTCCGGCGCGCTGGGCTGGGTGGCGATGATGACCATCGGCAGCCTGTACTGCCTGATTCCGCGCCTGGGCGGCCAGAAGACGATGTACAGCGTGAAGGCGGTGGAAACGCATTTCTGGATATCCACCATTGGCGTGGTCCTTTACATCGCCTCGATGTGGATCGCCGGCGTCATGCAGGGCCTGATGTGGCGAGCCTTTAACGATGACGGTACGCTCACCTACACCTTTATCGAGACCATCGCGGCCACCAAGCCGTACTACGCCATCCGCCTGCTGGGTGGGCTGCTGTTCTTCAGCGGCATGCTGTTGATGGCCTGGAACACGTGGAAAACGATGGCCGGCGCGCCGCCGCTGGAAGAGGAGGCCGCGGAACCGGCCACCTGGGGGGCTGAAGCATGAGTCGCGCCCATAAAAAACTCGAGAAAAACATCAACCTGATGGCGGTGTGGATCGTCGTCGTGGTCAGCCTGGCGGGGCTGGTCGAACTGCTGCCGCTGATCGCCCAGGACCGCTACATCGAACCTTACGAGGGCATCGAACCATACCCGGCGCTGGAACTGGCCGGCCGCGACATCTATATCCGCGAGGGCTGCTACGGCTGTCATTCGCAGATGATCCGTCCGTTCCGCAGCGAGACCGAGCGCTACGGGCCGTACTCGGTGGCCGGCGAATCGGTTTACGACCGGCCATTCCAGTGGGGTTCCAAGCGTACCGGGCCGGACCTGGCGCGTGTGGGTGGCCGCTACAGCGACGAATGGCACTATGTGCACCTGATGAACCCGCGCGACGTGGTGCCACAGTCCAATATGCCGGCCTACCCCTGGCTGGACACGGCCGAACTCGACGGTGCCGAGGTGCAAAAGCACATGCGGGCACTACAACGGCTGGGCGACCCCTATACCGACGACCAGGTCGAGGGTGCACCGGCGGCCGTCGATGGCAAGACCGAAATGGATGCACTGATCGCGTACCTGCAGGGCCTGGGGCACGCAAGGAGCGGACGCTGACATGGATATCAATATCCTCAGGGGCATACTCCTGGTGTTGCTGATCATCGGGTTCGTTGGCCTGTTCGCCTGGGCCTGGAGCCGCGAACGGGTGCCGGAGTTCGAGCAGGCGGCCCGACTGCCGCTGGATGACGACGACGGCCGGATGCCAGCGGTGAAGGAGGACGGGGCATGAACCAGCTGACATCATTCTGGAGCATCTTTGTCATCATCGTGTCGATCGGCAGCATTCTCGCCTGCTGGTGGCTGCTGCACTGGACCAAGGGCATTTCCGATCGTGATGACGATGGCGACATTCACGATACCGGCCATGTCTGGGATCATGACATCCGCGAACTGAACCACCCGCTGCCGCGCTGGTGGCTGCACCTGTTCAATATCACCATCATCTTCGCGCTGGTCTACCTGGTGCTCTACCCGGGCCTGGGTAACCTGTCCGGCCTGCTGGGCTGGACCCAGGTGCAGCGTTACGAGGAGCAGGTCGAGAAGGCCAATGCGGCCACGGCCGAGGTGCTGGCGCGCTACGAGGGCATGACACCGGCCGAGCTGGTCGGCGACCCGCAGGCCATGGAAACGGGGCGACGGCTGTTTGGCAACTACTGCGCCATGTGCCATGGCTCCGACGGTGGCGGTGGCCCGGGCTTCCCCAACCTGGCGGATGATTACTGGCAGTGGGGCGAGGGCTACGACAGCATCCTGACCGCCATCAACCAGGGCCGCCAGGCGGCGATGCCGCCGCTGGGCGCGGCGATGGACTACCCGCAGCTGTTCGCGCTGGCGCAGTACGTGCGCTCGCTGTCCGGGCTCGATCACGAGGCCGCGCAGGCGCAGAAAGGCCAGCAGGACTACGCCATGCTGTGCGTGGCCTGTCACGGCGTGGAAGGTCACGGCATGCCGGCGCTTGGCGCCCCCAGCCTGGTCGATGACGAATGGCTTTACGGCAACAGCGTCGACGACATCGTCTTCAGCGTGCAGCATGGCCGTAACGGCCGCATGCCGGCGCACGAATCGCTGATGAGCGAACCGCAGCGCCGCATCCTGGCGGCTTACGTCCTGGGGCTGTCAGGCAACAGCGACTGAGGCGAATATGGGCGCGGAGCGCAGTGACCAGCGTGTGCCGGGTCGGTGGACCCGGCGCCAGCGGGATATCGGGGTGGCCATCTGGATGGCCTTCCTGGCGGCCTGCGTCGGCACCTTCATGCTGTTTGCCGTCATCGACCCTAATGGTGTCAGCGATGACTGGGTAATCGACTGGCAGCCCGGTGTACACCTGGTCTATGGCATGGCCTTCTTTTTCCTCTTCGCCATCGCGCTGCTGTCCGCGCTGCTGACGGGCTACATGATCCGTACCGGGCCGCGCCGTGGTCACGCTCGCGGCAAGGGTCGTCGCCGGCCGCCGGAAACCCATCACCCCGCTGACGGCAACCCCGACCTTGACGACGAGGACTGGTACTGATGTCCGCGCAGGCCGGCGGGGAGACCCTCTACCGCAAGGAACCCAAGGTCTACCCACGGCACGTGAAGGGGACGTACGCGCGCCTGCGCAAGGTCGCCGTGTTTGTCCTGTTGGGCCTGTACTACCTGTTGCCGTGGCTGAACTGGAACGGTCACCAGTCGGTGCTGTTCGACCTGCCTGCACGGCACTTCTATATCTTCGGGCTGACGTTTTTCCCGCAGGACTTCATCTACCTGGCGTTGCTGCTGATCGCGGCCGGCCTGACGCTGTTTTTCTTCACCGCCCTGGCCGGGCGGCTGTGGTGCGGCTACGCCTGCCCGCAGACGGTGTGGACCGAGACCTTCATGTGGATCGAGCAGTGGACCGAGGGCGACCGCAACAAGCGGATGAAGCTCGACAAGGGCCCCTGGAACAGCGAAAAGATCCTGCGCAAGGGTGGCAAACAGGCGCTTTGGGTGACCTTCGCGCTGTGGACCGGGTTCACGTTTGTCGGCTTCTTCACGCCCATCCGCGAGCTCGGCCAGTCGGTGCTGGCGCTGTCGCTGGGGCCGTGGGAGACGTTCTGGATCCTGTTCTATTCCTTTGCCACCTATGGCAATGCCGGCCTGCTGCGCGAGCAGGTGTGCAAGTACATGTGCCCGTACGCGCGCTTCCAGGGCGCGATGTTCGATCGCGACACGCTGATCATTTCCTACGACGAGGCCCGTGGCGAGCCGCGCGGTGGTCGTCGCAAGGGTGATGACCCGGCGGCGCTGGGGCTGGGCGACTGCATCGGCTGCACGCTGTGCGTCCAGGTCTGCCCCACCGGTATCGACATTCGCGACGGCCTGCAGGTGGAATGCATCGCCTGCGCCGCCTGCGTCGATGTCTGCGACCAGGTCATGGACAAAATGGGCTACGAGCCGGGCCTGATTCGCTACACCACCGAGAACGCGCTGGAAAAGCAGCCGACCCGGGTGCTGCGGCCGCGCATCATCATCTATGGCACGCTGCTGTTCGCCCTGCTCGCCGGTATTGGTATCTCGCTGACGCAGCGCACGCTGTTGCGCGCCGAGCTGATCAACGATCGCAACCAGCTTTACCGCGAACTGGCGGACGGCCAGGTCGAAAACATCTACACCCTCAAGCTGGTGAATGTCGACCACCGCGACCATGCCTACGTGGTGAGTGTGCCCGCGCATGAGGGCGTGCAGGTCGAGGTCGCGCCGACGCCGGTGCTGGGTGCCGAGCAGGTGGGTGAGTACACGCTGACGCTGAGGGCGCCGGCCGGCTTCGGCCGCGGCGCGCAGGATATCGAGATCCGTTTCCAGGCCGAGGATGATGCCGCCATCGACATCACCCGTACCGTTCGCATGATCCTGCCTTTCGACCGATGAACGCATCACGAAACCCGACTGATGACGCGCCACGGCCCTGGTACCGTGAACCCTGGCCATGGGTACTCATTGCCATCCCCCTGCTGACCGTGGTGGCCTGTGGCATCACGCTGTGGCTGGCGCTCGCCAACCCCGAGTACATCGTCGTCAAGGACGAGGAGTACGATCGCATCCGCAGCGAAATGCGGGCGCAGAACGGGGACGATGACTGACACCCAGGCCGCCTGTTTCCATTGCGGCGAGGCCTGTGAAGACGACCGGTTCCAGGTCCGCTGGGAGGGCGAATCGAGGTGCGTTTGCTGCGCCGGTTGCCAGGCGGTGTTTGAGCTGATTCACGCCTCCGGGCACGCGCGCTATTACCGGTTCCGCGAGGGCGAGGGCATCCGTGCACCCGACTCGCCGGAGCGCCTGGCCGCGGACTGGGCCGCGATTGATGCCCGCCCGGCCTACCGTGGCACGCCGATGGGCGACGGCTTCAATACCCTCTTGTTGCAGGTCGAAGGCGTGCACTGCGCGGCCTGTGCCTGGCTGATCCGCAGCCGGCTGGAGCCGCTGGACGGCGTTCGTCGCGCCAGCGTCGATATCGCCAGTGGCTATACCCAGGTGGAATTCGACCCGGAGCGCACGCCGCCCAGCCGCCTGGCGCTGGAACTGGCGCGTTTCGGCTACCGGCCCCACCTGCCTTTGGCCGGGGAAGCCGCGCGCAGTCGCCTGGACGAGCGCCGCCTGGCGATGCGCCGCCTGGGCGTGGCGGGCCTCGGCATGATGCAGGTGATGATGTACGCCGTCGGCCTGTACGCCGGCGACGCGCTGGGCATCGGCGAGACCGCCCGCCGTTTCCTGGAATGGACCAGCCTGGTGGTGACGCTGCCCGTGGTGGCTTACGCCGGCCTGCCGTTTTTCCGCGGCGCGGTGGCGGCCCTGCGCGCCCGGCGCCCGGGCATGGACCTGCCGGTGGCGCTGGCGATCAGCATCGCCTTCGTCGCCAGTACCGTGAACTTCCTTCGCGGGGCGGGGGATGTGTACTTCGACTCCGTCGTCATGTTCATTTTCTTTCTCAGCATCGCGCGCTTTGTGCAGATGAACCAGCGGCACCGCAACGCGCAGGCCGGCGCGGCGCTGGCGCGGCTGATGCCCGAGTGGGCCGAACGGCTTGATAACGGCACTGAGACCCGGGTGCCGGCCGCCGACCTGGTGCCCGGTGACCGGGTCCGGGTTAAACCGGGGCGGGCCTTTCCGGCCGATGGCGTGATCATCGACGGGCGGACGCGCGTGGACGAAGCCATCCTGACCGGCGAGTCACGGCCGGTACTGCGCGAGCGCGGTGACGAGGTGGCCGCCGGGGCAGTGAACCGCGAGCAGTCGGTCATCGTCGAGGTGCGGCGCACCGGCGACGACACGGCCATTTCAACGCTCGGTCGGCGCATGCTGTCGGCGCGGGCCGGGCAGCAGCGCCCGGGCATGGCCGATCGCCTGTCGGGCTACTTTATCGTTGCTGTCCTGGGTACCGCGGTCGCGGCGCTGCTGTACTGGGGCGCCACCGACCCGGCCCGGGCGCTGTCCGCGATGCTGGCGGTATTGGTGGTCAGTTGCCCCTGCGCGCTGGCGCTGGCAACGCCCGCGGCGCTGTCCGCCGCCAGTCGCTCGCTGCTGGCCCGCGGCGTACTGCTGGCCCGGGGCGAGGCGCTGGAGTCGCTGGCGCGCGCTGACACCGTGGTCTTTGACAAGACTGGCACCCTGACCGAGGGACAGCCGGTGCTGTCCCGGGTGCATCTGAACCCCGACCGCGCCACGCCGTCCGTGGACAGGGTCGAGGCCGTCGCGGCGGCGCTGGAGGTCGAATCGGCGCACCCGCTGGCACGGGCGTTCAGCCGTTCGACTGGCGAAATCGTGGCCACCGCGGTAGACCATGCGCCGGGGCGTGGGCTGAGCGGGTACGTCGAAGAGCGGCGATACCGCCTGGGCACAGCGGAGTTCGCCGGCGCGCCCGCGGGCAAGAGCGATGATGGCGCCTGGCTGGCCGACGAAGAGGGCTGGCTGGCGCAGTTCGGGTTTAGTGACCGGCTGCGCGAAGATGCCGGCGCCACGGTCGAAGCCCTGGCGCGCCGGGGCCTGGCCCCGCGCATCCTCTCCGGCGACGGCATCCCGGCCGTGCGCGAGACGGCCGCCGTGCTGGGCATCGAAGACTGGCAGGCGCGGCAGGCACCGGAAGACAAGATTCGCGCGCTGGAGGCGCTGCGCGCCGAGGGGCGGGTCGTGCTCATGGTGGGTGACGGCGTCAACGATGCACCCGTGCTGGCCGCGGCGGACGCATCGATGACGGTTCACGGCGCCGCCGAACTGGCCCAGGGCGCGGCCGACATGGCGCTGGTGGGTGCCGGCCTCGACGGCGTGCGCGTGGCGCACGACACGGCCCTGCGCACCCGCCGAGTTATCCGCCAGAACCTGGCCTGGGCGCTGGCCTACAACCTGCTCGCCGTGCCGCTCGCGTTCAGCGGTTGGTTGCAGCCGTGGATGGCCGCGCTGGGCATGTCACTGAGTTCGTTGCTGGTGGTGGGTAACGCCGCCCGGCTGGCGCGCACATGAGCACCATTTACCTGATGATCCCCCTGGCGCTGGTGCTGGTCGCCGCGGCGGTGTGGGCGCTGGTCTGGGCCATTCGTTCCGGCCAGTTCGATGACCTGGAGTCACAGGGCTGGAGTGTCGTGCTGGACGACGACCGCAAGCCGCCCGCCACGGACGATGCCGCTGCGGACGCCAACCCCGATGATGACATCAACGCCGGTTCAGTCAAAAGCAGTGATAAGCCACGCGGCGGGGGACAGGCGTGAGCGTCGACATCCTGCCACCCCTGGTGGCCGCGCTGCTGGCGGGACTGTTAGGCAGTGGTCACTGTTTCGGCATGTGCGGCGGCATCGCCATGGGCCTGGGTAGCCTGGGCCCCGGCAAGGGACAGGCCTGGCGCAACGCATTGCTGTTTAACCTGGGACGCCTGCTGGCCTACGCCGGCCTGGGTGGCGTGATCGCCGCCACGCTGGGGCAGGGCGGCGAGTGGGCCGGTGTACCGGGCTGGGGGCGTTGGTTGCGGCTGGCCGCCGCCGTGCTGATTGCCGTGCTGGGCCTGCAGATGCTCACCGGCTGGCGCGCCCTGGCGGTCATCGAGCGCGTGGGCGCCGGCCTGTGGAAGAAGGTCGCCCCGCTGGCCGCGCGGACGGCAGCCTGGCCCGGCCCGGCCGGGCGCCTGCTGCTGGGCCTGTGCTGGGGCTTCCTGCCCTGCGGCCTGGTCTACACGGCGTTGCTGATCGCGGCCTCGACCGGGGGGTTCGCCCGCGGGGCCGGCGTCATGGCGGCCTTTGGCCTGGGCACACTGCCGTCCATGCTGGGGATGACCCTGGCCGCGCCGGCGCTGGTGACACTGGGCCGGGACCCCTTCTTCCGGCGGGTCGCCGGTTTCGGCCTGCTGCTGCTGGCGGCCTGGGCCATCGTGCTGGCCTGGCCCGCGGGCGACATGGCGCATCATCATCACTGACACGGTCTTTCAACATTCGCTGTAACCCTTCGACGGTTTTGCGCGTCTAAAGCGCAAACGAGGGAGAACACTGAATGAACATTGCCGATACATCCGGCCAGGATGTGGTGATCAAGAAAGCGCCTCGACGCACGCGGTTGTGGGGCATCGGCGCGCTGTGCCTGGCCCTGGTGCTGGTGTCGTTCTGGGCCGTGCCTGCGGTGCAACGCTGGGCAGGTACCAGTGTCACCGTGCCACTGGACCGCCTGCGCCTGGCGCGGGTGACCGTCGATGACCTGGTCCGCGATGTCTCGGTGCAGGGCCGGGTGGTGGCCGCCGTCCGGCCGTCGCTGTTCGCCCCGGCCGAGGGCACCATCACCCTGGATGTCGATGCCGGCGCCGTGGTCACCGAGAACCAGCTGCTGGCGACACTGGACAGCCCGGAACTGCAGAACCAGTTGCAGCAGGAGCAGGCCAGCCTGGACCGGCAGGCGGTGGAACTCGACCGTCAGCGCATCGATGCCCGCCAGCGCGCGCTGGAAAACCGCAAGAACATCGACCTGGCCAGGGTGGCGCTGACCGCCGCCGAGCGCGAACGCCGCCGCGCGGAGGATGGCTACGCCATCGAGGCCATCTCCCAGCTCGACTACGAAAAGACCAAGGACGACCTGGAAAACGCCCGCCTTGCGCACGAACACGCCGTGGCCGACGCCAAGCTGGACGAAGAGCGGCTGGCGTTTGAGCTGCGCACGCTGGAGCTGGAACTCGACCGCCAGCGGCTGCTGGTCGAAGACCTGCAGCGCCAGGTGGACTCGCTGGCCATCCGCTCGCCGGTCGACGGCATCGTCGGCAACCTGCTGGTCGACCAGAAAGCCAACGTTGCCCGCAACCAGGAAATCATGTCGGTCGTCGACCTGGAGGCCTTCGAGATCGAGGCCCAGGTGCCGGAATCCTACGCCGACGACCTTGGCATCGGCATGGCCGCCGAGGTGCTGGTCATGAACCGCCCCTACACCGCGGCCGTCGTGGCCGTCTCCCCCGAAGTGCTGGATAACCAGGTCACCACCCGGGTGCGCTTCGAAGGCGACATGCCGCCCGGCCTGCGCCAGAACCAGCGCCTGACCACCCGCATCCTGATGGAAGAGCGCCCCGGCGTGCTGACGCTGCCGCGCGGCGCCTTCCTGGACAGCGGTGGTGGCCGCGTGGCCTACGTGCTCAACGACGACGGCACGGCCAGCCGCCGATCCATCCTGGTTGGCGCCCGCAGCCTGGCCGCGGTGGAGATCGCCGAGGGCCTGGCCGAGGGCGAAAACGTCGTCATTTCCAGTATTGATGCCTTTGAAGGCGAAGACACGGTGCGGGTCACCGACTGAACACACAAAAGGAGAACCCCATGCTGAGCATGCAGAACATTTCCATGGTGTACCGCACCGACACGGTTGAAACCCACGCCCTGCGCGAGTTTTCGCTGGAGGTGGGCGAGGGCGAATTCGTGGCGGTGACCGGGCCGTCGGGCTCCGGCAAGACTACGTTCCTGAACATCGCCGGGCTGCTGGAGCGCTTTACCGCCGGCAAGTACGTGCTCGACGGCAAGGATGTCTCGTCGCTGTCGGACCGCGATACCTCGAAGGTGCGCAACGAGAAGATCGGCTTCGTGTTCCAGGGCTTCAACCTGATCCCGGATCTGAACGTGTTTGACAACGTCGATGTGCCGCTGCGCTACCGCGGTTTCAGCGCGGCCGACCGCAAGCGCCGCATCGAGGGCGTGCTGGAGCGGGTGGGGCTGTCATCCCGGGCCAGCCACCTGCCGTCGCAGCTGTCCGGTGGCCAGCAGCAGCGCGTGGCCATTGCCCGGGCGCTGGCCGGCGAACCCCGTTTCCTGCTCGCCGACGAGCCCACCGGTAACCTGGATTCGAACATGGCCGAATCGATCATGTCGCTGATCGAGGAAATTAACGCCGGCGGTACCACGGTCATCATGGTCACCCATGACCCGAGCCTGGCGGACCGCGCCGGCCGCAACGTCTTCATCCGCGACGGCCAGGTGTCCGACGACCATTCGGACCTGCAACTGGCCGCGACCGCGTAGGGCAGGGGGGCGACATGTTCAACTATTACCTGAAACTGGGCTGGCTGAGTATCCGCGCCAACCCGTTGCTGAGTGCCCTGATGGTGCTGGCGATCGCCATCGGCATCGGCGCCAGCATGACCATCATCACCGTCAACTACGCCATGTCCGGCAACCCGATCCCGCACAAGTCGGACCAGCTGTTCTACGTGCAGCTGGACAGCTGGGACCCTAACGACACCGACGAGGACAGCGAGCCGCCCGACCAGGTGACCTATACCGACGCGATGAACCTGATCCGCGCGGACAAGGCACACCGCCAGGTCGCCTCGAACCGTTCCGGCCTGGTGCTGGAGCCGGAGAACCCGGACGAGCGGCCGTTTACCGTTGATACCCGTAACACCTTCGCCGACTTCTTTGCCATGTTCGATACGCCGTTCCAGTACGGCGGCGGCTGGGATTCATCTGCCGACGAGGGGCTGGAGCGCGTCACCGTGCTCAGCCGTGAACTGAATGAGCGGGTGTTTGGCGGCGAAGACTCCGTGGGCCGCAGCGTGCGCCTCAACGGCATGGACTTCCGCGTGGTCGGCGTCATGGATGAGTGGCTGCCGATGCCCAAGTTCTACGACGTCACCAACGGCGCCTTCGACCCCACCGAGGAGCTCTACATCCCGTTCAACGTGGCCATCGAGTACGAGTTGCCGCGCAACGGCAACACCAACTGCTGGAAACGCCCGGATGACGGCTTCGAGGGCTTTTTGAACTCCGAGTGCGTGTGGATCCAGTTCTGGGCCGAGCTGCGCGACGACAACGAGAAGCGCGAGTACATGGAATTCCTGAATGCCTACACCGATTCGCAGAAAGAACTCGGCCGCTTCGGCCGGCCGCGTGACAACCGCCTGAGTGATGTCATGGAGTGGATGGAGGCCGAGCAGGTGGTGGAGGACGATGCCCGCGTCATGCTGGGGCTGTCACTGCTGTTCCTGGCCGTGTGCCTGCTGAACACCATCGGCCTGTTGCTGGCCAAGTTTATGCGCAAGGCCGGTGTCACCAGCGTACGGCGCGCCCTGGGTGCCTCGCGGCGCGACGTGTTCGTCCAGCACATGATCGAGTCCGGCCTGATCGGCCTGGCCGGCGGCGTGGTGGGGCTGGGCCTGACCTGGCTGGGCCTGCAGGGCATTCACGCCCTGTTCGGCGACTATGTCGAACACCTGGTGCAGCTGGACCTGGCCATGGTGGCGGCCGCCATTGCCCTGGCCATCGTGTCGGCGCTGCTGGCCGGCCTCTATCCCACCTGGCAGTCATGTCGTGTCATGCCCGCCAGCCAGCTGAAGACCCAATAGGAGAGCATCATGCAGATCGGACCCATCTGGCGCGCACTGATGCGCAACAAGACCGGCGCCATCCTCATCGCCCTGCAGGTGGCGGTGACCATGGCGATCATGGTCAACGCCATTTCCATCATCCAGTCGCGCAGCGAATCGATGGCCCGGCCCAGCGGCGTGGACGAAGAAAACATCTTCCATATCGCCAGCGTCGGTTACACCGAGGACTTCGATGAGCAGTCGGTCATCGAGCAGGACCTGGACGCGATCCGGGCCATGCCGGGCGTCATCGACGCCATCCAGACCAACTCGGTGCCGCTGTCCGGCGGCGGCTGGTCCATGGGCCTGCAGACCGAGCCCGGTGAGGACCAGGAAGGCGTGGGCGTGGCGGTGTACTTCGTCGACGAGCACGCCCTGGATGCCTACGGGCTGTCCCTGGTGGCCGGCGAGAACTTCACCGCGGCCGACGTGACCTGGCGCGAGCGGACGTCACAGGAATGGTCGGCGACGACCCTGCTGACCCAGGCCATGGCCGAGAGCCTGTTCCCCGACAACTGGCGCGACGCGCTGGGCGCCACTGTCTACATCAACGGCAATGAGCCAATGACGGTGAAGGGCATTGTTGAGCGCATGCAGGCGGCCTGGAACGGCTGGGATGGGGTCGAGCGCGTCATGCTGGTGCCGCAGCACACGCTGTTCGGATCTACCCGTTACGTCATCCGTACCGAACCGGGTGAGCGCGACCGCCTGATGCCGGAGGTCGAGAAACTGCTGGCCGATCGCAACCGCGATCGCATTGTGCGCAACATGCAGACCATGACCGAGACCCGCGAGCGCTCCTACCGCGGCGACAGCTCGATGATCAAGATCCTGACCTTCACGATCGTCCTGCTGCTGCTGATCACATCCCTGGGGATCGTCGGCCTGGCCAGCTTCTCGGTCAGCCGCCGTACCAAGCAGATTGGTACGCGGCGGGCGCTGGGTGCCAGCAAGGCCTCGATCGCCCGTTATTTCATGACCGAAAATGTGCTCATCAGCGGTGTGGGCGTGGTTCTGGGCGCCGCCCTGACCATTGCGCTAAACATGTTCCTGGTCGATGCCTTCGACCTGGACCGCCTGGACGTCTGGCTGGTGCCGGCTGCGATGCTCGTGTTGCTGGTCGTGGGTCAGCTGGCCGTGTTTGGGCCGGCGCGACGTGCGTCCGCGGTGCCGCCAGCGGTGGCGACAAGGACGATCTGACGTTGGACGGTGCGCCCCGCCCGAGAAGGCGGGGCGCTGCCGGAATCGGTCAGTCCCAGCTCTTCTGCAAGCCGATGGTCAGCGTGTCATCGGTTTCCATCTGCGGACCGTCCAGGTCCTGCTCGACTGGTACCAGGTACTCGAAGGCCAGGCGCCATCCGGCCAGCGACCCCTGGCCGGCCAGGTTCAGGCCCAGGCCCAGGTCCAGGCGCTCGCCACCCAGCCGGTCCGGGTCGGCGGTCTGCACCGGCCCCATGATCAACGGGTCGGTACCGCTGACATTGCCACGGTCAAGGTATTCCAGCCGCAGTGATACGCTGGCGGCGGGCGACAGCGCGTAGCTGCCCCAGCCGGTCAGCCGGTGCTCATCACCCAGGCGGTAGCCCTCGTCGTTGTCCTCGACGCGCCACGTGGACCGCCACTGCGCGCCCCAGCCAAATCCGTTGCCGGACCAGCCGGACCATGACAGGCCGGTGACCGGGTCCCATGTTCCTGACGACAGTTGCATGGGGTAGGGCAGGCGTACCGTTGGCGTCATGTTCATCGGCGTCAGGATCTGGCCCGTCTCGTCCAGGTCACCCGTGGGGATGGAGACACCCAGTATGGCGTGCACCTTGTTGTCCGGCGTGTCTACCAGTCCGATGAGCGCCGACACTGAGCTGTCGGCCAGCCCGGACGTATGGGTACTGAACCGACCGAGTACGTTGGTGCCCATGCCGCCCTGGTAAGTGGTCAGGTCCATGTCCTTTTCGACCCAGTTCAGCATGGCCATCAGCGTGACACGGTCGCTGGGTGCGTACATCATGCCGACCATGTGCATGTCCATGTCCATGGTGTCCGGCACAATGCGCAGAGTCGGTGGCTGCCCGGGCATGCCGAAAAAGCGATTAGGAATGGTGGTGACGATGTCATCGTCGGAGATGGGCTGGTCGCCCAGCAGGTTGCCGCCCATGCCCATGTGCATGTAACGATAGGAGACCATCCATTCACCCCTGGCGTGCAGGTGGTCACCCATCACGCCGATGGGGGCGTGGCGGTCAGCAAAAGCGGCTTCCTTTCCTTCTTCGGAATGGTCGGCGATGGCCGGAATCGGGCCGGCCAGTGCGGTTGCGGCCAGCATGGCCACAAGCGTGGTTCTGTTCATGGTGAAGTCCTCTGTAGTCCATGATTCACGGTCGCGCCCCGCCATTGGGGCGCGTCAGGTCTTGCGGGTGAGGTGAATCAGGACGCCAGGGGAGGCGCGCGGGAGCGATGGCCGGAGTTCCGGCGAAGTGGAATGACCTTTGTGTGATACGAAAAAAGCGGCCGGACCGGCTCAACGTGGGCAATGAGCGGCAAGACTTCGGGTAGCGCCGCTGCGGCCTGCAGTGCCGAGCCCAGGGGGCAGGCATTGTCGAGCGACTGCGCGTCCAGCGGGGTATCATCGCCGTCACCCCGGTCCTGGGCTTGCCCGTGATCATGGTGATGTGCCTGCGCAGGCTGGCCCGGCTCATCGGTAAAGAATGCTGCAGGAAAACCGGTTGGGCAGGGTGCCGCGAACTGCCCGGCAAGCAGGTCGCCGGGCATGAACCCGGCCGGGACCATGGCGCGTACCAGCAGGCAGGCCAGTGCGATGCACCAGCCCCAGTGCCTGGCACGGGAATGTGTGCGGCGGACAGTCATTGGCGCGCATTGTAGCCGCGCCATCCACCGCGCGGAAGCATGAAAAAGGCCGCGGGACCAGGGTTGAGGAGTGCAAAGTACCCTGTCTGGTATGAGGGAGAGACCAAGGGCCCCGCGGCCCGTACTGATATGACGTCGGCGGCGTCAAAAAGTTTCAAATACGGATAGAATGTCGCGCTCTTTTCGACGTTTTCTACAGGAATACATCCATGAGCGACTCCGCAGGCGCCGTGACGGCCCGTATCGAGACATCAAAGGGCGTGATCGAACTGCGCCTTTTCCCTGACATCGCCCCCGTGACCGTGGCCAATTTTGCCAACCTGGCGGGCCGTGGGTTTTACGATGGCCTGAACTTTCACCGCGTGATCCCGGACTTCATGGTCCAGGGCGGCTGCCCCAATGGCAGTGGCACCGGCGGACCGGGTTACCGTTTCGAGGACGAGTGCAGCCCGGAGGCCCGCCACGACGCGCCCGGCAAGCTGTCGATGGCCAATGCCGGCCCCGGCACCAATGGCAGCCAGTTCTTTATCACCCACGTTGAAACCCCGTGGCTGGACGGCCGCCATACCGTGTTCGGTGAAGTGGTGGATGCCGCCAGCCAGGCGGTGGTCGATTCAATCGCCCAGGACGACAGCATCGACCGCGTGACGGTCAGTGGCGTGGATGACCTGCTCGAGTCCCAGGCGGCCCGGATCGAGGGCTGGAACAAGACGCTGGGATCGGCCTGATCAGCGATCGCGGTCGTAACTGAGGCGGGCCAGGGTCACCAGGGCCCGCTTCCAGTCTGAATCGGCCAGGCCGTCCAGTGCAGCGGTGGCCGTGTCGGCCTCGGCGCGGGCCCGTTCGGCCGTCGCCTCCAGCGCTCCCGTGCGCCGGGTGATTGCCAGGATCTGGTCGAGCTGGTCCAGGCCACCGTCGCGGATGGCCGTGTCGATCAGCTCGCGTTCTTCCGGCTCGCAGCGCGTGCGCGCGTAGATCAACGGCAGGGTTGGCTTGCCTTCCGCCAGGTCATCGCCCACGTTCTTGCCCAGCGCCTGGGCATCACCGGTGTAGTCAAGCAGGTCATCAGCCAGCTGGAACGCCCGGCCCAGGTGTTGGCCGTAACGGGCCAGGGCCTCCTCGACCGGCTCCGGCTGGCCGGAGACCACCGCGCCCAGGCGGCAGGCGGCTTCGAACAGCCGCGCGGTCTTGTCATCGATGACCTTCAGGTAGGCGGCCTCATTCACCTCCGGGTCGCCCATGTTCAGCAGTTGCAGCACCTCGCCCTCGGCGATGGTGTTGGTGGTGTCAGCCAGGATCTGCATGATCCGCATCGAGTCCAGTCGCACCATCATCTGGAAGCTGCGCGAGTAGAGGAAATCGCCCACAAGCACGGCGGCGGCGTTGCCCCAGACCGCGTGCGCCGTCTTCTTGCCACGTCGGCTGTCGGATTCGTCGACGACATCGTCGTGCAGCAGGGTGGCGGTGTGAATGAACTCGACGATAGCCGCCAACGGGTAGTGCTGCTCGCCGGTGTAGCCACAGGCCCGCGCGCTGATCACCAGCAACAGTGGCCGCAGGCGTTTGCCGCCGCTGCCGACGATGTAATGCATGACCTGGTCGATCAGGACCACGTCCGAGGCCAGCGCCTCGCGGATGCAGCCGTTGACGCGCGCCATGTCGTCGGCGCTGAGCTGCAGAATGTCATCGAGGGTGTCCATGGCGCCGCTGGCGGCCGGACGGATGGCCTGTTCCTGTGTCATGCGAGCGATTTTCGCACAAAAACGTCCGGCTTTGACCGGCAGACAGGCGCGCCAGCAGCTGCCATCCTTCAATGGCAGGCCTGATTCGCGGGAAGGGCACTATGCTAAACTCCGATGCCTTCCCGACGGCCCCGCCGGTGATGGCTTTTTGCCCAGGTCGGAGCACGAAAACACATAAGGAGAGGAAACAATGGCAAGAGGTATCAACAAGGTCATCCTGGTCGGCAACCTTGGCGCGGACCCGGAAACCCGGTACACCGCGAGCGGCTCTGCCGTGACCAACATCCGGCTGGCGACCTCCGAAACGTGGCGGGACAAGAATTCCGGTGAGAACCAGGAGCGTACCGAGTGGCACCGCGTGGTGTTCTTCGGCAAGCTCGCGGAGATCGCCGGCGAGTACCTGCGCAAGGGCCGCCAGGTCTACGTCGAGGGCAGCCTGCGGACCAGCAAGTGGCAGGGCCAGGACGGGCAGGATCGTTACACCACCGAGATTATCGCCGATGAAATGCAGATGCTGGGCGGGCGTGGCGACGATGCGCCGGCCGGCAATTCCAGTTTCCGCGACAAACCGGCCCAGCAACCGCAGTCTTCGCCGGAGCCGGCTGGTGCGGTCGCCGAAGGCGGCGCCGACTTCAAGGACGACGATATTCCGTTCTGATCGCGGAACCTGAGTCGTTGTGAAAATTCTCCTGACGGGTGTCAGCGGGCAGCTGGGCGGTGCACTGTTGCCGCATCTGCAGGGCCGCGGTGACGTTATCACCGCCACGCGGGCGGACATGGACCTGACTGTACCTGGCAGTGTTACCGAATACCTTTCGACGGTACAGCCCGATGTCATCATCAACCCCGCCGCCTGGACTGCCGTAGACGACGCCGAAGACGATGTCGACGGCGCCATGGCCGCCAATGCCGAGTCGCCCGCGCGCATGGCCGAGTGGGCGGCGGAATCAGGCGCGGCACTGGTTCACTACTCGACCGACTACGTGTTCGATGGCCGCAAGGGCGCCGAGTACGTGGAAACGGACACGACCGGCCCGCTCAATGTATACGGCCGGAGCAAACTTGAAGGTGAGCAGGCCGTATTGCGCTCCGGTGCCCGGCACGTGGTGCTGCGCAGTTCCTGGATTTACGCGCCCACCGGCAAGAACTTTGTGCTGACCATGTTGCGCCTGGCGCGACAGGGTCGTGACTTGAGCGTGGTCGACGACCAGGTGGGCAGCCCCACGTCCGCAGCCAGCCTGGCCCGCGCGACCATTGCGGCGCTGGACGCGGACCTGCCCGCGCAGCAGGCGCCCGGTGGCAACCTGTATCATTGCGTCGACCGTGGCGCGGTCAGTTGGTACACGTTTGCCGGCATGGTTTTCGACCAGGCCATTGAGCTGGGGCTGCTGGACAAACGGCCCGGCCTTGCACCGACCGATTCGGCAGGCTTTCCGCAGAAAGCCACGCGCCCGGCGTATTCACCACTCGACAACACCCGGTTCGAGCAGGCTTCCGGCCTGGTCATGCCCAGGCTGCAGGCCTCCCTGTCGGCCTGCCTGAAGGAGTTGAAAGAACTTGAACAACAGTAGTGCTGACCAACTGGTACCCCTGATCTTGTCCGGCGGCGCCGGTACACGGCTGTGGCCGGTGTCGCGGCGGGCGCACCCGAAGCCGTTTATGCAGCTGGCGGACGGCCAGTCGCTGGCCGAAAAGACCTGGCTCAGGGCCCGTTCGGTGGCCGGAGACGCGCCGATCCTGACGGTCACCAGCCGCGACTACTATTTCTACACCCGCGACCTGTATGAAAAGCTGGGCGCCGGTCCGGACCAGTCCCGGTTCCTGCTGGAGCCGATGGGGCGCAACACGGCGCCGGCCATCGCGCTGGCGGCGCTGTGGGTACGCGACCATGTCGGCCCCGGGGCCAGCATGCTGGTCATGCCGGCCGATCACCTGATCCGTGATACGGCGGCCTTTGAAGAGGCCGTCCGCGCCGCGCACGAACTGGCCGGGCAGGGACAGCTGGCGACCTTCGGCATGCACCCCACCCACCCGGAAACCGGTTTCGGCTACATCCGCCAGGGCCCGGCCATTGAGGGCACCCAGGGCTACCAGGTCGATGCCTTCGTCGAGAAGCCCGACCTGGACACGGCGAAAGCCTATCTCGCCTCCGGCGACTACTTCTGGAACTCGGGCATGTTCTGTTTCACCGCCGAGGTGCTGCTGGCGGCCATGGCTGAACACGCGCCCGAGGTGCTGGCCGCTGCCGAGGTCACCTGGCAGGCCACTGCGACCGAGGCGACTCCGGTGGAACTGCCCGCGGAGCCGTTCTCCCGGTGTCCGTCGATTTCGATTGACTACGCGGTGATGGAAAACGCGGGCAATGCCGCCGTGGTGCCCGGTGATTTTGGCTGGAGCGATATCGGTTCCTGGAAGGCGATTTCGGAGCTCTACCAGTCCGATGACGCCGGCAACCGGGTTCGTGGCAAGGCCGTGCTGGTGGACTCGCGGGGCTGTTTCGTGCAGGGCGACCAGCGGCTGGTAGCGGCCGTCGGCCTGGAAGACGTGGTGATTGTTGATACCGGTGATGCCGTGCTGGTGGCTCATCGTGACCAGGCCCAGGATGTTGGCCAGGTGGTTCGCCAGCTGACCGAGCTGGAAGACGAGGCGGCGATCTATCACCAGACCGTTCACCGGCCCTGGGGCAGTTACACCATTCTGGAAGATGCCGAGGACTGCAAGGTCAAACGCCTGGTGGTCAAGCCCGGGCAGGTGCTGTCACTGCAGTTGCACCACCAGCGCGCCGAGCACTGGACGGTGGTGCAGGGTACGGCGAAAGTCAGGTTGGGGGATGAGGAATTTCTGCTCGAGGCCAACCAGTCAACGTATATCCCGGTGGAAACACTGCACCGGCTGGAAAACCCCGGTACCGAGGACGTACACCTGATCGAGGTGCAGACCGGGGCGTACTTTGGTGAAGACGATATCGAGCGGTTCGAGGATATCTACGGGCGCGCCTGACGGCGCGCTCAGGATTCCGACGTCTCGGCCAGGTCCTGCGGCACGTCGTCCAGGGACGCGTCGTTGCCGGCCTCGCGGCCGCCATCAAGACCATCACGAATCAACGTGTAAAGCGCCATCCAGCTCGAAGCAAACAGCGGTGTATGTGTTGTCGAGGCGCTACTCGCGCCGGGCTCAAGCGAACTCATGATTGCCTCCCAGGGTTGCTGGTCCGACCGGTCTCCCGTTCCGTTACCTATAAAGACTGTCGAACCGTTAAATAGTTGACGCAGTTTCGTTGCAAAAGGTTACAACCCGTCGGGCCGTGGCTTCGTCCTGTCGCAATCAGCGGTTGTGATCAGTCCTCGAGGGCCGGTTCAGCTCGCGGTCGATGGTGAATTCACGCGATGTCACGAAGGCTTCCATGCGTTGCAGGCGCAGGTCCAGTTCGCGCACGCGGTGGCGAACGTTGCTGAAGACATCGCCGGGTGCGTTGCTGACGCCACGCCAGAACTGCTCGTGGGCCTCGTCCATCGGCGTGCGTTCCGGTGGGCGGCGCTTGATCAGGATCGCCAGCAGCAGGTAGCCGACCACCACCACCGGCATGAACACGATGCCACCTACCAGGGTCACCAGCCGCAGTGCGAGCAGGTTGAAGCCCAGGTAGTCGGAGATACCGGCGCAGACGCCGGCGATCATGCCCCGGTCCGTATCGCGATAGAGCCGATGCGGATTGGGCCGCGTGCCGTACTTAGTCATGGCGCTGTCTCCAGGTCGGCGCCTCGATGTCCAGAATCCGCTCCAGCGTGCGAATGCGGTCTTCCATGCGGTTCGCGGACTCCCACACGTCGCTGAGCATCTTCTCGTCTTCCGGTGACATGCCCTTGGCCATCTTCCACTTGGTCAGGTAGTGGAAGATGATCCACAGCGGAAAACAGACCGTCAGCAGCAGTATGACGAAAAGCTCTTCCATTACTGGCTCTCCTTCTTGCCCTTGGCCTCGGCCTTACCCTTGGCGTCGGCGTCACTGAACTGGCGCTTCAGGCTGGCGAGTTCGGCCTCGACGCGGTCGTCGTCTTGCAGTCCGGCAATTTCCTCGGCCAGGGTCTTGCGGTGGCCGATGTCCATGGCCTCGCCCTCGGACTCGACCCGGTCGATCCGGCGCTCGGCGCTCTCAAAGCGATGCAGCATCTCGTCGATGCGGTCGTCGTGTATATGGCGACGGGCCGCGAGCTGGCTGGTGGCCGCCTTGTGGCGCATGACGATGCTGCGCTGGCGCTTCTTGGCATCGTCGAGCTTGGCCTGCAGCTTGGTGATGTCCTGGTTGAACTTCTCCAGTTGGCCGTCGAGCAGGTCCAGCTCTTCGTTCAGCTGGCTCACGCGGTCGGCGATGGCCTGCTTCTCGGCCAGTGCGGCACGGGCCAGGTCTTCGCGGTCACGGCGGATCGCCAGTTCGGCGCGGTCGGCCCATTCACCCATTTCTTTCTCCAGGTGGGTGATGTGGCGACGGTGTTCCTTTTTATCGGCGATGCACTTGGCCGCCGATGACCGGATCTCGACCAGGGTGTCTTCCATCTCCTGGATCATCAGCCGGATGATCTTTTCAGGATCCTCGGCTTTTTCCAGAAGGGCGTTGATGTTGGCGTTGATAATGTCGCCAAGGCGAGAAAAAACACTCATGGGTGGCTCCTGAAAATACAATTGACGGGTAGTGTTATGCGAAATACGTGCCAAAAGAGGGTGGTGATGTAACCTGCTGTCAATAAACGATTTTTCCCCCGTGATGCGGCAGTTGGCTGTTTACGCCACGGGATATTTGGTCAATTCCACCATTACTTGGCTGAACGCCACGTCGCGTTCGCGGTCAAACGCATGATTTTATTCGGGTGCTACGGTAGAATGGCGCCCTTTTCCAAGCGGCCGGCCCCCGGCCGACGATAAATAAAACCCGGAGGTTTATCGAGATGCGATCCAGATTCGCGCTGGCTTTCCTGATGGTTCTCGCAAGCGGCACCGCCGTTGCACAGGACCTGAGCACCGACAAAGGCAAGCTGAGCTATGCCATGGGTTGGAACTTTGGCACCGAGCTGAAGAGCCGCCCCGACACGTTTGACTCGGCGTCCGTGACGTCCGCCATCAGCGACGCCATGGCTGGTGGCGAGCCGCAGCTGGAAGTCGCCGAGATGCAGGCCCTCCTGCAGGCGTTCCAGCAGCAGGTTCAGCAGGAGCAGCTGGCTATGCTGCAGCAGCTGGCTGCTGACAACCAGACCAAGGCCGACGAGTTCCTGGCGGCCAACCGTTCCAAGACCGGCATCGTCGCGCTGCCGTCCGGCATCCAGTACCGCATTATCGAAGAAGGTGAGGGCTCTCGCCCGGCGCTGACCAGCACCGTGCGCGTTCACTACCGCTCCTCGAAGATCGACGGCCGCGAAATGGACAGCTCGTTCGCCCGCGGCACGCCTGAAGAGTTCGTGGTCAGCAACGTGCTGAAGGGTTGGCAGGAAGTGCTGCCGCTGATGAAGACCGGCGCCACCTGGCAGGTCTTCGTGCCGCCCGAACTGGCCTTCGGCCAGCGTGGCAACCCGCCGGCCGTGGGCCCGAACGAGGCCCTGCAGTTCGACCTCAAGCTCGTCGAAATTGTCGAGCCCTGAGCGCGGTCACTGCTGAATCGAAAGTCCGGGACTGGCGCGCCGCCCTGCGGCGCGCCGTCTCGCCGCTCGACCGCGGCGCCCGGCACCTGAATATCCAGGCCTGGACCCGTCCCGACGAGGACCCGGTCAGGCCCAACCGCACCGCCGCCGTCCTGGTCGCGGTACTGGATCAGCCCGATCCACAACTCATCCTGACCGTCCGTGCGCGCCACCTTGCCCATCATCCCGGGCAGGTCAGTTTTCCCGGTGGTTCAGCCATGGACACCGACGCCAGTGGTGTATTGACGGCCCTTCGAGAAGCCGAGGAAGAAATCGGCCTGGCGACCGATGCCGTTGAGCCCATTGGCTTTCTCGACCGCGTGGATACCGTTTCTGACTTTCGCGTATTACCGGTGGTCGGGCTGGCGCGCCCGCAGGCGCCGTTCGTGCTCGATCCGAATGAAGTCGAATCCATGTTCACCGTGCCACTCGCTGTTGCGCTCGATGTCGATAAGTACCATGAAGACATGATCGAGCGGGATGGTGTTCGTCGGCGGGTTTACCGCCTGGACTGGCAGGGCGAGGACATTTGGGGCATCACCGCCCACATTCTCTACGACCTGGCCCGCCGCATGGCGAAGGTGTCAGGGGTACCGGGGAGCACCTGATGTTGATCACGGCGCGCGAACTCGCCGGCCAGGCCGGGCCTGACGCCCCGCTGGTGGTCGACTGCCGGTTCAACCTGGCGGACCCGGACGCGGGTCAACGCGAGTGGCGCCAGGCCCGTATCCCGGGCGCCGTCTACGCTCACCTGGACGACGACCTGGCCGGGCCGGTGACCGCGCAAAGCGGCCGCCATCCCCTGCCGGGTCCGGAGCGTTTCGCGAGCTTCCTGTCGCGTTCAGGCTGGCAGCCTGGCCGCCACATGGTGGCTTATGACGCCCAGGGCGGTGCCTTCGCGGCGCGGCTGTGGTGGCTGATGCGGTATTTCGGGCATGACACGGTGCGGTTGCTTGATGGCGGCTGGTCGGCCTGGGTAAGGGCGGCATTGCCGATAGAGCAGGGTGAGCCGGCCGCGGTCGAGCCCTCCGCGGGGACGGCGCTGGTCCCCGACCCGTCGATGGTGGTCAATGTCGACGGACTGGCCGAGGATCTCGAAAGCAAAGCCGTGCGGCTGCTGGATGCGCGTGGCGCGGACCGTTTCGAGGGGCGGAACGAGGCCATCGACCCGGTGGCGGGGCATGTTCCAGGCGCGCACAGCGCGCCGTTTACTGGCAACCTGGCGGAGGGCGTGTTTCTCTCACCCGCCGACCTGGCCGCGCGATTTACCGCATTGCTGGATGGCCGCGCTCCGGCCGAGGTGGTGCATATGTGCGGGTCAGGTGTGACCGCCTGCCACAACCTCTATGCCATGGAATACGCCGGCCTGGCCGGCTCGCGCCTGTATCCCGGGTCCTGGAGCGAGTGGATTCGCGATCCGCAACGGCCGGTCGCGGTTACTTCTTCCCCAGGCTAGCCACCAGCGCCTTTAGCGTGGCCTGGGTTTCCTCGCTGAACCAGACCGCCAGGAACTCCTCTTCGTCATTGGGCTGGTCAAACAGCCGCGTCAGTGAATGCCGCATGACGCCGCGGTTGGTCAGCATGGTCTTGCGCGGCAGCTTCATCAGGCTGCGGCACCATTCGACGGCGGCCTCCACGGCGGCATCGGCGCTGTCGGCCAGGTCATCCACCAGCCCCAGCGAGAGTGCGTGTTCGGGCGACACCAGGGCGCCGGCCACGATCAGGCGTTCCGCCCGGTGGGCGCCCACCAGCCGAACCAGCGCATCGTGAATGAAGCCGGGCAGGGTGAGCCCCACCTGGGTCTCGTTCAGGCCGATCTTGAACGGGCCTCGGGACATGACGCGGTAGTCGGCGAACAGGCTCATGACGGCGCCACCGGCCGGTGAGTGCCCGGTAATGGCGACCGCGGTGGGAACGGGCATGCACGCGATCGTCTTCAGCAACGCTTCAAAGGAACGCCAGAACGCACCCATCTGTGAGCGGTCGAGCACCAGCAGGGCGGGGACATCCAGGCCCGCGGAGAACAGGCCCTCGCGCCCGCTCAGCACCACGCCGTCAGCCTCGCCGCCGGCGGCTTCCAGCGCGGCCTGCAGGGTGTCCACCAGCGCCGGGTTGAGCGCATTGACGGGCGGCCGCTCGAGGCGGATTTCGCGGACGGGGCCATGGTCGGTGACGTTCAGCATGCGTGCGGCTCCATTCAGAAAGGGTTCAGGCGGGCCAGCATAGACTGGCGCCGCATTTCTGGCAAAAGGAGCCAACGATGAAACGCATGATTGCAATGACCATTGCCCTGGCCGGGCTGGCCCTGGCCCTGCCGGAGACCTCGCACGCCGATGGGCGGCACCATGGCAAGGGCCACGGCCCTTCGCACGGGTACAACCACGGAAAACGTGGTCACGGTGACCGTTACGATCATCGTGGCGGGCGCCACGGCAAGCACCACAGACATGGCGACAGGTACTACGCCAGGGGCTACGGCAAACGGTACCCTTACCACGGCCACCGCCCGCCACCGCCGCGCCATTACCACGCGCGTGGTTGCCGTCACCCGGTGCATTACCCCGCGGTCGCGGTGATTCCTCCACCGCCCAGGCCGTATTACGGCGCCTCGGTCACCATTGGCACGGATGACTTCTTCCTGGCCATCCGCGGTCACTAGGCGCTCGTGTCGCGCCGGCGGGCCGGTCAGGCCCGCTTGCGCGCCTCGGCCTGGCGGTCGAGCAGTTCGGCCAGGAACTGGCCGGTGTGGGAATGTGCCATGCCGGCCAGTTCTTCCGGGGTGCCCGTGGCGATAATCTCACCGCCCTTGTTGCCGCCCTCGGGGCCCAGGTCGACGATCCAGTCGGCCGTCTTGATGACATCCAGGTTGTGCTCGATCACCACCACGGTGTTGCCGTGGTCACGCAGCCGGTGCAGCACCGCCAGCAACTGCACGATGTCCTGGAAATGCAGGCCGGTGGTCGGCTCGTCCAGGATGTACAGCGTCTTGCCGGTATCGCGCTTGGACAGTTCCTTGGCCAGCTTGATGCGCTGGGCTTCACCGCCCGACAGCGTGGTCGCGCTCTGGCCCAGGGTGATGTAGCTGAGACCGACCGCGTCCAGCGTTTCCAGCTTGCGAGCGACGGCCGGCACGGCCTCGAAGAACGCCAGTGCGTCCTCGACGGTCATCTCCAGCACTTCGTGGATGTTCTTGCCCTTGTACAGCACCGAAAGCGTCTCGCGGTTGTAGCGCTTGCCGTGGCAGACATCGCAGGGCACGTAGATGTCCGGCAGGAAGTGCATCTCCACGCGGATCAGGCCATCACCCTGGCAGGCCTCGCAGCGGCCACCCTTGACGTTGAAGCTGAAACGCCCCGGCTTGTAGCCGCGCGCGCGGGACTCCTGGGTGCCGGCGAACAGGTCGCGGATAGGCGTGAACAGGCCGGTATACGTGGCCGGGTTGGAACGCGGCGTGCGGCCGATGGGCGATTGGTCGATATCGACGACCTTGTCGAACAGGTCCAGGTTTTCAACCGTCTTGTAGGGTGCGGGGGCGGCGCTGGAATCGTACAGCTGCCGGGCCGCCAGGCGGTGCAGGGTGTCATTGATCAGCGTCGACTTGCCGGAGCCCGACACGCCGGTCACGCACACCAGCAGGCCCGCCGGAATTTCCAGCGTCACGTCCTTCAGGTTGTTGCCGGATGCGCCCACCAGGCGCAGCACGCGCTCGGGGTCGGCCTGGGTGCGCTGGGCCGGGACCGCGATCTCGCGCTTGCCGGACAGGTACTGGCCGGTGAGCGAGTCCGGGTCGGCGATCATCTCCGCCGGAGTGCCGCTGAACACGACCTGGCCGCCATGCACGCCGGCACCCGGGCCCATGTCGACCACGTAGTCGGCCATGCGGATGGCGTCCTCGTCGTGCTCGACCACGATCACGGTGTTGCCCAGGTCGCGCAGGCGCGTCAGCGTGGCCAGCAGGCGCGCGTTGTCGCGCTGGTGCAGGCCGATCGACGGCTCGTCAAGAATGTACATCACGCCCACCAGGCCGGCACCGATCTGGCTGGCCAGGCGGATGCGCTGGGCCTCGCCACCCGACAGCGTGTCGGCCTGGCGGTCCAGCGTCAGGTAGTCCAGGCCCACGTTGACCAGGAAATGCAGCCGCTCGTGTACTTCCTTGACGATCTTGGTGGCGATCTCGCCCTTACGGCCCGGCAGTGACAGCTGCTCGAAGAAGGACAGGCAGTCCTCGATGGTCCAGGCGGCAATATCGGGCAGGTTGGTCTCGCCGATAAACACGTTGCGCGCCTCGCGGTTCAGGCGCTGGCCCTCGCATTCCGGGCAGGGCTTGTTGGAAATGTACTTGGCCAGTTCCTCGCGGACGATGCGGGCGTCGGTCTCGCGGTAGCGCCGCTCCAGGTTGGGAATCACGCCGGCGAAGGGGTGCTTGCGCTTCTGCGTGCCCTTGTCACCGAAGTACTCGAACTGGATCACCTCGTCGCCGCTGCCAAACAGCACGGTCTGGCGGATGTTTTCCGGCAGTTCCTCGAATGGCGTGTCGACGTCAAAGCCGTAATGCTTCGACAGCGAGCGGATAATCTGGAAGTAGTAGGCATTGCGGCGGTCCCAGCCGCGCACGGCGCCGCCGGCCAGGCTCAGGTGCGGATTCGCCACCACCCGCTCCGGGTCGAAGAACTGGCTCACGCCCAGGCCGTCACACCCCGGGCAGGCGCCGTTGGGATTATTGAACGAGAACATGCGCGGCTCCAGCTCCTGCAGGCTGTAGTCGCAGTGCACGCAGGACCAGCGCGCCGAGAACAGCTTCTCGCTGAAGCCGGCGTCGTCATCCATGGGGCTGGCAATCGCCAGGCCGTCAGACAACGTGATCGCGGTTTCCAGTGACTCGGCCAGTCGCTGTTTCAGGTCCTCGCGCACGCGAAACCGGTCGATGACGACATCAATATCGTGTTTCTTGCGCAACTCCAGCGCGGGCACGGCGTCGACCTCGTAGATGACGCCGTCGACGCGCACACGCACATAGCCCTGGGCCCGCAACTCGTCCAGCAGCTGCAGGTGCTCACCTTTGCGGTTGCGCACCACCGGCGACAGCAGCATCACCTTGGCGCCCTCGGGCAGCGCGAGGATGTGGTCGACCATCTGCGAGATGGTCTGCGCCTCCAGCGGCTGGCCGTGCTCTGGGCAGCAGGGCGTGCCGACGCGCGCGAACAGCAGTCGCAGGTAGTCGTAGATCTCGGTGATCGTGCCCACGGTCGAGCGCGGGTTGTGTGACGTCGACTTCTGCTCGATCGAGATCGCCGGCGACAGGCCGTCGATATGGTCGACGTCCGGCTTTTCCATCATCGACAGGAACTGGCGCGCATAGGCCGACAGCGACTCGACGTAGCGCCGCTGACCTTCCGCGTAAATGGTGTCGAACGCCAGCGATGACTTGCCGGACCCTGACAGGCCGGTAAATACGATCAACTGGTTGCGGGGCAGGTCCAGGTCGATATTGGCCAGGTTGTGCGTCCTGGCGCCGCGAATATGGATGTTTTCCATGGATGGGAAAATGTCGAGTTAAACCGGTTATCATACGCCCCTCGTCAAGCACGGGGCAAAATCACACCGTGTTTGATTTCGAGTGCACAAACGGTTGACCCGTCAGGGGAAAACCGCTAACATTCCCGCCCTTTTGTAGGCCCCTTTTCCAGACGGGAGCGGTTTCCATGTACGCAGTATTTTCAACCGGTGGCAAGCAGTACCGTGCGACCACCGGCGACATTATCAAGGTAGAGAAGATCGAGGCCGAGAAAGGCGCGACCGTCGAGCTTGACCAGGTTCTGCTGGTCGGTGAAGGTGAAGACGTCACCGTCGGTTCCCCGCTGGTCGACGGCGGCAAAGTGCTGGCCAAAGTGGTCGAGCACGGCCGTGGCGACAAGGTCAAGATCATCAAGTTTAAGCGCCGCAAGCACCAGCTGAAGCGCGCCGGCCATCGCCAGTACTACACGGCGCTGGAAATCACCGGTATTGAAGGTGCGGGCGACGCCAAGCCGGCCAAGAAGGCCGCGCCGAAGAAGGCGGCTGCCAAGAAGGCTGACGGCGAAACCGCCGAAGCCAAGAAGGCGGCTCCGAAGAAGGCCGCAGCCAAGAAAGCTGCGCCGAAGAAAACGGCAGCCAAGAAGACTGCGGCCAAGAAGGCCGAGTCTGCCGAAAAGACGGAGGATTGATCCATGGCACATAAGAAAGCAGGCGGTTCTACACGCAACGGCCGCGATTCGAATCCTAAGTTCCTCGGCGTCAAGAAGTACGGTGGCGAAAACGTCCTGGCCGGCAACATCGTTGTGCGCCAGCGCGGCACCCGCTTCAAGGCCGGTGACAACGTCGGTGTTGGCCGTGACCACACCCTGTTCGCCCTGGTGGACGGTAAGGTCAAGTTCGAAGACAAGGGTCTGCCCAAGCGCAAGTACGTCAGCGTGGAGCCGGTCGAGGGTTAATTGCCTGGACCGACACGGTAGATTTGCGAAAAGCCCCGCTCTTTAGCGGGGTTTTTTGTGGGTGGACGGTTGGCAGCGTTGGTTGTGGAGGGTAGCGGGGTTGGGGTTTTTTTTCCGCAGATTTCGCAAATTGCGCAAAGGACGCAAAAAAAGTCAGGGTTGGGCCTTGCGTTTCGGTGGCGATGCCGCCTGTACGGGGCGGCGCTGGCTTGGGTTGGCCTGGGTTTTCGGGGCATGGGTTTGGTGGGGCGTGTTGGGTGCTGAAAGGGGCATGTTTTGTGCGGTGCCCGTGCAGCGCCGGGGCGCCACCCTCACTCATTTCGCGCCCTTTGCGTCATTTGCGCAATCTGCGGTGCCTTTGACGACATCTCCGAGCGGATCCCGGCCCCGTTAGTCGCGATTGGACCCACGCTATTGGCCAGGCGCTTGATCTGCAGCGTAGGTGTGCCGAAGTTGAGGATCAGCCCCACCGGCATCTCGGCGGCGCGCAGGTAGTTGAGAAGCTGGGCCTGGCAGGCCGGTGAGATGGCCGCGGCGGCCTTCAGTTCGATGACCAGGCGGTTGTCGGCCACCAGGTCGGCGCGGAACCGTCCGACCAGTTCGCCGCGGTAGCGGACGGTCATCGAGGTCTGCCGGGCATGGGTGATGCCGCGGTGGCGCAGTTCCGTCACCAGTGCGTGCTCATAGACCGACTCCAGGAAGCCGCAGCCCAGCGCTCGGTGAACGGCCATTGCCGCTCCGATCACGTTGTAGGAAAGCCTGGTGGTGTTGTGCGTCCCGCCCATTTTTTTCGCAAAACTCATTTAATTAGCGTAATTTGCGTTAAACCGCGACACGCTCTCCACTACAATACGCCGTTAATTTCTGTAGGACATTCACCATGAAGTTTGTAGACGAAGCCACCATCAGGGTCGAAGCCGGCAAGGGCGGCGATGGCTCCGCCTCGTTCCGGCGTGAGAAGTACGTGCAATTCGGCGGCCCCGACGGCGGCGATGGCGGCCGTGGCGGCAGCGTCATCCTGCTGGGTGATTCGGGGCTGAACACGCTGGTGGACTTCCGCCATAAACGCCTGTTCAGGGCCCAGAAGGGTGAGGGCGGCAGCGGCCGGCAGATGACCGGCAAGAGTGGTGAAGACCTGGTGATCAAGGTGCCGTTGGGCACCGTGGTGACCGATGTCGAGGCCGAAGCGGTGCTGGGCGAAGTCACTGACCACGAGCAAACGCTGGTGGTGGCCAAGGGCGGGCAGGGCGGCCTGGGCAACGTGCACTTCAAGAGTTCGACCAACCGCGCGCCGCGCAAGACCGTGCCGGGCTCAGCCGGCGAGGCGCGCGACCTGCACCTGGAGCTGAAGGTGCTGGCCGATGTCGGTCTGCTGGGCTTTCCCAATGCCGGCAAGTCATCGCTGATCAGCGCGGTCTCCGCCGCGCGGCCCAAGGTGGCGGATTACCCCTTCACCACGCTGCACCCGAACCTGGGCGTGGTGTCGATTGGTGTTGACCAGAACTTCGTCATTGCTGACATCCCCGGCCTGATCGAGGGCGCCGCCGACGGCGCCGGCCTGGGCATCCAGTTCCTCAAGCACCTGGGTCGCACCCGCCTGCTGCTGCACCTGGTTGACCTGGCGCCGATGGACCAGAAGGACCCGGCCGAATCGGTGCGTGAACTGGAAAAAGAACTGCAGCGCTACGACGACACGCTGGCCGACAAGCCGCGCTGGCTGGTCTTCAGCAAGGCCGACCTGCTGCCGGAGGGCGAGGCCGAAGAGTTGGCGAAATTCGTGATGGAAGAACTCGACTACAGCGGTGAGTGGGCCGTGATCTCATCGGCCACCGGCCACGGCACCCGCGACCTGGTGCAGCGCGTGATGGTGACCCTAGAGCAGATCGCCGAAGACGAAGCCCAGGCCCGGGCCCAGGCCGAAGCCGAAGCAGAAGCCGCCCAGGCCTCCAACGCGGACCAAGGCCCCGGTTTCAGCGATGACCTCTTCTCCGACGAGTAAGCTCTGTCGCGTCACGCGTCACGCGTCACGCGTCACGCGTCACGCGTCACGCGTCACCCGAAACACGTCACCAAAAAGCCACGAAAAAGCCCCGCTCACGGCGGGGCTTTCCCTTATTCTTCTTCTTAAGCGTTAATCGGGCGGGCGCCCGGCAGCGCTCAGAGCGCCCGGATCTGGGCGTTCAGGCGTGACTTGTGACGCGCGGCCTTGTTCTTATGAATCAGGCCTTTGCTGACGCCCTTGTCGATAGCGGGCACAGCGGATTTGTAAGCCGTCTCGGCTGCTGCCTTGTCGCCAGCTTCGATGGCCGCGTTAACTTTCTTCATGGCCGTACGCATGGCGGAGCGCTGGCTGGCGTTCCGCAGGCGATGCTTCTCGGCCTGACGTGCACGTTTGCGTGCTGATAGACTGTTAGCCAAGGTGGTCTCCAGAATTCAGGTGTAAAAATCAAGCCGCGAATTATCACGGTTTTTACGCGCGAGGTCAAACTTTTTTGTGTCCGCGGCCAAAATAACCATGGGGTCCTAACCGTTTGAAATTGCTCAGATCGACCGCCACGGTCGGGGGCGCGACCATCGCCTCGCGAATACTGGGTTTCCTGCGCGACGTGGTGCTGGCCCGGTGGTTTGGCGCCAGCGGCGAGACCGACGCGTTTTTTCTCGCCTTCAAGATTCCCAATTTCATGCGCCGGCTGTTTGCCGAGGGCTCGTTTTCGCTGGCCTTCGTGCCGGTGCTGTCCGAACTGAGAGAGCAGGGCGACCGCCGCCAGCTGAAGCGCTTTATCGACAACGTCACCGGCGCGCTGGCGTCGTTCCTGGTCGTGCTCACAGCCATCGGCGTGCTGGCGGCGCCGCTGGTGCTGGGGCTGTTCGCGCCGGGCTGGTGGCTGGAGGGCCGGCCCGAGTTCGCGCTGTCGGCGGACATGCTGCGCATCACCTTCCCATACATCCTGCTGGTGTCGCTGGTGGCACTGGCGGGCGGCATCCTGAACAGCTTCGAGCGCTTCCTGGTGCCGGCGCTGACGCCCATTTTGCTGAACCTGTCGCTGATTGGCTGCGCCGTGTTCCTGTCCGGGCACCTGGCCGTGCCGGTGATGGCGCTGGCCTGGGGTGTGTTGCTGGCGGGCGTGCTGCAGTTGCTGTTCCAGGTGCCGGCGCTGATGCGCCTGGGCTTGCTGCCGCGGCCGCGCTGGGGCTGGGGCCAGCCGGGCGTGACCCGGGTGCTGAAGCTGATGGTGCCCACGCTGATCGGCTCGTCCGCCGCGCAGGTAAACCTGCTTATCGACAGCGTGATCGCCACCTTCCTGGTCACCGGCAGCGTGTCCTGGCTGTACTACTCGGATCGCCTGCTGGAGTTTCCGCTGGGGGTGTTCGGCGTGGCGCTGGCCACCGTGATCCTGCCCAACCTGTCACGCAAGCACGCGGCCAGGAGCGCCGAGGCGTTTTCTGACACGCTGGACTGGGCCCTGCGGCTGGCCATGCTGATCACGCTGCCGGCGGCGGTGGGTCTGGTGGTGCTGGCGGGGCCGATCCTGTCGACGCTGTTCCAGTATGGCGCGTTCAGTGCCGAGGACGTCGGCATGGCGAGGATCAGCCTGGTGGCCTATTCCGTGGGCCTGCCGGCCTTCATCGCCGTAAAGGTACTTGCGCCCGGTTTTTACGCGCGCCAGGACACCCGCACGCCGGTGCGTTACAGCCTGCTGTCCATGGGCGTAAACGTGGTGCTCAACCTGGCCTTCGTCGGCGGCTTGCTGTGGTGGGGGTTCGTCGGCCCGCATGCCGGCCTGGCGGCGGCCAGTTCGGCCTCGGCGGTACTGAACGCCAGCCTGCTGTTCCGCGGCCTGCGCCGGGCCGGGGTGTACACGCCGGTGCCGGGCTGGACGCGCGTGTTGCTGGGCGTGGTGCTCGCCTGCGCGGCGATGGTCGCCGTGCTGGCCTGGCTGGCGCCGCCGGTGGACAGCTGGGCCACGTTGAAGGCGCCGGCGCGGGCCGGACAGCTGGCGTGGGTGATCCTGGCCGGTGCCGCGGCCTATGGGCTTGCGGCCCTGGCCTGCGGCCTGCGGCCCGGGCATTTCAGCCGCGGCAGCCATTGACGACATTGCTATAATCCGCAACCTTGGAAACCCAGCGGGACACCCACAGTATGCGCTTCTTCCGGGACCCGCCCGACCCCGGGCCCGACGGCCCGACGGTCGTCACCATCGGCAACTTTGACGGCGTCCACCTGGGGCACCAGGCGCTGATCCGCCGTTGCCGACAGGTGGCCGGTGAAAGCGGCCGGGTGGCGGTGGTGACCTTCGAGCCGCTGCCACGTGCGTGGTTCAGCCCGGACACGGCGCCGCCGCGCCTGGCCGGCCCCGCGCAGAAGCTGGCGCTGCTGCAGTCCGCGGGCGTGGACCTGGCCTGGGTGATGCGTTTTAATGGTCGATCGGCCGCGCTGGGCGCGGATGATTTTGTCACCCGGGTGCTGGTGCAGGGCCTGGCCGCCACCCACGTGGTGATCGGCCATGACTTCCGCTTCGGCTGCGGCCGTGAAGGCGATTTCGATCGCCTGCGTGAACTGGGCCGGGCGCACGGTTTTGGCGTCGAGGCACTGGCGCCGGTACAGGTCGACGGCCAGACCGTGTCGAGCACCGTCGTCCGCGCCGCGTTGACCGCGGGCCGGTTCGACCAGGCCGCAGCCGCGCTGGGGCGTCGGTACACGCTGTGTGGTCGCGTCATTCGCGGCCGGCAACTGGGCCGCAAGCTGGGCTACCCGACCGCCAATGTGCGGCCGCCCCGCGGCGGCAGCCCACTGGCGGGTATTTACGCCGTCCACGCGCGCGTTGCTGGCGGTCCGTGGCGGCCCGGCGTCGCGAGCCTGGGCCACCGGCCGGCGGTGGGTGGTGGCGAGGCGCTGCTGGAGGTGCACCTGTTTGATTTCGACGGTGACCTCTACGGGCAGCGCCTGGAGACACGTTTCGTGGAATGGATCCGCGAAGAACGGAATTTTGATGACCTGGCCGCGTTGACGGCGCAGATGAACAACGATGAAGACAGGGCGCGCGCCATCCTGGCGGCGGCGACCCCGGAAGACTGAGACGATGGATTACAAAGCGACGATCAACCTACCGCGCACGGCGTTCCCGATGAAGGCCAACCTGGCGCAGCGCGAGCCGAAGATGCTGGAGCAGCAGGCGGGCCTGTACGAGCGCATCCAGGCCGCCACCGCCGATCGTCCGACGTGGATCCTGCACGACGGACCGCCGTACGCCAACGGCGACATCCACATTGGCCACGCGGTCAACAAGGTGTTGAAGGACATCGTCGTCAAGTCGCGCCTGCTGGCCGGCTTTCACTCGCCGTATGTGCCGGGCTGGGATTGTCATGGCCTGCCGATCGAACTGCAGGTGGAGAAGAAGGTGGGCAAGGTCGGCCAGAAGGTCGACGCGCGCACATTCCGCGCCGAATGCCGCAAGTACGCGACCCGGCAGGTTGATCGCCAGCGCGAAGGGTTCAAGCGCCTGGGCGTGCTGGGCGACTGGGACAACCCGTACCTGACGCTGGATTTCAAATTCGAGGCCGACATGGTGCGCGCGCTGGCGGAGATCGTCGCCCGCGGCCACGTCACCCAGGGCGCCAAGCCGGTCAACTGGTGTTTCGACTGCGGTTCGGCGCTGGCCGAGGCCGAGATCGAGTACCAGGACCGTGAGTCCCCGGCCATCGACGTGCTGTTCACGGCTGACGACCCGACCGCTGTGCTGGGCGCTTTTGGCGTCGAAGCTTTCGACGGCGATGTCGGCATCCCCATCTGGACCACCACGCCGTGGACGCTGCCGGCCAACCAGGCCGTGGCGCTGAATGCCGAACTGGCCTACCAGCTGGTCGCCGGCGACTGGCGCGGACGTCGCGTGGCGCTGGTGCTGGCCGCGGACCTTGCGGCCACCGTGGCGGAGCGGGTGGGCCTGGACAACATGCAGGTCCTGGGCGAGGCGGCCGGTGCCGCGCTGGAGCACCAGCGCCTGGCCCACCCGTTCTACGACCGCGATGTGCCCGTGGTACTGGGCGAGCACGTGACCACCGACGCCGGTACCGGCGCTGTGCATACGGCGCCCGGCCATGGTGAGGAGGACTTCGCGGTTGGCCGTGAATACGACCTGCCGGTCACCAACCCGGTGGGGCCGAACGGCGTCTATGGCGAGGACACGCCGCTGGTGGGCGGGCAGTTCGTCTGGAAGGCCAACGCGTTCATCATCGACCTGCTCGAGACCAACGGCGTGCTGCTGCACCACGAGGCCTTCCACCACAGCTATCCGCACTGCTGGCGGCACAAGTCGCCGACCGCGTTCCGGGTTACGCCGCAGTGGTTCGTGTCGATGGAGAAGGAAGGCCTGCGCGACGACGCGCTGGCGGCCATCGACACCGTGCGCTGGGTGCCCGGCTGGGGCAGGGACCGCATCCACAACATGATTGCCGGCCGCCCGGACTGGTGCATCTCGCGCCAGCGGACCTGGGGCGTGCCGATCACACTGTTCGTGGACGCGAAAGATGGCGCGCTGCACCCGGATACCCCGGCGCTGATGGCGGCCGCCGCGGACATGATCGAGGCCGAAGGCGTCGACTGCTGGTACGAAGACGATATTTTCGAGCGCCTGGGTGTCGACCCCGCGCGCTACCAGAAGGTCACGGACATCCTGGATGTCTGGTTTGATTCGGGCGTCACCCACCGCTGTGTGCTGGACGAGAACCCGGCGCTGAGCCGGCCGGCCGACCTGTACCTGGAAGGCTCCGACCAGCATCGCGGCTGGTTCCATTCGTCGCTGTTGACCTCGGTAGCCATGCACGGCGAGGCGCCGTACCGCCAGGTACTGACCCACGGTTTCACCGTGGATGCCGACGGCCGCAAGATGTCCAAGTCCGTCGGCAACGTGGTGGCGCCGCAGGACGTGATCAACACGCTGGGCGCGGACATCCTGCGCCTGTGGGTGGCCGCGGCCGATTACCGGCAGGAAATGTCGGTCTCCAACGAGATCCTGAACCGCGTGGCCGATGCCTATCGCCGCACGCGCAACACGGCGCGCTTCCTGCTGGGCAACCTGGACGGCTTCGAGCCGCGCCTGGCGCTGGCGCCGGAAGACATGCTGCCGCTGGACCGCTGGGCGGTCGACCGTGCCGCAAGGCTGCAGGCCGAGATCGAACAGGCCTACGAGGACTACGAGTTCCTGCAGATTTACCAGAAGGTGCATCACTTCTGCGCCGTCGACCTGGGCGCGTTCTACCTGGACATCATCAAGGACCGCCTGTACACCACCGGCCGCGACAGCCTGCCGCGCCGTTCGGCGCAGACGGCCATGCAGCACATTCTCGAAGCGCTGGTCCGCTGGATTGCGCCGGTGGTCAGTTTCACCGCGTCCGAGATCTGGGCGGAACTGCCGGGCGTACGCGAGGACAGCGTGTTCCTGGCCACCTGGTACGACGGCCTGTTCACGCTGGACGACGACGACGACCGTGAGCGCTGGCGCCACGTGATCGCCGCGCGCGAAGTGGTCAGCCGGGGAATCGAGGCCCTGCGCAAGGCCGGCGACGTAGGTTCCTCGCTGGCCAGCGAGGTCACCGTGTATGCCGAGGGCGACGCCTACGACGCGCTGGCCTCGCTGGGTGACGAACTGCGCTTCGTCCTGATCACCTCCGGTGCCGAACTGGCGCCGCTGGCCGACGCGCCGGCCGACCTGGAGCGCGTGTCGCTGGACGGCGGCAAGGTCGCGGTTGCCGTGAGTGCCTCCGGCAACGCCAAGTGCGTACGCTGCTGGCACCAGCGCGCGGATGTCGGCAGCCATGCCGAACACCCGGAGCTGTGCGGCCGCTGCGTCGAGAACGTTGACGGTGAGGGCGAGGTTCGCCGGGTCGGCTGATGGCGAAGCAGAACCGTAACCCGGCCGTGTTCGGCTGGCTGGCGCTGGCGGCCGTGATCGTGGTGCTGGACCTGTGGACCAAGCACATCGCCGTGCAGTCGCTGGACATGTACCGGCCGGTGGAAGTGTTCTCGTGGCTGAACATGACGCTGGCGCACAACACCGGCGCCGCATTCAGCCTGCTGGCCAATGCCGGCGGCTGGCAGCGCTGGTTGTTCACCGGCCTGGCCGTGGTGATTACCGTGGTGTTGCTGGTCTGGATGCTGCGCCTGCAACGCGGCGAATGGCGCCTGGGCCTGGCCCTGGGCCTGGTCATGGGCGGTGCTATCGGCAACCTGGTTGACCGGGTCCGACTGGGCTACGTGGTTGATTTTATTGATGTCCACGTGGCCGGCTGGCACTGGCCAGCATTCAACCTGGCCGATTCGGCCATCACCTGCGGTATTATTATCCTGCTCCTGGATGCCTTCTTCAGCCGCGAGAAATGAGCCGAACACGATGAAACTGCTACTCGCCAACCCGCGCGGATTCTGCGCCGGCGTCGACCGCGCCATCGAGATCGTCGAGCGCGCGCTGGAACTGTTTGGCCCGCCCATTTACGTGCGCCACGAAGTGGTACACAACCGTTTCGTCGTCGACGACCTGCGCGCCAAGGGCGCCGTCTTCGTCGATGAACTCAGCGCCGTGCCGGATGACCAGACCGTGATTTTCAGCGCCCACGGCGTCAGCCAGCGCGTGCGTGAGAACGCCGCCTCCCGTGGCCTGAAGGTATTCGATGCCACCTGTCCGCTGGTCACCAAGGTGCACATGGAGGTGGCCCGCCACTGCCGCGCCGGCCTGGGCGTGGTGCTGATCGGCCACGCCGGCCACCCCGAGGTGGAAGGCACCATGGGCCAGTGGTCCGACGACGCCGCCGGCGACAACCAGATCTACCTGGTGGAATCCGTAGAGGACGTGGCCACGCTGGAGATCGCCCACCCGGACAACGTGGCCTACGTGACCCAGACCACGCTGTCAGTGGACGACACCCAGGCGATTATCGCCGCCTTGCGCGACACGTTTCCGCAGATCGTCGGGCCCCGCCGTGACGACATCTGCTACGCCACGCAGAACCGCCAAGACGCCGTTCGCACGTTGGCGCAGCAGGTTGACCTGGTGCTGGTGGTGGGTTCGGTTAACAGTTCGAACTCCAACCGCCTGCGCGAACTGGCGGAGAAGCAGGGCATCCCGGCCTACCTGGTTGACGGCGCTGATGATGTCCGCGACGAGTGGCTGGACGGTGTAAAGGCCGTTGGCGTTACCGCCGGTGCCTCGGCGCCCGAGGGCCTGGTACAGGGCGTGATCGCGCGCCTGCGTGAAGCCGGTGCCGGCGCCGCCGAGGAAATCGATGGGATCCCGGAAAACCTGGAATTTGCCCTACCAAGGGAACTGCGCCTGCAACTGCGCGCCTGAGCGCAGCCGAATCACGCGCGCTAAAGCGCGTTCCAGCATTTCACTGTCCCCAGGCGACCATCTGCACTGCGTGCGCCATCATGCGAGAGTGACAGGGCCCCACAGCTATCGCGGCGCTGCGCGCCCTGCGGGGTCGCCCGCAGCGTGTAGCCATCGCTGGCCCCGGCCGACGCGCCCGCGTAGTTGAACTGGTAGCGGGCGCTGGATGCCGGCTGGCACTGCCCGGTGTCGTAGTGGCCGTCAATCGCCCGCAGCCGCTCCTGGCAAGCCGCCGTTACCATCAGCACGCCCAGCGCATCGGCGCGGTGCGCGCGCAGGCCGTGACGAAGGTAGCTGGGCGCTGCCAGTGAAAGCAGGATGGCCACGATCGCCACCGCGATGATCACTTCGACCAGGGTGAAGCCACGCGCACGGCCAGGGCGTTTCACAACCGTCGTCGCCAGGCCATACGGCCGCAATGGGTGGGCTGCGCCAGCCCCAGGCAGTAACCCGGTGCGGGCCACGTATCCGGAAACGCGTCCCGCCAGCTGGCGTCACCCCATGGACGCGCGATGATGCTTTCGATGACCACCGGCGTGCCTGAAGGGTAGGGCGTGGCACGGGCGGTGACACGGTAGTAGGTGATCTCGGGCTGCCCCGCGGTGGTGCCGGCGGCGGCATGGTGCAGTTCCTCCACTAGCCAGCGCCCGACCGGCCCCCGGTCCGGCGCGCGGTCAGCCAGCGTGCCACCGGTGATGGGATCGCTGCCATCGGCCCGCGCATGACTCAGCCACCAGCTTTCCGGCTGGTACTCCAGCAAGGGTGGCAGATCATTGGCCGGATGAACTGGCGGGCCGCCGGCGCAGTTCGAGCCGCAGGCCGGCGGCCGGCTCGTCCCGTCCAGGCCGTGCAGCCATTGCTCTGCCCAGCTGAGCGCGGATTTCGCGGCCCGCAACGCGGCCCGCTCGGCAGACAGGTTGGCCGCGACCCGCACCTGAACCTGGCTGTCACCGGCCCCCGCCATGGCGACCAATGACAGAGACGCCAGCAACAGCACGCAGAGCACCAAGGCTACACCCGATTGCCGCGGCAGCGCATGACCCGGCCGCCGCATCACTGCACCCGCCCGGCGATGGCAACCGCCGCATGGCTGACGACACGGGCGTGCCCGTCATCAGCCGCGTTGACCGTGGTGCCCAAAAGGTCGTGGGCACCACCGTGGTCCGCGAATAAAGGACCGGGGCTGGCCAGCAGGAAGGCAAACCGCACCCCCAATATCCGGCTTTCTTCCTGCCATTGGCCAGCCCTGACCCAGCGGTTGGCAACGCCATCCGCATCCGTGTCCTCGGCGTACAGCACCTGGAAGTTGTCCACGTGCTCGACCACGCCGAGGTTGTTGATCTGTGTCGTCAGCGACGATGAGTCCGCGCCGTAACGGCACTGCCGCACCAGGCTCCCGTCCCTGACATGAAAGCGGTTGATTTCGAGATAGTGCGCCGGCCCGCCACCCGGGCCCGCCACCGGGTTATCGCTGCCGTAGCAGTTGCGCGGAGAACGCCGCTGGACCTCGAGACGGTCACCATGGGCATTGAACTCGTCGGCACTGCCCGCCGTGACCGCCGGTAACGGTCCGGACCAGGGGTCCGGCTGGTAGCCGGCGCCGCCGACAGGGCCGAGCAGCGTCCGCACCGCGAGCCGCGCGTGCTCGTGCAACCGGGCGGTTTCGTCCTGCACCCGCCAGGCCCCGCCCACGGATTGGGTGACCCGCACCAGGCTGGTGGTGACCAGCGCACCAATGGCCATTGCCACCAACAACTCGACCAGGGTGAAGCCGCGCGCCGTCATGGCAGCACCACCACGTGTCGCATCGGCGTGCCGGCCGGAGAGCGCCACAGCACCTTGACCACGTAGCGGCCGGTGCCATCACAGGCGGCATCGGACGGATCCCCGTCGCCCGGGCTGGCGTCACGGCAGACGGCCCCCAGGCCGCCTGGAAGCCGATCCGCAACGCGCAGTGCCCAGTCGGCGGCGAAATTACGGGTGAAGGACGCAGGCGGGCAGGGCGATCCCAGGCCACAGGAGGAAGGCGCTGTTCCGCCGCCGTTCCAGTCGTCGTAGCCGGCGGCACCAAACCGCAGCAATTCGGCAGCCTCGGACGCCAGGCCAACCGCCTGTGAATGCGCCCGGGCGCCACCGGTATCGGCAATGCCCACCAGGGAAAGACGCGCCAGTGCGGCCAGGCCAACCGACATCACCGTGATGGCGATCAACACTTCGACCAGGCTGAATCCCCGATGGCCAGTCATGACACGTCCCCTGTTGAATGCTCAGACGCGGGACCATCCCGCGTGTAGACAGTGTCCCCAGGCCCGGCCGCCACCGATACCGCAAACCACCTCAAAAAAGTGTAGGAAATTGCCGCGCCGATGTTGTCTGAAGGCCCTGATTTGCCTATACTCTGCGCCCTTCCCGGAGCCGGATTAGCTCAGTTGGTAGAGCGGCGCATTCGTAATGCGTAGGTCAGGTGTTCGAATCACCTATCCGGCACCATTTTTCCCCAAGTCCTTCAGTCCAGCGGCGATCGCGCGCCCAGCGCACCCCGCGCTTAACAGCCAGTTAAGTCAAAACGCCTCGATCTCCGGTTTGCCCATTTCAGCCGGATGGCGCTTGTCCGTTATCATGCAGTCATGAAGAAACTACATTGGATCATTGGAGGCCTGTTTGCGGGCGCCCTGTATTCCTGGCTCGTCACTGTCACGCTGGAACGAAGTCTCGCGTTTGCCTGGCCTGAATGGTACGCCGGGTTTGCAGAGGGTAACGAGCGAACCGCCTTGTTCCTTTGGAACGCCGGGGTCGTGTGGCTGCCTTGCTTGCTTTTAGCGTTGGCCATCGGCTTCGCACTCATTAGGTTTGTACGCGGCGCTGCGTTTGAAGCGGCAGTATTTGGGGCTGTGCTATCGCTTCTGTATTCGCTCACGGGCTCCCAGGCGCGCGACATATTGAGCGTGCTATTGGACTTCAACACCTTGGTCGTCGTCACATTGTTGCCTCTGGGAGTGTTGCTGCTGCAACGGCATAGAAAGCCACTGGACCCTAATGCCAGCGACGCTGGCGCCGGTTAGTTCAGAAGGTTATGCAGCAAGTTGTTGCGTGATGCGCAACGCGCTATCATGAGCATGTGATCAAGTCATTCCGGCACAAGGGCCTTAGGAAGTTCTATGAAACGGGCAGCGTGGCGGGCGTTCAGTCCGGTCACAAAATCCGGCTCCGAATGATTCTTTCGGCATTGGAAACCAGTCTGGAAATCGGAGATATGGATGTTCCGGGCTTCAAACTGCATCCGCTAAAAGGCCGGTTGAAAGGGCGTTGGTCGGTGTCTGTAAGCGGCAATTGGCGTATCACGTTCGAGTTTCGTGACGGAAATGCTTACGTTTTGGACTACAAGGATTATCACTGATGGCCATGCACAACCCACCACATCCTGGAGAGTTTATCCGCTCGGTTTACCTGGAGCCGTTTGAACTCAGCGCCCGTGCATTGGCGGACAAGTTGGCTGTCTCACCATCCACGCTCAACCGCATCATCACCGGAAAGAGCGGGGTGAGTCCGGAGATGGCGCTGCGGCTGTCCAAGTCTCTCGGGCGCTCGCCGGAAAGTTGGTTGGCCATGCAGGACGCCTATGATCTGTGGCAGGCAAAGCGTCACGCAAAACTTGATGGTGTGCGGCAAGTTGAGTTTGCGGCGTAACAATCCATGTGAAACGCAGCCAGGGGCTGCTAAGACGTCAACTTCGCGGCCGCTGTTTAATTCAGACTTTAGTCGGCATGGCTGCTGGCACCCAAAGTCGACTTTTGTACCAACGCGGTCAGTTATGAGCAACAAGCGAGCCCTTCTTGTCCCAGTTTGAATTCATATTCGTCCTGATTTCCATTATCGCGGGTCTCGCACTGGCCCAGCTTCTGGCTGGCATGACGCGTCCGCCGAAAGATCCGAACGGCCGGCTTGATGTTGCTCACGTCGCATTCTCCTTTGGCGTTACCGTGCTTCTCATTACGATTTGGTGGTCGACGTTTCGCTGGCAAACGTACGAGCCGTGGACAGTCATCGAGTTTCTTCTGCTGTGCTTTTACATCTCTCTGTTTTACGTCAAAGCGGTGATTCTCAGCCCCTTGAGGGCTTCTGAGCTGCCTTCATTTGATGAAATACGAGGCAAGTTTTTTGCCGTGATGATTCTCTACTGCGCTGTAGAGCCGGTGGTCATTTATCTGCGCGATGGCGAATTAGCCCCCTGGTGGTACCTGCCCATGATGGTTCACTTCGGCGTGTTAGCTGGACTGGGCATCTATCTGCGAAAAGCATGGTTCGATCGGCTGTATGCGCTCTGGTTCTGCATCGTCAACATTGCCTGGATCTTTCTTGCCCGATTCACTGGGTAGAAAACGTCCGCTGAGGTTTGTATGACTGGGCTCTGAATCTACGGAGTAATCCATTGAAAACGTTATCGCCATTGCTTTTGTTGAGTGCCGCCCTGTTAACCGCTGCGGCCGATGCCAATGCTGCCGAAACCATCGCCATAAACCAGACCAACAAATCCCCCCTGTTCGACGGCCGTTGTGACAAAGATGAATGGCAAGCAGCCACAAAGTTTGAACTGCCGGCACAGGTTTCCCTTTACCTGATGCACGATGAAGATTCCCTGTTTGCCTGCGCCAGGGGTAAAACCGAGGATTACACGGTTATCGATCTCGACACCGATGTGTCGACCTGGGGTACGTTTTCTTTTTCTGAAACTGGAGCACCACCATGATCAACCTCGACCAATACACAAGTGCATTCTGGGGGCTGTTCGTCGTGCTCCTCGTCCTGCTGGTCCAATGGCTCGTGGCCAGTGGCTCGAAGGCGTTGCGGGAGGGCGCCATCCCCGGGAAGATTGATCCGTCCCTCAGTCACTCGTCCTTTGTCTTCAGGGCCCACCGTACCTTTATGAATTCGCTGGAGAATTTACCGGCGATGCTGGGTGCGTCTTTTCTGGCCATCCTGGTGGGCGCAAGCGCGTTGTGGACCGGTGTATTCATCTGGGTCTTCGCCGCGGCGAGAATCGCCCACATGGCGCTGTACTACGCCATTGCGACGGAGAAAAACCCCAGTCCCAGGTCGTATTTCTTCATGCTCGGCTCGCTGGCCAATATCGGTCTGCTGGGTTTGTGCGCCGTCACGCTGGTCTGACCGCACGCATGACGTCACCCAACGAAGGCATTACCCGTTCAAATCGAACATCCGGCCTTCTCCCCGTTTTGCTGTTCTGGGCCGGGTATGTCGCCATTACCCTGGCGGTGGGTTTCGCCACTGCGCTGCTGATTCGCTCTGAAGTCTGGCAGCTGACGGCCTGGGGCTTCATCAGCAGCGCCGGCCTCATCGTGTTGACGAGGTTCTTCATAAAGAAAGACGCGCCAGGCGGCAAAGACCCCGGCCTGGCGGTGAGCCGGGCGGCATGGGGCAACCTCTCGCTGGGGCTGCTGATTGGCGTCGTTTCCTTCGGCGTCCACGTGCTGATCGTCTCACTGTTTGCCGGCCCCGTCCGTTTCGAGGTGGTGCCGGGTGTGGGCGCCATGGTCGTCATCATCTTTTTCGCCCGGTTCCTGGCGACATCCTGCATGGAAGAGATCGGTTTTCGCGGCTATGCACTGCAGCGCCTGGAAGAGGGCATGGGGACGTGGTGGGCGGTGATCGTCACCGCCGTGGTTTTCGGCCTGAGTCACCTGCTCTATGGCTGGAGCCTGCAGACGATTCTGCTGGGTGTGATTCCGGGCGGCCTGCTATGGGGGATGAGTGCGGTGGCCACGCGGGGCATCGCCATGCCCATCGGCCTTCATGCCGCCTGGAATTTTGCGGGGTGGTCCGCCGGCAACCGGTCCGAAGCGGGCCTGCTGAGCATGGTCATTGACGACGACGCGCTGGCGCGGACGCAAATGGTGGGCACCATCAGTTACCTGGTGATTTTCGTGTCGCTGACGATGGTTTTCTGGATCGTGCACCGGCGGAGATCCCGTGGGGCATGAGTGAGCAGGGCTAAAACGTAGACGAGGTTCAACCATGGCATATGTAGACGGTTACGTGCTTGCAGTTCCGATTGAAAACAAGGCCGAGTACATCCGGCTGGCTGAAGAATCGGCTGTCGTGTTTAAGGACCATGGCGCGTTGTCCGTGGTGGAGAACTGGGCGGATGACGTGCCCGATGGCGAGTTGACCTCGCTGCCGATGGCGGTGAAATGTGAGCCTGGCGAGGTAGTGGTGTTTTCCTGGATCACCTGGCCGTCGCGGGAAGCCCGGGATGCGGGCAACAAGGCTGTGATGGAAGACCCCCGCATGCAGGATTGGGACATCAGCAAGATGCCGTTCGATGGCAAGCGCATGATCTACGGCGGTTTCTCCAACATCGTGGCGCGTTAGGCCCAGCGGGCATGTCGAAGTCTGAGCAACGCTATTTCGAAATGAACCGCGCCGGCTGGGACCGGCGGGCGGAGGCTCACTTCGGCTCCCGATTCTACGATGTCGATGGTTTCCTGGCGGGGCGCACGTCGCTGCGCGAGATCGAGCTGGCCGAGATGCCGGACGTGGCGGGGCGGCGGCTGTTGCACCTGCAGTGTCATTTCGGCCTGGACACGCTGTCCTGGGCGCGGATGGGCGCGGTTTGCACCGGCGTGGACATTTCGCCGGTGGCGATTGGCAAGGCCCGTGAGTTGGCCGTTCTTGCCGGGGTCGAGGCGCAGTTCATCTGTGCTGATGTCTATGGCTACCAGGCCGATGCCCCCGGCGCGTTCGACACCGTGTTCACGTCCTATGGCGCCATCTGCTGGTTGCCGGACCTGGCGCGCTGGGCGCAGGTGGTGGCGCGCAACCTGGCCGTGGACGGTACGTTCTACATGGTCGAGTTCCACCCCATTCATGACCTGCTGGCGGGGTACGCCTACTTCACACGGCCGGAGCCCGACATCGAGGAAGAGGGCTCGTACACGGAGAACGGCGCCGATGTTGTCGCACCTCTGGCGACCTGGGCCCACCCCGTGTCCAGCGTGATCAACGCGCTGGTTGGCGCGGGTATCGGTGTAGAGTGTGTCAATGAATTTCCCTACAGCCCCTATGACTGTTTTGATGGCCTGGTGGAACGCGAGCCCGGGCGGTTCTATCTCGAACACAGGGGGCATGATGTGCCGATGGTCTACAGCATTCGCGGGCGTAAAGTGGCCTGAAATGAGCCCCGAATGAGTTCACAGGGGGCAGGCTACTCCGGCACGCCACTGGCGACCAAGCTGGGCATCAAGGCGGGTTCTCGGGTGAAGGTGCTCGGTGCGCCGGCGCATTTCCCCGGACTGCTGGCCCCGTTGCCGGAAGGCGCCGTCGTGTCTTCCCGGCTGCGCGCGCCGGTGGATATCTTTCACCTGTTCACCACTTCGCGGGCCCGGCTGCGGCGTTTGCTGCGGCAGGGGCTGGGCGAGATCCCGCAGGACGGCGCCATCTGGGTGTCATGGCCGAAGAAGTCATCCGGTGTGGCCTCGCAAGTTACCGAGGACGTGATCCGGGAGGTCGCGTTGCCGATGACGCTGGTCGACATCAAGGTGTGTGCCGTGGATGAGACCTGGTCGGCGTTGAAGCTGGTGGTCCGCAAGAGCCATCGCCAATGACGTCGGCGGTCATCGATATCACGCGCCAGAGGGATCGACGGGCGGTCCGCCGGCACGCCCTGGCCGCGCTGGGTTTGCTGCACCGGCAGCCGTTCGGGCGCGGGCTCGGGGGCACTGCCAAGGCGTTTGGGCACCTGGGCTACGTGCAGATCGACTCGATCTCCGTGGTCGAACGGGCGCATCATCACGTGCTGCATTCTCGCGTGCCGGGCTTCGAGCCCTCGATGATTGACCGCCTGCTGCATCGCCGCGAGATTTTCGAGTACTGGTCACACGCGGCGGCGTTCCTGCCGATGAGTGACTTCCGGTATTCCCTGCCGTACAAGGACGCCATCAACCGCGGCCAGGTGCACTGGAACCGCAACCCTGACACGAAGCTGATGAACGAGCTGCTGGCGCGGGTTCGTAGCGAAGGCCCGCTGAAATCGCGCGACCTGGACAATCCGTCCACCCGGCGCGAAGGCTGGTGGGATTGGAAGCCGGCCAAGAAGGCCCTGGAGCAGTTGTACATGCGCGGCGACCTGATGGTCAGCGACCGCGAGGGCTTCCAGAAGACCTATGACCTGGCCGAGCGGGTGTTGCCAGCCGACGTTGACTGCTCGATGCCCAGCCTTGAGGAGCAGGCCGCTTACCTGCTCGACCAACAGCTACGCTCCCACGCCTTCGTCACCCTGAAGGGAGTGACCTACCTGCGCAAGGGCGCGCCCCTGCGGGCGGCGGTAAAGGCGCTGGTTGACGCGCGCCTGGCGGCCGGCGAGCTTGAGCAGGTGCGCGTCGACGGCACCGTGTTCCTGTGCCAGGCCGGCCTGCTGCAGCGCCCCATGCCGCGCGCCGCCCAGCGGCTCTCCATCCTGTCGCCGTTCGACCATGGCGTGATCCAGCGGGAGCGGCTGGAGGCGCTATTCGGCTTCCAGTACCAGCTCGAATGCTACCTGCCCGAGGGCCGGCGCCGATATGGCTATTTCTCGTTGCCGCTATTGTACCGCGACCGCTTTGTCGGCCGCATGGACTGCAAGGTCCATCGCAAGGCGCGGCGGCTGGAGATCAGGACCCTGCACTTCGAACCGCAGGGTGTCGATGACGAAGCGCTGATGGCGGCGTTCTGCGAGGCGCTGGAGGCGTTCATGGCCTTCCAGGGGTGCGACACGGTTTCGGTGGGGCGGGTCGAGCCGGTGGAGGCGGCGCAGCGGGTTGCCAGTGCGCTGCGGCAGCGGTTCTGAAAGCGGCCCTAGGTGCGGTTGATCGAGACGCCGCCATCGACCAGCATCGCACTCCCGGTCATGAACGATGCGGCGGGTGAGGCCAGGAACAGCGCCGCTTCGGCCAGTTCCTCGGGGCGGGCGATACGTTTCAGCGCGTGCAGGTTGGCGACCTGTGCCAGCGCTTCCGGCGTGTCATTCATTTCAGCGGCCATTGGGGTGTCGGTACCGCCGGGTAGCAGCGCGTTGACGCGGATGCCCTGGGGGCCGAATTCCGCCGCCAGGGCCTTCACCAGCCCGGTGAGGCCGGCCTTGCTGGCGGCATAGGCCGCAACACCGGGAAAGCCCACGGTGTGGCCGACGAATGTCGAGGTAAAGATCAGTGAGCCCGTGCCGCGCCTGAGCAGGGCAGGCAGCTGGTAACGCGCGCACAGGAACGCGCTGGTCAGGTTGATATCCAGCGTGCGCTGCCAGCCGGCCAGCGAGATATCGGTTGTGGGGCCCATTTCACCCATGGTGCCGGCGTTGTTGAAGGCGATGTCGAGCCCGCCGAACCGCGATTCCGCGGTCTCCACCAGTGCCCTGGCCGTCGAATCCTCGCAGATGTCACCCGCCACGGCGACGGCGCGGCCGCCCGAGTGCTTGATCTCCTCGGCCAGTTGGTCCAGTTCGGGCTGCCGGCGGGCCGAAACCACCACTGCGGCACCTTCGCGCGCAAACGCCAGCGCCGTGGCGCGGCCGATGCCACTGCTGGCGCCGGTGACAATCGCCACCCTGTTTTCCAGTGTATTCATTCCGTTGGTCCAACCGTCGTTGTTCATGATGGGGTGATTGTGTGGCCCATGGGATTGCCGTGCCGGCCATAAACGGCCCTGGCATGCACGAATGACACACGGGTGTTCTATGCTTGCCCCACCAGGCTCACTCGGGATGAATCATGAACGCACCATGCTGGCGAATGATGGTTGGCTTGTTGGTCCTGTTTTCTTCGGCCGCGATGGCGCAGCCGGAGAATGGGCCGCCGCGCTGGGTCACTGAAGGTCCGCGCCTGGCTGAAGGGCCTGCGGCATTCGAGGTGCCGTTGCAGGTCATCGCCACCAAGCTCTATGCGGACGTGGAGATCGGCGGACAGACGGTTCGTTTCGTGGTCGATACCGGTTCCCCTTCGATGATCGATTCGGCGCTGGTCGACGCGCTGGGGCTGCCGGTGGTGGGCGAAAGCCAGGGCACGGACGCGCACGGCACGGTGATCCGCAGTCGCATCGTCCAGGCGGACATCCGCGTGGGTGGGGTGGGTTTCACGCGGGTGCCGATGTTCGTGGCTCCGTTTGCAGACAATGCCGCCACGCGCGCCATTGTCGGGGACGGGGTGCTCGGCTCGGAATTGCTGGCGCTTGGGGGGTGGCAGTTCGACCTGCGCAGCGGTGTGCTCCGGTTCGACGCGCAGGCGGAAAACCTGCCGCACGTGGACACGTCGCGGAAAACGCCATTGCATGATTTTGGCTATCCGCATGCGCCGATCTTCGACGTGCGTTTTGCCGAGCAGGCGCGCAGCAAGGCCATGCTCGACACCGGCTCGCCCGGTTATTTCGCCATTTCTCCGCCTGACCTGGAAGGCGCGGCGAAGGCCGGCGGTATCGGGCGGGAAATTCAGGGTTACGGCTCACCCGGCGCATCGCTGGGCGGCCAGGCGCCGGATGCCGAGCAATGGATGGGTGAGATGCCGACGTTTTCGTTGGCAGGCCTGGCGCCCGCCCGGGTGGAAGCCATCCGGCGCGAACGGTCACCCAGCCTGCTGGGGGCGCGCTGGCTCGAGCATTTCATCATCACGCTGGACGCCACGGGCGGTTCGGCGTGGTTCCATGAGTATGCCGGCAAGCCGTTCGCCCATGCCGCGTTCGGCTTCACCCTGGCTTTCGACGATGCGGTATCCGTGGCCATGGTATGGGAAGGGTCGCCCGCCGCCCGTGCGGGCCTGGCGCCGGGCCTGGTACTGACGGCGATCAACGGCGAAGCGCCTGCGCTGACCGAAGACGGCATCCACGCGGCGCTGGCGGCCATGCAGGCCAACGAGATCGCGCTGGCCTGGGAGGGTGGGTCCGCGGTGCTCGGCCAGCGCACAAGCCTTTTGGATTCCGGCATTTTGGATTCCGGGCAGGCCCGGGACTAAACTGGGAATTGAACACCGTCAGCAAACACCATTTACCGTTCACACAGGAGCGATTGACGATGGGTAATCCAGTAGGTTGGTTTGAGATTTACGTGTCTGACATGGATCGGGCGCGGGGGTTTTACGAAACAGTCCTGGGCGTCAAACTGGAGGCCCTGGGTGACCCCAATGACCCAGGCATCCTGATGATGGCGTTTCCATCAGACATGGAGCGCTACGGCGCAGGCGGCGCGCTGGTCAAAATGGAGGGGTTCCCGGTGGGTAACAACAGCGTCCTGGTCTATTTTTCCTGCGAAGACTGTGCCATTGAAGAATCCCGCGTGGCGGCAGCCGGTGGCAAGGTTGAGAAGACCAAGTTCTCCATTGGTGAATACGGGTTTATCTCCCTGGCCATCGATACCGAGGGCACCATTTTCGGTTTGCACTCACTGAAATAAGGAAGCGGGGGAGCCATGTCAAAAGGGTTTAAGCCGGTCGTCAGCATGGGCGACCTCGACCTGGAGCCGTTCAGCCAGGGTGCGCATTACGCTTCAAGCGATGCGGGCGTGAGTGAGGCGCTACGGTTGACTCAACTCGGCGCGAGTTATTGCGAAGTGCCCCCGGGTAAGGCGGCGTGTCCGTTTCATGTCCATCATGTCGAGGATGAAATGTTCGTGATCCTGGAAGGCAGCGGCACTTATCGCTTTGGCGATACGCGCTACGCGGTTGCCGCTGGCGATGTTCTCGGTGCACCCCGGGGCGGTCCGGCCTATGCGCACAAGTTAACCAATACCGGTGATACGACCCTGCGGTACCTGGCGATCTCTTCCCGGTCGGATACGGATGTCTGTGAGTACCCGGATTCGGGAAAATTCCTGGTCGCCAGCCGAAAATCACTGGGGTTTGAACGACGATTTGAGTACATCGGGCGGAAATCGGAAGGCCGGGACTACTGGGAAGGCGAGGACAGTGCTGACTAGCAGTTGTACGCCGATCTGAGTGTTTGCAGAAACTTGAGTGCGCAAGCAATGCATTATATAATTGCGGCATCAATGAATTATTAAGGAGTACGCAAGTGAAAGCTCATGATGATCGCGACCTGGTGGTCCGGCTGGACCGCGCCGTCGGCAAGATCCAGAAGCAGTTGGGGGTGGCGCTGTCCATCCATGGTGTCGGGCTTTCCGAGTACCTGGTCCTGCGCCAGTTGCATGACGCCACTGACAATCGGCTGCGCCGGATTGACCTGGCCGAGCGGGTGGGGCTGACGGCGTCGGGCGTCACGCGGTTGCTGAACCCGATGGAGAAAATCGGCCTGGTGGCGAAAGCGTCTTCCGCGCGTGACGCGCGGGTCAGCCTGGTGTCATTGACCGAATCGGGGCGGCGCGTGTTCGAAGAGTCTGACGGCACGTTTGCAGAGGTCGCGGCACAGGTGCTGTCGCGTATCGACCCGGCCGACCGGCGTGGGCTCGAAAACGTGCTGCGTGCGCTAGACTGACAGAGGGCGGCGCGGCTGGCCACGCCGCCCTTGCCTGGCCTGGATGGTGTGGGGGAGACCATGAAAACGCTGCCTGGTGTTGCTGTCACGATTGTCGCGCTGGTGGCAATGGTTTTAGCTGCGGTCTATGTGCTGAGTGAGCGTGCCCTCAGGGACGTCCAGACCCCGGCAGCGTTCAAGCATATGGTTCCTTCTGGCGCCGCCGCCCTTGAACATGGCCGGCACGTGGCCCGTACACGCGGCTGCTTCGGCTGCCATGGCCAGCAGTTGCAAGGGCAGGTGTTCGACGATGAGTGGGACTGGGTGGCTCGGGCCGTGCCGCCGAACCTGGCGCAGTGGGCCAGGCAACATGACCTGGCGACGTTCGAGGCGGTGATCCGTCATGGCGTTGGCAGCGACGGTCGTGCGCTGTGGTCGATGCCGTCCTACAACTGGGTTCACCTGCGGGATGATGACCTGGTGGCCATGTTTGCCTTCCTGCGTTCAGCGCCAGTGGTCGAGTCGGCATTGCCGGCTCCGCGACTGGGCTGGCGCGCGCGCTGGTGGCTGGCCACTGGCGAGGAAAAGCACATGGCCGCCTGGGCCGATGCTGTTCCGCCACTGCGAGAAGGGCTGGCAGACGAGCAGTTGAGGCGTGGTGAGTATCTCGCCATGACCACGTGCAATGAATGCCACGGCCTGGATGTGCGTGGTTCGCAATCGCGCGGCATCGGGCCGCCGGACCTGGCCATCGTCGCGGGGTACCTGGAGCCCGATTTTCGGACCCTGATGCGTGAAGGGGTTGCCTTGGGTGGGCGGGAAACACACCCGCTGATGGCGATGATCGCGCGTGACCGCTTCGCCCATTTCAACGAGCAGGAACTGGACGACCTCTATGCGTTCCTGTCGAGCCTGCCGGCCGAGCCGGTGCCAGGGGACGTGTTCTGGCGTTCACCATGAAAAAAGCCCTGGCACCGGGGGAGGGTGCCAGGGCTGAAGATCCACCAGTCAGTATTAAGGCTCACACACACACACGCACACACTGGTGGTTTTGCCGGGGCGCCGATGCGCGCCAAAGGAGGAGTCCGCGACGGGCACACGCACCTGCTTCGACTCCCGGCAGCCGTTCCACTCACCCCGTCGCCGAATTACGAAACGAAGGTTACGCCCGTGCACGGGAGTGCGCTTGCGCAATTAGGACAGTCGTTTGACCGAAGGGGAGTGTCAGGCGGTGACGCGCCAGCCCGTGTAAATACAGAATCCGGCCAGCAGCACCGCGCCTTCCCAGCGCGCCAGCCGTGAGCCGGTAACGATCAGCCGCAGCAGCACGGCGCCGGAGAGCAGGAACACCAGCAGGTCCACCAGGTTCACGTCGCCGCGCTCCAGCGGGTGGATCAGCGCGGTAATACCCAGGACCGACAGGACGTTGAAAATGTTTGAGCCGACGACGTTGCCAATGGCCATGTCGCCATAGCCGCGCCAGGCGGCGATGGCGGTGGTGGCCAGCTCGGGCAGGCAGGTGCCGACGGCGACCACGGTCAGGCCGATCACGGTGGGCGACAGGCCGATGTTGCCGGACAGGTCGAGTGCGCCGTGGACGAAAAGACGACCGCCCGCGAGCAGGGCGACCAGGCCGATGCCCAGCATCAGCAGGTCCAGCCAGACCGGCCGGTCGCGGCCATGAATCGCGCCTTCGAAGCTGGCCTGGGCGGGTTCGGTTTCGCGCCTGGCGGCCAGTACGTTGACCCAGACATAGATGATGATGCCGAGCGCCAGGATGCCACCCTCGGCCTGGCCGATGTTGCCGTTGACCAGGAAGAACCAGGCCAGCGCGGAAACACCCAGCATGACGTAGATATCGTTGCGAACAGCGCGGACATCCAGGCCCATCGGCCGCACCAGCACGGCCACACCAAGCACCAGGCCGATGTTGGCAATATTGGAGCCGACCACGTTGCCCACGGCCAGGCCGCCTTCGCCCAGCGTGGCCGCCTCGATATTGACCACCAGTTCCGGTGCACTGGTGCCGAAGGCGACGATGGTCAGGCCGGTGGCCAGCGATGACAGGCCCAGGCGCATGCCCAGCGCGGCCGCGCCGCGCACGACGCCCTCGCCGCCGGCAACAAGCAGCACCAGCCCGGCCAGCAGGTAGCCGAGAATCGACAGTGTCATGGGGTCCCCCCTTCAAAGACCGCACCATTCTACCCAACGCGGCGCGTTGGCCAAACCGGTATTTGGAGCGATAGACTGGCGCTCTCATTGTTGCGGTTGGGTGGGCAGATGGCAGGTGCTGAAGAGGACATCCTGGTGGCAGTCGATGCCGCGCTGGCGACCCATGGTGCCCGGGCCGACCGCCTGCTGGAGATCCTGCGCACGGTGCAGGCCGAGTTGGGCTGGATACCGCCCGCGGCAGTGCCCGCCATCGCCCGTGCAATCGACCGCTCGCGGGCCGAGGTTCAGGGCGTCATCGGGTTTTACCATGATTTCCGCCAGCAGCCCGGTGGCTCGGAAACCCTCTGGGTGTGTCGTGCCGAGGCCTGCCAGGCCATGGGCGCCGATCGGCTGGAGGCGCATGTGCGCCAGCGCCTGGACGTGGACTGGCATGGCACCACCGCGGACGGGCGCTTCACGCTCGAGCCCGTGTATTGCCTGGGCAACTGCGCCTGCACGCCGTCGATCCGGATTGGAGACGATGTCTATGCGCGCGTGACCCCCGAGCGCTTCGACGCCATCCTGGCGCAGCGGGAGGGTGGCGAATGATCCGCGTCTTCGTGCCGCGTGACACTACCGCGGCGGCGCTGGGTGCCGACCGGGTGGCCGCGGCCATCGTTGCCGAAGCGGCGCGCAGCGGCATCCCCATCGAACTGGTCCGCAACGGCTCGCGCGGGGCGTTCTGGCTGGAGCCACTGGTGGAGGTCGAGGACGGGCGTGGCCGGCGGCTGTTCGGGCCAGTAAATGTCGAGGATGTGCCCGGCCTGTTCGCCTCGGGCTTTCCATTTGACTGCGATCACCCGCTGGCGCAGGGCGCGCCGGACGATGTCGAATGGCTGGCCACGCAGCAGCGGGTGACCTTCGCGCGGGCCGGGGTCATCGACCCGGTCTCGATCCGGGACTACATGGCGCATGGCGGTTTCAAAGGATTAGAGGCGGCGCTCGGCATGGCGCCGCAGGCGATCGTCGACGTGATCAAGGCCTCCGGGCTGCGTGGACGGGGTGGGGCGGCTTTTCCCACCGGCATCAAGTGGCAGACCGTGCTGGATACGCCGGCGGCGCAGAAGTACATCGCCTGCAATGCCGACGAAGGCGATTCCGGCACCTTTGCCGACCGCCTGCTGATGGAGGCGGACCCGTACCAGTTGCTGGAGGGCATGGCGATTGCCGGCCTGGCGACCGGTGCGACCCTGGGCTTGATCTACCTGCGCTCGGAGTACCCGCGGGCACGGGATGTGCTGGAGCAGGCCATCGCGCTGGCGCGGGCCGGCGGCTACCTGGGTGATGACCTGCTGGGCTCCGGCAAGGCCTTCGACATCGAGTTGCGGCTGGGCGCGAACGCGTATATCTGCGGTGAAGAGACGTCCATGCTCAACAGCCTGGAAGGCCGTCGCGGGCTGGTGCGTTTCAAGCCGCCATTACCGGCCATCAAGGGGCTGTTCGGCCAGCCGACCGTGATCAATAACGTGCTGACGCTGGCGGCGGCCTCGACGATTCTGTCCGACGGCGCCGGGGCCTATGCCGGGCTGGGGGCGGGGGACTCGAAAGGTACGCTTACCGTGCAACTGTCGGGCAACATTGCCCGCGGTGGCCTGGTCGAGGTGCCGTTCGGCACGCCGCTGTCGACGCTGTTGCGCGAATACGGTGGCGGCACCGCCAGTGGCCGCGCGATGCGCGCGGTGATGGTGGGTGGGCCGCTGGGCACCTACCTGCCCGAATCGCTGTGGGATACGCCATTGGACTACGCATCCTTCGCCGACGTGGGCGGCATGCTCGGGCATGGCGGCGTGGTGGTGTTCGACGACACCGTCGACATGGCCCGGCAGGCGCGCTTCGCCATGGCCTTCTGCGCGCTGGAGTCCTGTGGCAAATGCACGCCCTGCCGTGTGGGCTCGGTTCGTGGTGTTGAGGTTCTGGATAAAATAATAGGCAACAATGATATAGAGAATAATATTAAAGTATTAAATGATCTTTGTGACACCCTGGTCGACGGGTCGCTATGCGCCATGGGCGGGCTGACGCCGCACCCGGTACGCAGCGCGCTGTCGCACTTTCCCGAAGATTTTCGTGACCGTTAAATACGAAATGATATTCATGAATAGGTGTGCGCATGAGTAAGCCGATTGAGCTTCAGCCGTATCGCCCGCAATCCGACCTGGGGACGCCGGCACCCGGCCCAGGGGCGGAGACCATCCGCCTGACCGTGGATGGTCGCGAGGTCGAGGTCGCGGCCGGCAGCTCGGTGATGCGCGCGGCGACGCTGGCCGGTATCGACATACCGAAACTGTGTGCGACCGACAGCCTGGAGGCCTTCGGCTCCTGCCGGGTCTGCCTGGTGGAAATCGAGGGGCGACGGGGGACGCCGGCGTCGTGCACCACGCCGGTCGAGCCGGGCATGGTGGTGCGCACGGTGACGCCGCGGGTTGAGCGGTTGCGTCGCAACGTCATTGAACTGTACCTGTCGGATCACCCGGCCGAATGTGACGGTGCCTGTGAGCTGCATGACATGTCGGCGTCGATGGGGGTCAGTGAAAGCCGTTATGCCGGCGGGGCGGAGCACCAGGACGCCGCCTGCGACAGCAGCAACCCGTATTTCCGTTTTGACCCCGCGGCCTGCATCGTCTGCTATCGCTGCGTGCGCGCCTGCGAGGAAACCCAGGGCACGTTCGCACTGACGGTCGACGGGCGCGGCTTCGACTCCCAGGTCATGGCCAGCCAGGGCGAGGGGTTCATGGACTCCGAGTGCGTATCCTGCGGCGCCTGTGTCGATGCCTGCCCGACCACGGCGCTGGAAGACACCTCCGTGATTCGCCAGGGGCAGCCCGATGCCTTCCAGGTCACCACCTGTGCTTACTGCGGCGTCGGCTGTGGTTTCCGTGCCGAGACCCGTGACGGCGAGGTCGTGCGCATGACGCCGTGGAAAGAAGGCCAGGCCAACGAGGGGCATGCCTGCATCAAGGGGCGGTTTGCCTGGGGCTATGCCACGCACGCCGACCGCATCACCCGGCCGATGATCCGCAATTCGATCGACCAGCCATGGCGTGAAGTCGACTGGGACGAGGCGATTACCTACACCGCGCGCCGCCTGCGCGAGATCCAGGCCGAGCATGGCGTGGACTCGGTGGGTGGGATCACCTCTTCACGCTGCACCAACGAGGAGACCTACCTGGTGCAGAAGCTGGTCCGTGCCGGTTTTGGCAACAACAACGTCGATACCTGCGCCCGCGTTTGCCATTCGCCCACCGGCTATGGCCTGAAGACCACGCTGGGCGAGTCGGCCGGCACGCAGGCCTTCCGTTCGGTGGCGCAGGCCGACGTGATCATGGTCATCGGCGCGAACCCCACCGATGCCCACCCGGTGTTCGGCTCCAGGCTCAAGCGCCGCCTGCGCGAGGGCGCGAAGCTGATCGTGGTCGATCCGCGCTCCATCGACCTGGTGGCCGGCCCGCACGTGCGTGCCGATGTTCACCTGCCGTTGCGGCCCGGCACCAACGTCGCCTTCGCCAACGCCATGGCGCACGTGATCGTCACCGAGGGCCTGGCGGACATGGCGTTTATTGAGCAGCGCTGCGAGATGCCGTCGTTCGTGCGCTGGCGTGCGTTTATCGAGGACCAGGCACAGTCGCCGGAGGCAGTCGCCGATGTGACGGGCATCGAGGCCGACACGCTGCGCGCCGCGGCGCGACTGTACGCCACCGCCGGCAACGGCGCGATCTACTACGGACTGGGCGTTTCCGAGCACAGCCAGGGCTCGACCATGGTCATGGCGATCGCCAACCTGGCCATGCTGACCGGCAACCTGGGCCGGGAAGGCGTGGGCGTGAACCCGTTGCGGGGCCAGAACAACGTGCAGGGGTCCTGCGACATGGGCTCGTTCCCTCATGAGTTGCCGGGCTACAGGCATGTCAGCGATGCCTCGGTGCGGGCGCTGTTCGAGACCGAGTGGGGCGTGCCGGTGCAACCTGAACCGGGCCTGCGCATTCCCAACATGTTCGACGCGGCCATTGCCGGTCGCTTCCGCGCGCTGTACTGCCAGGGCGAGGACGTGGCCCAGTCGGACCCGAACACGCATCACGTGGATGCCGCCCTTCGGGCCCTGGACCTGCTGGTCGTGCAGGATTTGTTCCTGAATGAGACCGCGCGCTACGCGCATGTCTTCCTGCCGGGTTCGTCCTTCCTGGAGAAGAACGGCACATACACCAATGCCGAGCGGCGCATCTCGCCGGTGCGCAAGGTGATCGAGCCGCTGGCGGGGTACGAGGACTGGGAAGTGACGCAGATGCTGGCCAACGCGATGGGGTTTGCGATGAATTACGCGCATCCATCCGAAATCATGGATGAAATCGCGCGCCTGACGCCCACTTTCCAGGGCGTCAGCTACGACAAGCTGGACCACCTGGGCAGCATCCAGTGGCCGTGCAACGAGGCGGCGCCGGCCGGTACGCCGACCATGCACGCAGAGGCCATGGTGCGCGGCAAGGGTTTCTTCGCCGTGACCGAATTCGTGCCCACCGGGGAGCGCTCCACGCGGCGGTTTCCGCTACTGCTGACCACCGGCCGGATCCTGAGCCAGTACAACGTCGGCGCGCAGACCCGGCGGACCGAGAACAGCCGCTGGCATGGCGAGGATGTGCTGGAGATCCACCCGCACGATGCCGAGTTCCGCGGGGTGCGTGATGGCGACTGGGTGGGCATCGAGTCCCGCGCCGGCGACACCGTGCTGCGCGCGGTGGTCAGCGAACGGGTCCAGCCCGGCGTGGTCTACACCACGTTCCACTTTCCGCTCACCGGCGCCAACGTGGTGACGACCGACAACTCCGACTGGGCCACCAACTGCCCGGAGTACAAGGTCACGGCGGTGCAGGTGACCCGGGTCACGCAGCCTTCGGAATGGCAGCGGAGGTACCGCGCCTTCAGTGAACGGCAACAGAGCCACCTGGCCGAGCGCGCGATTAAGTAGACTAAAATATACATGTATAACAGCATATTAAGATAAATGTCTAAAGTTGTTTATTGCAATAAATCTATGCGGCTCCAGGTGCTCCTGTTGCTGCTCGCAACGCTATTGCTGGCGGGCTGCGAAGAGCCTCCGGGCGAGGAACTGCGCTTCGTCGGCCAGACCATGGGGACCTCGTGGTCGGTCATCGCCCACTCGCCGCGCCATGGTGTGGACCCGAAGGCCGTGAGCGAGTCCATTGCCGCGCTGCTCGCCGACCTCGACAGTCGCCTGTCCAACTGGATCGACAACTCGGAGGTGAGCCGCTTTAACCGCGCGCAGCCGTCGACGTGGGTGCCGGTATCGGACGATACGCTGGCCGTGGTCCTGGCCGCCATGGACGTGTCCGCCCAGAGCGGCGGCAGTTTCGACATCACGCTGGGGCCGTTGATCGATACCTGGGGTTTTGGCCCCGGGGGCCGCCGCGAAGAACCGCCGCCGGACAACCTGGTCAGCGGGGCGGGGTCCCTGGCCGGCATGACCCGGCTGTCGTTTCGCGAAGAGCCGCCGGCGCTGATGAAATCCGTTCGCGGCCTCGGGCTGGACCTGGGTGGTATTGCCAAGGGCTATGCCGTCGACCAGGTCGCCGAACTGCTGAGCGCTTACGGCTTCAGGGGCTTCCTGGTCGAGATCGGTGGCGAGGTGCGCGCGGTCGGTTCGCGCACCGCCGGCGGGCCCTGGCGGGTGGCTCTGGAAACCCCGCCCGGCACGCCAGCCGGGGTCGGCCCGGTCATCCCGTTGCAGGGTCATTCGGTTGCGACATCAGGAACCTACAGGAATTTCTTCGAAACCGACGGACAGGCCTACTCGCATATCCTGGACCCCTGGCACAAGCACCCCGTCACGCACGAGATGGCGGCCGCGAGCGTGATCGCCGACGAGGCCATGCTGGCTGACGCCTGGGCGACGACGATGATGGTACAGGGGCCCGAGCGGGCCCGTGAACTGGCCCTGGGCCTGGACCTGGCCGTGCACCTGCAGTACCGCGAAGCCAATGCCGGGCCGTGGCGCAGCTGGTCGTCACCGGCCTGGCTGGCGCTGGTGCCATCGGCCGATGGGGAGCCGGGCCAGTGATGCCTTCCGCGGTCACTACCCTGTCGCGCTGGCAGGACGGGCGATTGGAGCCGGGTGAAGACCTGGTCGCCGGGGAGTGCCCGGTGGCGATCAGTTTCAACCGGCGGCCCTACGTGGTGATGATGGCGACGCCCGCGAACCTGGAAGAACTGGGGCTGGGGTTTTGCCTGACCGAGGGCCTGCTGGACGATGCCGGTGAGTTGCTGGCGAGCCGGGTGATCGAGCGCGACCAGGGCGTCGAGCTGGCACTGACCGTGGCGGAAACCGCCCTGGCCCGGCTGGATGGTCAGCGCCGCAACCTGTCCGGGCGCACCGGCTGCGGCCTGTGCGGGGCCGAGACGCTGGAGCAGGCGATGGCGGTGCCGCCGAAGGTCGGTGAGCAATTACAGGTCAGCCACCAGGCCTTGCAGTCCGCATTGGCCAGCCTGGAGGCGAACCAGCCGCTGCAGGCGGCCACCGGCGCGGTGCACTGCGCCGCCTGGTGTGATGCCGGAGGCCGGGTGGTCACGGCGCGCGAGGACGTGGGGCGGCATAACGCGCTCGACAAATTGCTGGGCTGGCGTGCGTCCGCGGGCCCCGGTGGCGGGTTCGTGGTCGTGTCCAGCCGCGCCAGTTACGAAATGGTGCACAAGTGCGCGATGGCCGGCGTGGAACTGCTGCTGGCCGTGTCCGCGCCCACCGCGCTGGCGATTGCCTATGCCGAACACTGCGGCCTGTCCCTGGTCGGCTTTGCGCGCCCGGGGCGGCACAACATTTACACCGCGCCCGGACGCGTCGTAAACGGGTAGACTCGGGCGCATGGATGCCGAACTCCGTCACCTGGTTACCATGGCCAACGACATCGCCCGCAACCTGGCGGCCTATGACGACGCGCCGGTGCGCGTGGCCGACCACATGCGACGGTTCTGGGCGCCGGCCATGCGCCAACGGCTGGTGGCGCACGCGGATAGCGGCGGCGACGAGCTCGTGGAAACTGCGTTGCTTGGCGTGCGGCAGCTCACAGAAAAGACGGCCGCGTCGTGAACGATGCGCCTGTCGCCGGGCTGATTCTGGCTGGTGGCCAGGCACGGCGGCTGGGGCAGGCCGCCAAGGCGGGCCTGTCGCTGAATGATGACACCCTGGCGGGGCACGTGATCCGGCGCCTGTCGCCACAGGTCGGGCCGCTGGCGCTGGCGGCCGGGCCTGGCGGCCAGGCACAAGACGCCGCGGCCACGGCGGGCAGGGCGCAGGAGCGGATCAGCGCCTGCCTGGCGGACCTGGAGCCTCATCACCGCGGGCCGCTGGCCGGCCTGCAGGCAGGGCTGCACTGGCTGCAGCAGGACACCGGCTGCGAGTGGCTGCTGCTGGTCCCCTGCGACGCGCCATTCCTGCCGCCGGACCTGGCATCGCGACTGCTGGAGGCAGCCCGGCGCGACGGCGTCCGCCTGTCCATGGCCGAGGACGACGGCCACCCGCAGCCGACCTTTTCCCTGTGGCACACCGACCTGGCGCCGGCTGTGGACGAGGCCCTGGCCGACCCCGGTGGGCTGGGCCTGATGGGCGTGGCCGATGCCCAGCCGCATGTCCGCGTCACCTGGCCGCCGGCCTCGCCACCGCCGTTCTTCAACGTCAATACACCGGAAGACCTGGCACAGGCGCGGCAGTGGCTTGACCCGGGTCACCCGCAGGCCTGAAGATTTTTGACTTTCCCCGAGGACTGCCGACATGGCCGACAATGCGAAGGCATTCATTCCCCTGCGGGTCGCGATACTGACGGTGTCCGACAGCCGCAATTTCGAAACCGACACGTCCGGCGCGGCGCTGGAATCGCTGGCGACGGCCGCCGGGCACCGGCTGGCCGACCGCCAGCTCTGCCGCGATGACATCTACGCCATGCGCGCGATCGTGTCCGCGTGGATCGCCGACCCGGTGGTCGACGTGGTGATCACCACCGGCGGTACCGGCATGAGTGACCGGGACTCCACGCCGGAGGCGCTGGCGCCGCTGTTCGACCGCCCCATCGAAGGCTTTGGCGAACTGTTCAGGCAACTGTCTTTCGAGGAAATCGGTACCTCGACAATCCAGTCGCGCGCCATCGCCGGGCTGGCCAACCGCACGCTGGTGTTCTGCGTGCCGGGCTCGACCGGCGCTTGCCGCACGGCCTGGAACCGCATCCTTGCCGAGCAGCTGGATGCGCGGCATCGCCCCTGTAATTTCGTCTGCCACACGGGCGCCGCCGTGGGATGCTGAGCGTCGAGCAGGCCATCGCCCGCCTGCTGGCGGATGCACCAGGGCCGCCCGCTTCGGAGCCTGTGCCGCTGGCCGCCGCGCGCGGTCGTGTCCTGGCCGTGCCGCTGGTCGCAACAGTGGACGTGCCGCCGGCCGACAATTCGGCCATGGACGGCTACGCCCTGGCCGCGGCGGACTGGCGCGGGGCGGACCAACCGTTACCGCTGGGTGGGCGGGTGGCCGCCGGGCAGGTGGGTGGGGATCACACGCCCCACACCGTGACACGAATCTTTACCGGCGCCGAGTTGCCCAACGGTGCCGACGCCGTGGCCATGCAGGAAAACTGCCGCGTCGATGATGACGGCGTGCGGGTTCTGAAGCAGCCGGTCGCCGGCGATCACGTCCGTGCGCGCGGCCAGGATACCGCCAGGGGCGCGAACGTGTTGCCCGCGGGGCGCCGCCTGCTGGCCCAGGACATCGGCGTGGCGGCATCGGTCGGCTGCGCGGCGCTGCCGGTGCGCCGGCGCCTGCGGGTGGCGGTTGTCGCCAACGGGGACGAACTGGTCGAACCCGGCGCCGAGGCCGGACCCGGCAAGATTTTCAACTCCAACCGTTACCTGCTGGGCGCGTTGCTCGGGCAGTGGGGGTTCGACGTGGTCGATATGGGCGTCGCGCCCGACCGGCCTGAAGTGATTGCCGAGCGCTTCTCGCACGCGGCCGACCAGGCCGACGTGGTGCTGTCCTGTGGCGGCGTTTCCGTGGGCGAGGAGGATCACGTCAAGGCCGTGCTGGAAACCATTGGCCAGCTGTCGTTGTGGAGAATCGCCATGAAACCGGGCAAGCCGCTGGCCTATGGCCGCATCGGCGAGACGCCGTTCCTGGGCTTGCCCGGCAACCCCGCCTCGGCGCTGGTGACCGCGATGATTATAGCCCGGCCGTTCCTGGCGGCCTGCCAGGGGGCGCTGCCGGCGGAGACCGCGCCGCTAATGGTGGATGCGGCATTTACCGCGCCCGCGCCGGACCGCCAGTGCTACCTCCGTGTGCGCCATACCGGGCGGGGGCTGGAGGCCTATACCAACCAGTCCAGCGGCATCCTGTTGGGCGCGAGCTGGGCGGACGGCCTGGCGATCCAGCCGCCTGGCCTGGCCATCGAGCCGGGCACGCCGTTGCAGTTCCTGCCCTGGGCGCTGCTGGCTTGAGCGTGCGTCGTCCGGCGGCATCACACCGGCCGGCGCGTTCGGCTATGCTAGGACAAAAGGGGAGCGCCCATGCGTGAATTGCGCGACATCAACCTGTTCATCCGCCTGACCGCCTACTATGCCTTCTGGGCCGTGCTGCTGCTGGTCGGGTATTACTTCGTCCCCGACCTGCATGACCACCTGCCGCTGGGCGTGATCGAGAACCTGATCAGCCAGGAGGATGACCCGACCGGCTTTATCGGCGTGCAGATTCACGCCTCCAACGTCAACACGGAGTTCGGTGGCCTGCTGTGGCTGACGGTGGCCATCCTCGGGGCGATCGCCATCATGCTGCCGGTGTCCTGGGTCTACATGGCGGTGCGGCGGCGCTCTAAGCTCGACCAGTCCCTGCTCGAGACCATGATCGTGCTGCCAATCGCGATCACCGGCATCGTGCTGATGGTACACAACAGCCTGGCGCTGGCCTTCAGCCTGACCGGCGTTGTGGCCGGCGTGCGGTTCCGCAATACGATGAAGTCAACGGCGGACTCGGTGTTCATTTTCCTCAGCGTGGGTGTCGGCCTGGCGGCCGGCATCGGCATGCTCATGATCGCCGCCATCATGACCCTGATTTTCAATTACGTCTTCCTGGTGCTGTGGACGGTGAACTACGGCGGCTACGACGAGGCCAAGACCTATATGCGGCGCTCGCGCAGCGAGGAAGAGCAGGACCCGGGCATCTTCGAATAACACGGAGGCAGGCATGAAACGATCACCATTTGGCGCAGTCACGGCGATGCTGGCCTTCGCGGCGCTCGCCGGCCTGTTGTCTGCCGCGGCGTTCGCCGAGGCACGCAAGGTGGGTGACTATCACTGGGAAGGGGTCGAGCGTGTCGTCGCCATCGGTGACCTGCACGGCGACTACGACCAGTACATGCGGGTCATGCAACTGGCCGGACTGGTCGACCGCCGGGACCGCTGGACAGGCGGCGCCACCCACCTGGTCCAGACCGGCGATATTCCGGACCGGGGCCCCGACACGCGGCGAATTATCGATCACCTGGTCGAATTGCAGGGCCAGGCGGCCGATGACGGCGGCCGCGTGCACTTGCTGATCGGTAACCACGAGGCCATGAATGTTTATGGCGACCTGCGCTACGTCACGCCCGGCGAGTACGCCGAGTTCGAAACGCGCAACTCGAAGCGCTACCAGGACCTGCAGTTCGAGCATCATGTCGAGACCATGGCCGCGCGCGACCCGTCGTCGGTGGAAGGCCTGGACCTGAAGGCGTTCCGCAAGGACTGGGAGAAGGAGCATCCTTTGGGCTGGGTGGAGCATCGCCAGGCCTGGTCCGCGCAGGGTGAGTACGGCCAGCGCGTGCTGGCGGCGCCGGTGGTGCTGCGGGTGAATGACACGCTGTTCCTGCACGGCGGCCTCAGCGCCAAGTACTGCCAGCTGGAACTGGCGGACTACACGCGCGATGTGCACGCGGAACTCGCCGATTTCGATTACAGCAAGCCGGGCATCGCCACCGATGAGCTGGGGCCGCTGTGGTACCGCGGGCTGGCCACGGATTCGGAAGTACAGCGCGGGCCCATGCTGGACGCCATTCTTGAACGCTATGGCGTGGCCCGTATCGTCGTTGGCCACACGCCGACCCAGGGGGTGGTCTGGCCGCGCTTCGATGGCCGGGTGGTTCTGAATGACACCGGCATCGCCGACCATTACGGGGGCCACGTGGCGTTCCTGGAACTGGTCGATGGCGGCGCCATCGCGCATTACCCGGGGGGCGAATTGCCGTTACCTGTGGGCAACGACGAACGGTTGGGGTACCTGCAACGCGTCGTGGCCATGAACCCGGCCAACGCGCACCTGCAATCCAGGCTGCAGAAGTTGCAATCGGCCGCGTCCAGCAGTAGCGGCGAGGCCGCGGCGGCGCCGGCGGTCGACCCCGAAGATGCCGAGGCGGTGCAGCTCGAGGCCTGGCTCAGCCCCGACAACTGTCGGTAAGCGAGGCGATGCCGTCGGCGCTGTCGACGCGCTCAAAGAAACTGTCCAGGAAGCGCACGGCGCTGTCCATGCTGCGGCCGTCCAGCCGTGGCTCGTTGTTCACCATGGCCATGATGGCCTCGCGCTGCTCGCGAATGGCCTGCACCGCGCCGGGCACCGCGTCGTTATGCATGCAAAAACCACGGAACAGGCGCTGGCGCAGGTTGCGGACCCGCAGGCCGTCCGGCGGCGAGGCGTAGTGCGCGTCGACAAAACCCGAGGAATCGAAATCATAGGGCAGGGCGTAGACCGGCCGCTCATCGATCGCCTTGCCGGCCAGCCTGGCGTTGTGACAGCAGTATTCGTCCGGGCCGCCCAGTACTGACCAGTCGAGGTTGGAAATCAGGTACTGGAAGACCATGAACAGCGAGGTCTCATCGGCATCCAGCGCCGGTGGGATGGTGCCCTCAATATCCAGCTTGAGCAGCCCATTGCGCTTGGCGACGTCGTCCGGGTCCTCGATCAGGAAGCCGAAACGCTCGGTCTCGCGGCCGGTTTCCGTGTCGATGTAGCGGATGTCCATGCCCTGGACCCGGTAGCTCAGCTCGGTGACCTGGTTGTAGATGCGGTAGGCCAGGTATTCCTTGACCGGGTAGGCCTGGTACTTTTCCTGCTTCAGGCAGTGGGTGACCAGCTTCAGGTTACCGGCGCCACGAAACGTCGTGCCTTTCGAGGCCTGCTTGTCGAAGCCGATCCGTAGCGGCGGAAAGTCGCAGACATCCAGCCGGGTCAGGCCCCGGGCCCGCAGTGACACCGGGAGGGTAACCGTGGCGCCATCGGCACTGTAACTGAACTCACCCTGCCATTCCTCGCCGGAATTCTTGTTGCGGCCAATGGTGCGCCAGGGGCCCTTGATGGTCACCGCGAGCACGTTGTCAGTGGTGAAAATCTTCGCCGGTTTCGGCGCGTCATCCTGGGTGGTCGCCGCCGTGGTGACGGCCAGCAGGGCGAGGGCCGGCGCAATGGCGGCCAGGGCGTGCTTGATCATGGCGTTTCCCCGATGTATCGCATGGAAAAGTCGATGGCCCGGACGTGCTTGGTGATGGCGCCGGTGGAGATGAAATCCACGCCGGTTTCGGCGACCTCGCGGATGCTGTCCAGGGTGATGTTGCCGGACGCCTCGAGCTGGATATCGCCGCCGTGGGCGGCGACCGCCGCGGACAGGTTGTCCAAACCGAAATTGTCGAGCAAGGCGCGGTCGGCGCCGCCACGGCAGGCCTCGTCGAGTTGCGCCAGGGTCTCGACTTCCACTTCGACCAGCACATCGCGGGTGGTGGCGCGGGCACGCTCCACCGCGGCGGTGATTGAGCCGGCCGCGCTGATGTGGTTTTCCTTCACCAGGATGGCGTCGAACAGCCCGATGCGGTGATTCTGCCCACCGCCGCAGCGGACCGCGTACTTCTGCGCCAGGCGCAGGCCGGGCACAGTCTTGCGGGTGTCCAGGATCACCGCGCCGGTGCCGGCGACGCGTTCCACGTAGGCGCGCGTCAGCGTGGCCGCGGACGAGAGGGTCTGGATGAAGTTCAGTGCGGTGCGTTCGCCGCTGAGCAGTGTGCGGGCGTCGCCGTCGAGCTCGCACAGCACCTGGTCCGGGGACAGGGCATCGCCATCATCAACGCGCCAGTCAATGGCCACATCGCCGTCAAGGTGGCGGAATACGGCATCGAACCAGGGCCGTCCGGCCAGCACGGCGGGTTCACGGATGATGACACGGGTGCGCAGCCGCGTACCGGTGGGGACCAGGGCGGCGGTCAGGTCGCCGTCGCCGATGTCCTCGGCCAGCGCGCGCAGCACATCATCGTCGACACAACCCGGCACCGTGGGCCCCGTCATGCTCAGAAGGCCTTGAACTGGGTCGTGCCGATGGCTTCTTCTTCGAGCAGGATGGGAATACCGTCACGCACCGGGTAGATGACCTTGCGATCCTCGGTGAGCAGGGCCTCGTCCAGTGTGTCGGACACGGGCTGGCCATCGGTGCGCAGCACGCTGCCGGCCGCGATGTCGGCATTGAGTTTGCGCAGTGCCTCTTCGGGCAGTCGCCCCAGCGGCGAATGGGAGACGGGGCAGCACAGAATTTCCAGCAACTTGGCGTCGATGGGCATGACACATTCCATTGAATTCGATGTGCCTATTGTACGCAATGCATCACGGTACGTGGCCGGTTGGAGTGCCGTCCGGGCGCCGTGATTGGTACAATGGCGGTTTACGATTTTTAACTCCATGAGAGGAACGACCGTGAGTGACAACAACCTTGTAGGCATCATCATGGGCTCCCATTCAGACTGGGAAGTCATGCAGCACGCCGCGAAGACCCTGGACAGCCTGGGCATCGCCAACGAGGCCCGTGTGCTGTCGGCACACCGTACGCCGGAACAGGCGTTCGAATACGCCGCCACCGCCCCTGAGCGTGGCATCGAGGTGCTGATCGCCGGCGCCGGCATGGCCGCGGCGCTGCCGGGTGTGCTGGCCGCCAAGACCACGTTGCCGGTGCTGGGTGTGCCGCTGGTGTCCGGCCCGCTGGGTGGCCAGGACGCGCTGTACTCCATCGTGCAGATGCCGCCGGGTATTCCGGTGGGTACGCTGGCCATCGGCAAGCCGGGCGCCATCAACGCGGCCTTCTTCGCCGCCGCCATCCTGGGCCTGCGTTACCCGGAGATCCGTCGCGCCATCGAGGAAGCACGCGCCGAGAAGCGCGACGCCATCCTGGCCGCGGTCGACCCGAAACAGGCCTGATCCCGCGCGGTCGCGGCTGGTGGACGCCCACGACAGCATCGAGCTGGGGCTGTTCGCCAGCCGCGTCGCCGCGATCTGCGAGGAAATGGGCGCGCTGCTCGGGCGCGTCGCGCTTTCGCCCAATATACGCGACCGCAAGGACTATTCCTGCGCGTTGTTCGACCGCCACGGTGGGCTGCTTGGCCAGGCCACCCATATTCCCGTCCACCTGGGCAGCATGGCGCAGGCCATGACGGCGCTGGCCGCCTCCCGGACCTGGTCCGATGGCGATGTGCTGGTGCTGAACGACCCCTTCAACGGCGGTACCCACCTGCCCGACATCACCCTGGTCGCACCCGTGTTCGCTGACGATGAGTTATGCGGTTTCAGCGCCAACCGCGCACACCATGCCGATATTGGCGCCGACGCACCGGGTTCCATGCCGGTCAGTACGCGGCTGGAAGAGGAGGGCGTGCTGATCCCGCCTTCGCTGCTGTTCCGGGCGGGTGAGCGCCAGGCGGCGACCTGGCGCGCGCTGCCGGGCGGTGGCGCACGCGGCGCCGGCGGTGACTTCGATGCCCAACTGGGTGCCTGCCAGCTGGGCGTGGGCCGATTGCGTGCGTTGGTCATGGAAGCCGGCCTGGCTGCCTTCCAGGCCCGTGTCGATGCGCTCAATGACTATGCCGAGCGGGTCGCCCGCGCGGCCCTGGCCGACATACCAGCCGGGGAATACACATTTTCCGATGTCCTCGATGATGATGGCGCCGGCACCCGGGCGATCACCATCGCCGTGCGGATTCGCGCCGGCGAAGGCGGGGTCGAAGTTGATTTCGACGGCACTTCGGCGCAGGTCAGCGGCAACCTGAACTGCCCGCTGGCGGTGACGGCGGCGGCCGTTGTCTATGTCTTGCGCTGCCTGATGCCTGCGCAGGTGCCGTCCTGTGCCGGCGCTTTCCGCGCCGTGCGCCTGGTGGCGCCGGAAGGGTCCGTCGTCAATGCGCGCGCACCCGCCGCGGTGGCTGCCGGTAACGTCGAGACCAGCACCCGCATTGTCGACGTGGTCTGCGGCGCACTGGCGCAGGCATTGCCGGGGCGCATTCCCGCCGCCAGCCAGGGCAGCATGAACAACCTGGCCATGGGGCGTGCCGGTGCGGATGGCTGGGACTACTACGAGACCCTGGCCGGCGGACACGGTGCGGGGCCCGGCTGGGATGGGCTCAGCGCGCGTCACAGTCACATGACCAACACGCTGAACACCCCGGTGGAGGTGCTGGAGCGCCATTACCCCTTGCGGGTGCGGCGCTACGCGCAGCGGCAGGGTTCCGGCGGCGGCGGCCAGTGGCACGGTGGCGACGGCCTGGTGCGCGAGTACGAGTTTCTGGATGATGCGCAGCTGTCGATCATCAGCGAACGGCGCCTGCACGCACCGTGGGGCCTGGCCGGCGGGCAACCGGGCCAGCCCGGCGAGAACCGCCTGGATGGGGAGCAGCTGCCCGGCAAGACCAGCCGCGGGGTCAGGCGCGGCCAGGTGCTGACTGTTTGTACGCCGGGTGGTGGCGGCTACGGCCCCGAATAGCCCGCGTTACTCGTAACGCAGCGCGTCGATCGGGTCGAGCTGCGAGGCCTTGGCAGCCGGGATAATGCCGAAGATGATGCCGACCCCGGCACTGAAGCCGAAACTCAGGGCGATGGCCCAGGCCGGCACATGCGCCGGCGGGAACCCGGGCAGCATTGCCGAGGCGAAGGCGCCGATGCCATATCCCAGCGCGATACCGATGACCCCGCCCACCAGGCACAGCAGCACGGCCTCGATCAGGAACTGCAGCATGATGTCCCGGCGCGTCGCGCCCAGCGCCTTGAGAATGCCGATTTCGCGCGTGCGCTCGGTGACCGACACCAGCATGATGTTCATGATGCCGATGCCGCCCACCAGCAGCGATACGCCGACGATGCCGCCAACCGCCGCGGTAATCGTCGAGATGATCTGGTTGAACGACTCCGTCAGCTGCTCGGAGGTCTGAACGCGGAAATCGTCGTCATCGCCTTTCTTCAGGCCGTGCGCGTCGCGCAGCAGCCGGCGGATCCGCGCCGTGATCTCGTCCATCTGCTCCAGGTCGTTCACCTGCAGTTGCACCTGGATATCGAGATCGCGCGTGGTGCCCTGGATGCGCCGCGCGGTGCCATAGGGCATCAGCACGTAGTTGTCCTGGGAAAAGCCCAGCAGCTCGCCGCGCCGTTCCATGACGCCGATGACCTTGCACCATTCGCTGTTGACGCGGAAATACGCGCCCACCGGGTCCTCGGGCATCTCCAGCTCTTCGACGACGTCCTGGCCGAGCAGGCAGACCAGCCGCCGGCGCAGGTCGTCGTCACGGGCGAAGCCGCGGCCGGATTCGGGATACACGCCGTTCACCTCGAGATAGGCGGGGCCCACGCCGAACACCTGCGAGAAGGTGTCCTGCGAGCGGTAGGACACCTGGCCCTGGCTGCCGCTCTGGGTGAACAGGATGGGCGTGACATGGGAGATGCCGTCGACCCGCTGTTCGATGATCTCCATGTCCTCGTGTCGGAGCTTGGCGATCTGGCCCTGCAGCGCCTTGCGGAAGGGGGTGTAGGAGCGCACCGTCAGCGTGTTGCTGCCCAGGCCCTCGAACTGCTGGTTCACGGTGTGTGACAGGCCCTGCACGATCGACACCACGGCGATCACCGACATGACGCCGATGATGATGCCCAGCGAGGTCAGCACGGACCTGAAGCCATGGGCGCGAATGGAATCGAGCGCCGAGCGCAGGCTTTCCAGCAGCATGAACATCAGCCCGGGCACCTCATCAGGCCGCGCCCTCCGGCAATGCGCGGCGGCGCTGCGCGTTGCGGTAGTCCTCGGCCACGCGGCCGTCTTCCAGGCGAACCACGCGCTCGCAGTGCTCGGCGATATCGGTTTCGTGGGTGACCATGATGATGGTCTGTCCGGCCACGTGCAGGGCGTCGAACAGGCGCATGATCTCGATGGTGGTGCGGCTGTCGAGGTTGCCGGTGGGCTCATCGGCGAGCAGGATGGCCGGCTCGCCAACCAGGGCGCGGGCAATGGCGACGCGCTGGCGCTGGCCGCCGGACAGCTGGTTCGGCAGGTGATCGACGCGGTCGCCCAGGCCAACCCGCTCCAGTGACTGTCGCGCCATTTGTTTACGCTCGTCCATCTTCACGCCGCGAAACACCAGCGGCTGCATGACGTTCTTCAGCGCGTTGGCGCGCGGCAGCAGGTTAAAGCTCTGGAACACGAAGCCGATTTCGCGGTTGCGCACCCGCGCCAGGTCCATCTCGTTCATCGCGCCGACGTCCTGGTCCTCGAGCCGGTACTCGCCCTCGGTGGGCCGGTCCAGGCAGCCGATGATGTTCATCATCGTCGACTTGCCGGAGCCGGACGCACCGACAATGGCGACGTACTCGTTGCGATGGATGTCCAGGTCGACGCCGTCCAGCGCGTTGACCACCTGGTCGCCCATCTCGTAGCGCCGCGCCACGCCGCGGAAGCGAATGGCGATGTCAGTTGCGGTGTCCGGCATCAGTCGTCGGTGTCGCCGTCATCGTCACTGTCGCCGGCGTCTTCGCCATCGTCCTCGGCGCGCTCGACCGGGTCACCGTCATCCAGCGTGCGCAGGGTACGGAATGGGCCGGTGATGACCAGCTCACCTTCCTCCAGCCCGGCGAGGATCTCCTGGCTGCTGTCGCTGGAAATGCCGGTATCGACCTCGCGCCGGCGAGCGACGCCGTCTTCGAACACGAACACGTAGGTGGTCGACTCTTCAGTCGTGCCGGATTCCGTTTCGCTGTCGGCCTCGTCGTCGTAGCGCACGGCCTGGATGGGTACGGACAGCGCGGAATCACTGGACTCGGTGTGGATCTCGGCGCGCGCGCTCATGCCCGAGCGCACCTCGATCTCGTCCTGCTCATCAAGCAGGATCTTGACCAGGAAGGTCAGTCCCTGCTGGCCGGCGTTCTGCCGCGCCGTCGGCGCGATGGACTCCACCGTGCCGGTGAGCGCGGTATCCGGCCACGCGGCGGCGAATATCGACGCACCCTGGCCTTCGCGCACCGAGGCGATATTGGCCTCGTCGACCAGCACCTCCACCAGCATCTCCGACGGGTCGGCAATGGTCATCAACGTGGAGCCGGGAATGTTGGTCGTGCCCGCGATGACCGTCTCACCTGGCTTGATGTCGACAGCAATCACGATGCCGTCAATGGGTGAGACGATCTGCGTCTTGGCCAGCAGGTCCTGCGACTGGGCCAGCGCGGCGCGGGCCTGTGACAGGGCTTCCTGCTGTGAGCGCAGTTCCACGCGCGCCACTTCCAGGCGGTTGCCCAGGGCATCGAAGCTGTCCTGGTCGATGAGTTTCTGGCCCACCAGCCGCTCGGCGTTGCGGTACTGACGCTCCAGGTCGGTGACGACATGGCGCTGGCGCTCAATCCCCAGTTGCTGGATGCGGACGCTGGCCTCGGCCTGCTCGACCTGGGCGTCGTAGGACTCCGTGTCCAGGGTGATGACCAGTTCGCCGCGGCCGACCGGGTCAGATTCCTCGACCAGCACGGCGGTCGCCCGGGCGATCACTTCCGAGCGCAACTGGACCTGCTCGCGAAAGGCCAGGGTGCCCGAGGCCAGAATGGAGCTCTTGATGGCCTCCACGCCCACCGCGTGCACCTCGACCGTCTCGGCGTCACCGCCGCGGTTCATTTTCGAGATCAGCGGCAGGCCGACCAGCAGCACGGCCAGCCCCGCAAAAATCAGCAGTTTTTTCATCGTTGGGTCCCGCTCAGATCAGCGCGGCCCAGGTTCCGAAAATCAGCACCCACGGCAGGCAGGCGATGATTGCTGACTTCACCATGCCGGCACCGGTCCAGCGGTGATAGCCGATGGTCATCAGTACCAGCGTCCAGATGTTGAACAGCGTCAGCGAATTGCCCCAGGCGAACCAGGGGTCACCCGGCTTGGCGTGAATCAGCAGGGCATTCAGCGACAAGGGTGTCAGGTCATGCTGCGCCAGCTGGTTGGAGTCGGCCAGGAACATCACCACGAACGCGGCGACACTGCCCAGCACCATGACAAACGCCGTCCACGCACTGAAACCGAACCACTGGCCGTAGCTGACCTCGGCGCCGGTGGACAGCTTGTTGGCCAGGTGCAGGTAGACCGCCTGGATGGCGTAGATCGCGAAGGTAATGATGACGATGACGGCCACGGTCGACAGGATGCTGGTGCCGGGGCTCATGAAGCTGCGAATGGCCGGTTCAGCCGCGGCCCGGTCGGCAGCGGGCACGCTGCGAATGGTCTCCTCGATCAACCATTCGTAGTCCACCCAGGTGAAGTAATAGACGAACGCGGCGGTCGACACCACGATGCTGACCAGCAGCGGCCACCAGAACCAGCGTGGATTGGCCTTGGCGGCGTCCAGCGCCTTGCCGGGGGACGCGACGATGTCGACCATCGCGTTGAATACGGTGTAATTGTTGTCTGACATGGAACGATCCTCCCTCTTTGTGGGGGGATCATATCGGGTAATTAATCGTTTTACATATTCCGAAGGTCATTGGTTGGGGGGGCGAGTCGCTTTGGTGTGGCGTGGGTTGTGTGGTGGGGAGGTTGTCAAAAGCGGGACGCAAATTTCGCGAAGGGCGCAAAAGGCGCGAAAGAAGTGATTGTTGCTGCCAGGCGGGATGGGTGGCAGCCTGTCACGCGTCACCCTTCAGCTTCCACATGTTGACGATTTTGCAGAACAGTTCGGCGGTGCGGGTGGCGTCGTACTCGGCGGAGTGGGCTGCGGAGGCGTCCCAGTCCAGGCCGGCGGCTTCGGCGGCACGGGCGAGTACGGTCTGGCCGAACGCCAGGCCGCCCAGGGTGGCGGTGTCGAAGCTGCTGAAGGGGTGGAACGGGCTGCGCTTGAAGTCGGTTCGGGCGATGGCTGCGTTGAGGAAACCCAGGTCGAACGCCGGGTTATGGCCCACCAGGATGGCGCGCTGGCAGCCGGTGGCGCGGACTTCCTTGCGCACCGGCTGGGAAATGCGCTGCAAGGCTTCGCGTTCGGGCAGCGGTTCGCGTTTCGGGTCATCCAGGTCGATGCCGGTGAAGTCCAGCGCGCGCGGGTCGATGTTGGCGCCGTCGAACGGGGCCACGTCCACGCTGATGGTATCCGCGATTTTCAGGCGGCCGAAATCATCCATCGCGATGATGCAGGCGGCGATTTCGAGCACGGCGTCGGTGGCGGCGTTGAAGCCCCCGGTTTCAATGTCGACGACAACGGGCAGGAAACCCCTGAATCGTTCGGAGATGAGCGGCATAATGAATCCTTGTCGGATGGAAAGCGTGAAAACGTGCGGAGTGCATAGTTTGCCATGATCAGCATACGGAAACATGCCGTAGTCGGGCTCGCCCTGGTGCTGGGGCTATGCGTGGGCGCCGGCACGGCCCGGGCGGACGCGCTGTACTGGGCCGTCGAGCGTGATGGAGAGACGGCGGGCTACCTGCTGGGGACCGTGCATAGCGAGGACCCGCGCGTGCTCGATTACACAGAGTCCTTCCTGGACACGCTGGGAAGCTGTGAAACCTTCGCCATGGAACTGGTACCCGACCTGCCGACCATGGCCGAGCTGACCCGGACGATGCAGTTGCCCGAGGGCCAGGACCTGGCCGCCATGCTCGGCCAGCAACGGTTCGAGCAGGTCACGGCGGCGCTGGCCGGATATGGCGTGCCGGAGTTCGCGGCGCGACGCCTGAAGCCCTGGGCGGTGATGATGATGCTGAGCATGCCGCCGCCGCGCTCCGGGTTGTTCATGGACTTCTCGCTGTCGCTGCGCGCCGCAGGCGCAGGCCTGGACGTCGTCGGCCTGGAGACGCTGGAGCAGCAGCTCGCGTTCATGGAAGAGCTGACCGTGGAGGCCCAGATCGAGATGCTTGACCAGGCCGTCGCCGAGGTCGACCGCGTAGCCGAGATTCATACCGGGCTTGTGGACACCTACCTGGAAGGCTCGATGGCCAGCCTGCTGGCCGAATCCGACGAGCAGATGGCCACGCTGAGCGCGGAAACCCAGGCCTACTTCCAGGCCGAGGGCATTGACCGGCGTAATGAGCGCATGGTTAACAACGCCGTACCGCTGCTGCGGGAGGGTTGCACGTTTATCGCCGTCGGCGCGTTGCACCTGCCCGGCGAGACCGGACTGGTGCAAGGGCTAGGCCGCGCGGGCTTCGAACTCAAACCGCTCGCACTGCCATTGAATGGGCTCGATGAGGCGTCAGAAATTCGGCCGTAACGGGTTGCCCATGAACTGGGGGAAAATCAGCGCCAGCGCCGCCAGGCCCAGCGCTACGCCGCCCCAGGCCGGCACCACCCATACCAGCACCAGCCCGATCACGGCCAGCGCCAGGCCGGTGGCCTGCAGGTCGGCCGTGCGGTCGTCCAACCGGTCGGTGCGGTGGGTTAGGGCGACCAGCAGCCGGTCCAGGCTCAGCGTGCCAGCGCCGTGGAACACCAGTGGCAACAGCATGACCGTGAACAGCAGGGGCAGCTTGTAGTTGCCTGCGCCATCGGCGCTGATGACATAGCCCTGCCAGAGCCCGGCCAGTCCATCCCATTCGGCCGGCCAGTGCACGGCGGCCGTCGCGACCGCGGTGATGACCAGCAAGGACACCGCGGCGAAGCGCGTGAACAAACCCAGCAGCAGCATCACCGAGAACACGATCTCGCCCCAGGTCGCCAGGGTCCAGTTCAGGCTCACCGGCAGCCATTCGAATGGCGCCGGGAAACCCTTCTGCCAGTCGGCCCAGGGGATGTCCGCAAACCAGTTCTCACCGCGATACTTGGTGATGCCGGCTTCCCAGAACTCCCAGAACAGGATGGCGCGCAGGGCCAGTGGCCAGACGGCCTCGCCGGCGGTGCGCAGGCGGGCGGTCAACCCGTCATAAAGGTCGAAGAGGGCCATGGGGTTCTCCTGGTGGTTTAAGGGTCGGGGCGCGCGCCAAGAATGACATCGCGCTCGCGCAGGCCGCCCAGCAACCGGGTGCCGGCCTCGACCATCGCGTCGGGATCGGGGTGACCGTTGGCCCTGGCCACGGCCGTGATGGCCTGGCGGCCGGTGTGGTCGGGGTTGGCCTGCAGTTCGGCCAGCAGGCCCGCGGTCAGCGGGTTGAGCCGGGTGAAACGCACCCGGTCGCCGCGGTCACGGTAAACCAATAGCAGCGTTGGTTCGGCCGGGGGGCTGTCGGGCTGGAACTCGGGGCGGATCTCGTGCACCGGGTAGCGGTAGGCCAGGGGCCAGGCCAGCGGCGAAAGCACGGGGACGCCGTCGACCAGGTCGCCGTCGGCTTGGGCGGGGATGGCTTCAAGGTCCTGCGGGTCCAGGTCCAGGGCCAGTTCCACCCACTCGTAATGGGCCAGTTCCAGCAGGAATGGCGGATCATCCGGTTGCTCGCCCCGTTCGTCCTGAAGGTAGCGCAGGAACTCCCGGGGAATCTCCGGAAACAGCGGTGTCTGGCAACGATGGGTGTCTGAAAAATCGCGAATTAAAGTTCGCCACTTGTCCTCATCCAGGAGCCGGTAAAGCACCGGAAAGCTGCCCTCGATAAACGACGCCAGGTTGCGCCGGTACAGGTCGCGGTAGATGGCCATGCGCCGGTCTTCGACGTCATCCGGCGGCGGGTGCAGGTGTGGGCTGCGCACGTGGGCCGCAAAGTCGTTGAGTTGCTGGGCCAGGCGCTCAGCCATGGGCGCGTTCTGCCCCCGTTGCGGCAACATGAGCAGGCTGAGCACGTGACTGCGCGGCGCGGATCATCGCGGTTTCCGCCAGCAGTTCGTCGATATCCGGAAAGTTGAAGTCGCGCTCCAGCAGGGTAGGGTAGACGCCGAAGGCCTCGTAGGCCTGGTCCAGCAACGACCAGACGCCGTCGATGACGGCAGCGCCGTGGGTATCCACGCGCAGGTCTTCGGCTTCCTCGAAGTGCCCAGCGATATGGCCGTAGACCACGCGGTCCCCGGGCATGCTGCGCAGGAACGCCGCCGCGTCGTAGCCGTGGTTAATGGCGTTGACGTAGATATTGTTGACGTCCAGCAACAGGTCGCAGTCGGCCTCGCGGACCACCGCGTTGATGAATTCGGATTCACTCATTTCCGCGCCGGGCGCGGCATAGTACGAGACGTTTTCGATGCCAATGCGCCGGCCCAGGATGTCCTGCGCGCGGCGGATGCGCGCGGCCACCCATTCAACCGCCTCGGCCGTGAACGGAATCGGCATCAGGTCATAGAGCTGGCCGGCGTCGCTGCAGTAGCTCAGATGCTCGGTGTAGCAGCGGATGTCGTGCTCGTCGAGGAAGTCACGGATGCGCCGCAGCAGGGTCTCGTCCAGCGGCGCGGGGCCACCCAGCGACAGCGACAGGCCATGGCAGACAAACGGAAAACGTTCGGTGAACGCACGCAGCGCCTTGCCACGGCGGCCACCCACGCCGATCCAGTTCTCGGGCGCCACTTCCATGAAGTCGATGGCGCGCTCCAGCTGGCCGGGCGGCAAGGCCTGAAGCGGGCCCAGCAGGGCCCGCCTCAGTCCCAGTCCCGTTCCGGAAACAGGGTAGGTCTTACGGTTCATTTCAGGAATCGGGCCAGGCCGGGTAATCAGGCGCCGCAGCTGCCTTCTTCACCCTTGTCTTCCTTGTCGCCGCACTTGCCTTCACCACACTTGCCGTCCTTGTCCTTGCCTTCCTTGTCGCCGCACTTGCCTTCACCGCACTTGCCGTCCTTGTCCTTGCCTTCCTTGTCACCGCATTTGCCTTCGCCGCACTTGCCTTCCTTGTCCTTGTCTTCGCCGGCGACCATGTAGCCCTGCTCGAGGTCGGCCAGTTCAAAATCGGCTTCAGCGGCCATGGCGTTGCCGCCCAGGGCCAGGGTAGACACCAGTGCGAAACCGGCAATGGTGGAAACGGGCTTGATCAGGTTGGTTTTCTTGGTCATGGGTAGAACCTCCATTTCAGGTTGTCGGGGGCAACCCCCGGGTACGGCGCCATGCGCCTGGGCGCGATCTGTTCGCGAAAATCGACCGCGCCGTTCGCCCAAGCCTAGCAGAACCAGGGGCCTGGGTACGCGCCGGGGTCGGTCAGGTCAACAGACCGGCATCCATGGAAGATGATTACATTGATTGCCGAATGTTCGGCACCGAAGGGCTGGGCGGAGCCATTTCGGCGACAGGACGAAGGTCGGGGGCTATTGGGCCCGCGCGGCCTTGCGCGCCTCGGCCTTTGCGTGGCGGCACAGGTCGGCCACCAGGCATTCGCCGCATTTGGGCTTGCGGGCGATGCAGGTGTAGCGCCCGTGCAGGATCAGCCAGTGATGGGCGTCCTGGAGAAACTCGGCGGGCACGTTCTTCAGCAGCTTCTTTTCCACGGCCAGCGGGGTCTTGCCGGGCGCCAGGCCGGTGCGGTTGGAGACGCGGAAGATATGCGTGTCGACAGCCATGGTGGGCTGCCCGAAGGCCGTGTTCAGGACCACGTTGGCGGTCTTTCGGCCGACGCCGGGCAGGGCCTGTAGCGCTTCGCGGGTCTGTGGCACTTCGCCGCCATGCTCGCGCAGCAGGATTTCACAGGTGGCGATGATATTGGTGGCCTTGGCGTTATACAGCCCGATGGTGCGGACATAGGACTTCAGCCCGTCCAGGCCCAGGTCGAGAATCGCCTGCGGCGTGTTGGCCACCGGGAACAGGCGCGCGGTGGCCTTGTTGACGCCGACATCGGTGGCCTGCGCGGACAGGATCACGGCGATCAGCAACTCGAACGCGGAGTCGTAGTTCAATTCCGTGGTCGGTTTCGGGTCGTGCTCACGCAGGCGGCGGAAAAACTCGTGGCGGTCGGCGGCGTTCATGCCTGTTCTCCCAGCGTCGGCCGTTCAGTGGACAGGGGTTCGGCCTGCCGCCGCTCGCGTCGCGCCAGCAGGGCGTTGCGCGCGGCGATCAGCAGGCCCAGGCCGATAAACGCGCCCGGCGGCAGGATCGCCAGCAGGAAGCCCGGGTGATTGGGGATGACCGGAATCTCGATATGCCGGGCCCAGTCGCCAAACATCATCTCCGCGCCGGCGAACAGCGTGCCGTGCCCGGCCAGTTCGCGCAGCGCACCCAGCGCCACCAGGGTCAGACAGAAACCCAGCCCGGTGCCAATGCCGTCGACGGCGGCGGCCAGCGGGCGGTTGCGTGCCGCGAATGCCTCGGCGCGTCCGATGATGGCGCAGTTGGTGACGATCAATGGAATGAAGATGCCCAGTACGCTGTAGAGGTCGTGGAACCAGGCCTGCATCAGCAGGTCGATGGCGGTGACTGCCGAGGCGATGATCAGCACGAATGCGGGAATGCGGATCTCCGGGCGCAGCCAGCCGCGTAGTAGCGACACCGACAGGTTGGAGACCAACAACACGAACGTGGTCGCCAGGCCCAGGCCCAGTCCGTTGATGACGGTGCCGGACACGGCCAGCAAGGGGCACAGGCCCAGCAACACCACCAGGCCGGTGTTTTGCCGCCATGCCGCGTCGGTGAACAGGGTGCCCATGGATGGCCCGTTGTCATTCATTGCCCTCGTCCCCCTGGTAAAGCGCCTGTCGGTGCTGCTGTTCGTAGACCAGTGCGCGGCGGATGGCGGCGACCACCGCGCGCGGTGTGATGGTCGCGCCGGTGAACTGGTCGAACTCGCCGCCGTCGCGGTGCACTGCCCAGCCCTCGGCCGGTGGATCGCCCAGGGCGCGGCCGTTGAAGCGCGTAATCCAGTCGCTGCGGCGCGCTTCGATGGGGTCACCCAGCCCCGGGGTTTCGCGGTGCCTGACCACGCGTACGCCGCTGACCGTGCCATCGGCCAGCACCCCGACCAGCAGGTCGATGGCGCCGTTATAGCCGTTCGGGGCCGTGACCTCCATGATTACGGCGACCGGCTCGCCGTTCCGGCGGGCGCGAAAGACGCGCGCCGGGCCCGGGTGGCCGAAGGTCTCCGGGTCGGTGACCTCGATCACATCGTGTAGCAGGTCGTTGTCGTAGCGGTCCGGCGCCAGCACCTGGGCCAGGCGGCGGGCCACGGCATCACGCTGCTGCGCCGCGATGCGGTCATCGGTCAGCATGTGCACGGCGGTCAGCAGCGCGACGCCGGCCACGGCAATCAGCGCCAGGGTCAGGCCGCTGCGCAGGGCGCTGTCTTCACTCATCGTCCGTACACCCGCGGCCGCGTGTAGCGGTCGATCAGCGGCGCCGCCATGTTCATCAGCAAAACTCCGAAAGCCACGCCGTCCGGGTAGCCGCCCCAGCGGCGGATCACCAGCGTGATGATGCCGACGCCGGCGCCAAAGATGAGTCGCCCGCGCGGGCTGGCGCAACCACTCACGGGGTCGGTGGCGATAAAGAACGCGCCCAGCACCAGCCCCCCGGAAAACACGTGTTGCAACGGTTCCGGGTTGGCGCCCGGGTCCAGCAGCCAGGCCGGCAGGCTGATCAGCAGGACGCTGCCGATGACCGCCACCGGCACGTGCCAGCTGATGATGCGGCGGTACATCAACCACAGGCCGCCGAGCGCGTAGGCATTGGCGATCCATTCCCAGCCACGGCCACCGAAATCGCCAAACACCGGCGACTGGCGGATTTCGCTGACAAAACGGCCGGCCTCGACGCCGGTTTTCAGGCTGTCCAGCGGCGTGGCGCGGGTCACCGCATCAATGCTGAGCGTTCCAGGCAGGGTGCCGGTGAAAATGGCCTGTAGCACCGCCGCCAGGTCGGGGACGGCAGTGGCGATCTCGCGCGGTGACAGCCACTGTGTCATCGCCGCGGGAAAGCAGACCAGGGCAACAACGTAGCCGACCATCGCCGGGTTGAAAGGGTTCTGGCCCAGGCCGCCATACAGGTGCTTGGCCAGGCCGATCGCCGCGGCCATGCCGATGGCCGCGACCCACCAGGGCGCGAGGGGCGGCACACAGAGCGCGAACAGCACCGCGGTGACCACTGCCGAGCCGTCGCTGATGAACGGCTGCAGCGCGCGGCCGCGACAGCGCAGAAACAGCGCCTCGAAGGCCAGCGCGAAACCCGACGCCAGCACGATCTGCACCAGCACGCCGGGCCCGAAGAACCAGGCGCTGGCGATGATCCCGGGCACCAGTGCAATCAGCACCTGGGTCATGACTCCGGCCACCGTCGGCGGTGCGGGCATATGCGGTGCGGGCCCGCTGGAAAACGCGCGCGTCATTCGTCCGGCTCCCCGTCGCGCGGCGTGGATGGTGGCGCGCCGGCCTGTTTCTCACGCGCGGCCTTGGCGCGTTCGATGGCGCGGGCAACCTGGCGCTTGCGCTCGTCATCGCTGACGAGTTTCAGCTTGCGCCGCGCCATGCGGGCGGCCTTCTCCGCTTTCGCCTGCTCAAGCCGGGCCTCGCGGGCCTGGTGTCGTTCCCGTGCGCGGTCGGCAAACGCGCGCTCACGGGCCTGGTGACGGCTCTCGGCCTTGCCATGACGGAACCACTCGGCCAGCGGGATGTGGCTGGGGCAGACCGCATCACAGCAACCGCACTCGATACAGGCTTCAAGGCCGATATCGGTGGCGCTGTCCAGTTGCCCGGAGCGGATGAAGAACTGCAGGTCCTGCGGCATCAGCCGCGCCGGGCACACGCGGGCGCATTCGCCACAGCGGATACACGGCATTTCCGGCTGTGTCGGCCGGATCTCGGCCTGGTCCAGGACCAGCACGCAGTTCGTGGCCTTGACCACCGGCTCGCTGTCATCGTGCAGGGCGTAGCCCATCATCGGGCCGCCGATCACCAGGCGCGCGGCACCCGGCGTGTAGCCACCCGCGGCGGTCACCAGCTCGCCCACGGGCGTGCCCAGCAGGGCGCGCAGGACACGGGGCCGGGCCACGCCGTTGCCGGTCACCGTGACATTGCGCTCCAGCAGTGGCTGGCCATCAATGACCGCAGCGCGGGCCGCGTCGGCGGTGGCCACGTTCTGGCAGAGAATGCCCAGGTCCTGCGGCAGGCCGCCGGCCGGGACTTCCAGCCCGGTCAGGGTCTGTATCAGTTGTCGCTCACCCCCTTCGGGGTAGATGGTCGGAATACGCACCACGCGGACACGGTCATCGCCCAGTTCAACGGCCGCCCGTTCCAGCGCGGCGCCCACCGCGCCCATCTGGTCCTCGATGGCGATGACGCCGTGTTCGGCGCCCGCGGCGCGCATCAGCACCAGCGTGCCGGTTACGACCCGGCGCGGATGCTCGCGCATCAGCATCTCGTCGCAGGCGATCCACGGCTCACACTCCGCGCCGTTGATGATGACCGTGTGGATGCCGGCGGCGCGGCCGCCGTCCAGTTTGCGATCGGTGGGAAAGACCGCGCCCCCCAGGCCGACCACGCCGGCGGCCTGGATCTGTGCCTGCAGGTCGACGGCACAGGCTTCGCGCCAGTCCGGGACCGGCTCGGTGGGGGGCCATTCATCGAGGCCGTCGGTTTTGATCACCACGCAGGTACCCGTCTGCCCCGTGGGGTGGCCGATACGCCGCTGCTCGACCGCCGTGACCCGCCCCGAGGAGGGCGCATGCACGCGCGCGCCCAGGCCGGATGGGTCGCCGCCAATGAGCTGCCCTTTCAGCACCGGGTCACCTACGCTGACCACCGGCGTCGCCTCGGGCCCGGCCTGCTGGCGCATCGGCACCACCAGCACGGCCGGCAGCGGCGGCCGCTCGACCGGTTGCTGGCAAGCGACCTGCTTGTGATGGCGAAGCCGCAACCCGCCCGGAAAGCGGTGCAGGCGCTCGCCCACGGCGTTCACTTCGTCGAGAATCATGTCGCCGTTCCCGCAGGCGATGGGCGGCGCCACTCGGTAAAGTCCGGCTCCGGCTCGACCATGGCGATGCAGTCAACGGGGCAGGGTGGCAGGCACAGGTCGCAGCCGGTGCATTCGTCGGCGATCACGGTATGCATCAGCTTGGCGGCGCCGACTATGGCGTCGACGGGGCAGGCCTGGATACACAGCGTGCAACCGATGCAGACCGACTCGTCGATGACGGCGACCCGCTTGGGCTGCTCTTCGCCATTTTCCGGGTTAAGCGGCTTGGGCTCGCGCCCCAGCAACTCGGCCAGCGCACGGATGCCGGCTTCGCCACCGGGCGGGCACTGGTTGATATCGGCCTGGTCGGCGGCGATGGCCTCGGCGTAGGGGCGGCAGCCGGGAAAGCCGCACTGGGCGCACTGGGTTTGTGGCAACAGGGCGTCGATCTGGTCGACCACCGGGTCCGACTCGACTTTGAAGCGCCGGGCCGTCCAGCCCAGCGCCAGGCCGAAGGCCAGGCCGAGGGCGAGGAAAATCAGGATAGGTATGAGCATGGCGGCAGCGCTACTGGTTGGCCAGGCCGGTGAAGCCCATGAATGCCAGCGCCATCAGGCCGGCGGTGACCAGTCCGACCGGCGCGCCGCGGAACGCCAGCGGCACATCGGTATGCGCCAGTCGCTCGCGCATGGCGGTGAACAGCACCAGCACCAGCGCGAAGCCGCAGGCGGCGCCGAAACCGTACAACGCGGACTCGAGCAGGTTGTGCTGCTCCTGCACGTTCAGCAGCGCCACGCCCAGCACCGCGCAGTTGCTGGTGATCAGCGGCAGGAAAATGCCCAGCACCCGGTACAGCAAGGGGCTGACCCGGCGCATGACCATTTCCGTGGCCTGCACGGTCACGGCAATGACCAGGATAAAGCTGAGCGTGGACAGGTATTCCAGCCCGAACGGTAGCAGCAGGTAGCGGTGAACCACGTAGGACGACACCGAGCTCAGGGTCAGCACGAAGGCGGTGGCCGCCGACATGCCGATTGCGCCCTCGAGCTTGGTTGACACGCCCATGAACGGGCACAGCCCCAGGAAACGCACCAGCACGAAATTGTTGGCCAGCACAGTGCTGACCAGGATGAGCAGGTAGCCGGTCCAGGCGTTGCCCACGGTCTCCGCCATCGCGAACTCAGGTCACCCGTGTGCCGGGCACCGCGCCGTCGTCAGGCTCCAGGATGAACGGGCCGTCGTCGCCGCCGGCCGCCAGCACCATGCCCTCGGACACGCCGAAGCGCATCTTGCGCGGCTTCAGGTTCGCCACCATGACCGTCAGGCGGCCCTCCAGCTGGGCCGGTTCATAGGCCGACTTGATGCCCGCGAACACGGTCCGTTGCTCGGCGCCCAGGTCGAGGGTCAGCTTCAGCAGTTTCTCGGCCTCGGGGATGGCCTCGGCGCGGACAATGCGGGCCACGCGCAGGTCGACCTTGAGGAAGTCCTCGATGCCGATCTCGTCTGCCAGGTCCAGTGCCGGCGCCGCTGTGGGCGCGTCGGCAGCGCCGTCGGTGGCCTGCAGGGATTCCTTCGAGTCCTCCACCATCGCGGCCACCTTGTCAGGGTCGACGCGCATCAGCAGCGGCTGGAACGGGTTCAGCGCCACGCCGGTCAGCGGCTGGTCGAGGTCGGACCACAGCGCGACCGGCTGGCCCAGGAACTGGGCGGACTTCTCCGCCGTGAACGGAATGGCCGGCGCCAGAAGCGTGACCAGCACGCGGAACAGGTTCAGGCCCTGGGTGCACACGCCCTGCACATCGCCGGCCTGTTCCGGGTCCTTCACCATCTGCCACGGCTTGTGCTCGTCGATGTACTGGTTGGCACGGTCGGCGAGCGCCATGATGCGGCGGATCGCGGCCTGGTAATTGCGTGCCTCGAACTCCGCGGCGATGCCTTCGCGCTCGTCGATAAAGGCCTGGTACAGCGCCGGGTCGGGCAGTACGTCGGCCAGCTGGCCGTCGTGCTGGCGGTGAATGAAGCCGGCGCAGCGGCTGGCGATGTTCACCACCTTGCCCACCAGGTCGGCATTCACGCGAGCGATAAAATCGTCCAGGTTCAGGTCGATGTCGGCCGTGCCCGGGCCCAGCTTGGCGCAGAAGTAGTAGCGCAGCGCGTCCGGGGCCAGGTGGTCCAGGTAGGTGCGGGCCTTGATGAAGGTGCCGCGCGACTTCGACATCTTGGTGCCGTCGACGGTGAGGAAGCCGTGCGCGAACACCGATGTCGGCGTGCGGAAGCCCGAGCCCATCAGCATGGCCGGCCAGAACAGCGTATGGAAGTAGACGATGTCCTTGCCGATGAAGTGGTAGACCTCGGCGTCGGAATCCGGCCCCCACCAGGCGTCGAAATCCATGCCTTTCTCCGCGCAGAGTTCGCGGAAGCTGGCCATGTAGCCTACCGGCGCGTCCACCCACACGTAAAAGTACTTGTTATCCGTGCCCGGGATGCGGAAGCCGAAATACGGCGCGTCGCGGGAAATATCCCAGTCGCGCAGGCCGTCCTCGAACCACTCGCCCAGCTTGTTGGCAACCTCGCTCTGCGGCACGCCCGTGGGCAGCCACTCACGCAGCCGTTCTTCAAAATCGGCCAGGCGCACAAAGTAATGTTCCGAGTCGCGCATCACCGGGGTGGTGCCGCTGACGGCCGAGCGCGGGTTGACCAGGTCCGTGGGCGCGTAGGTGCTGCCGCAGGCCTCGCAGCTGTCGCCGTACTGGTCCTCGGTCTTGCAGCGCGGGCAGGTGCCCTTGATGAACCGGTCGGGCAGGAACATGCCCTCGGATTCATCGTAGAACTGCGAAATCGTCTTCGTGGTCACGTGCCCGGCGTCGCGCAGGCGGGTGTAGATGGTTTCCACCAGTTCGCGGTTGGCGTCGCCGTGCGTGGACGAGAAATGGTCGTAGCTCAGGCCGAAATCACGGAAATCCGCCTGGTGCTCCTCGTTCATGCGCTCGATCAGCTGCTCCGGCGTGATGCCCTGGCGCTGGGCGCTGAGCATGATCGGCGTGCCGTGGGCGTCGTCGGCCCAGGCAAAATGGCACTCATGGCCCTGGGCGCGCTGGAAACGGGCCCAGATGTCGGTCTGGATAAACTCCAGCATGTGGCCGATATGGATGGCGCCGTTGGCGTAGGGCAGGGCGCTGGTGAGCAGGATGCGTCGCTTGTTGTCGTCCATGCGGGCGGTTCGTTGGTCTTGTCGGTGCGGAATCGGTCATTATCGCATGCCCGGCGTAGACCTGAAACGGACTCATGGCGGGTCGGCGTTGTACAATTTGTCCTTTGTGAAACCACCCTCCAGATACGATTCATGGCTGAACTGACAGAAGACGGCGTGCGCGCCCTGCTCACCGAAGTGGAAGACGGCTACAGCGGCCGCGACCTGGTGTCATCCGGCGCGCTGCGCGGCGTGGGGATCGATGGCGACCGTGTGGCCGTTGACCTGCGGCTCGAGTACCCGGCGGCCGGCCTGCGCGATGAACTGGCGGCCCGTGTGAAGGCCCGGCTCGAGACCAGCCCGGAGATCAGTTCCGCGATCGCGCGGGTCGACTGGCGGGTGCTGTCGCGCAAGGTCCAGAACGACCTGAAGCCGCACCCCGGCATCCGCAACATTATTGCCGTGGCCTCGGGCAAGGGTGGGGTCGGCAAGTCCACCACCGCGGTCAACCTGGCCCTGGCGCTGGCGGCCGACGGCGCGCGAGTGGGGCTGCTGGATGCCGACATTTACGGCCCCAGCATTCCACGGATGATGGGCGTGAGCGGCCAGCCGAAAACCGACGGCAAGCGCATCATCCCGCACCAGGCCCACGGCCTGAAGGTCATGTCCATGGGCTTCCTGGTGGAAGAAGAGTCGCCGATGATCTGGCGCGGCCCTATGGTGACCTCCGCGCTGCAACAGATGCTGGGCGAAAGCGAGTGGGGCGAGCTGGACGTGCTGGTCATCGACCTGCCGCCGGGGACCGGCGATATCCAGCTGACCCTGGTGCAGAAGATCCCGGTGGCCGGCGCGGTCATTGTCACCACGCCGCAGGATATCGCCCTGCTGGACGCGCGCCGCGCGCTGGCCATGTTCCGCAAGCTCGATGTCGCGGTGCTGGGCGTGGTGGAGAACATGTCCACGCATGTGTGCAGCCAGTGCGGACACGAGGAAGCGATTTTCGGTGCCGGTGGTGGCGAACGCATGGCCAGCGATTTCGAACTTCCGCTGCTGGGCCAGTTGCCGCTGGACCTGCGCATCCGCGAGGCCCTGGACGACGGCCGGCCCACCGTGGTCGCCGAACCCGTCGGCCCGATCACTGCATCGTATGTCGACCTGGCCCGCCGCACCGGCGCGCAGTTGGCGGCGCAGCCACAGAACCTGAAGCCGGACCTGCCGGAAATCATGGTCCACAACGCGTAAGCCTCCGGCGCAGCGCCGGTGATAACAACGAGAGGAACGCCCCATTGAGTATCAAGTCAGACCGCTGGATTCGCCGCATGGCCGAAGAGCACGGCATGATCGACCCCTTCGAGCCCGGCCAGGTGCGCCGCAATGACGCCGGCGACCGGCTGGTGTCGTACGGCACCTCCAGCTATGGCTACGACGGCCGCTGCAGCAGCCACTTCAAGATTTTCACCAACATCAACTCGGCGGTGGTCGACCCGAAAAACTTCGACGAGAACAGCTTCGTCGACTTCCATGGCGACGCCTGCATCATCCCGCCGAACTCGTTCGCGCTGGCACACACGGTGGAATATTTCCGCATTCCGCGAAACGTATTGACCATCTGCCTGGGCAAGTCGACCTACGCGCGCTGCGGCATCATCGTCAACGTGACGCCGCTGGAGCCCGAGTGGGAAGGGCACGTAACTCTGGAGTTTTCCAACACCACGCCGCTGCCGGCGCGCATCTACGCTAACGAGGGCGTGGCGCAGTTCCTGTTCTTCGAGTCTGACGAGGCCTGCGAGACCTCGTACCGCGACCGCGGTGGCAAATACCAGGGCCAGCGCGGGGTCACGCTGCCCAAGACCTGAGCGCGGCGCCGCCTAGCGTACGGGCGGCTGCTGGATCAGGAAGGCGTGTGTTTCGAAGCGGTCGCCCTCACGCTGGATGACCAGTTCGACCTCGTCGCCAGGGTCACGCTCGGCGATATCCAGCTGTGCAGCGCGGGCGTCCTCGACTGCGGTGCCGTTGATCGAAACCAGGATGTCGCCACTGCGGATGCCGGCGTTCCAGGCCGGGCCGCCCGGTTCGACTTCGAGAATGCGAACCCCCTGGCGACCGGCGCTGCCGTCCGCCAGCGTGGCCAGCGGCAGGTCCAGGAAGGTTGCGCCCAGCCAGCCGCGGCGGACCGAGCCGTACTCGATAATCTGCGCCATCACGTCGCGGGCCAGCGAAATGGGTATCGCGAAGCCGATATTCTGGCCGCCCACGGCGCGGCCCAGGTTGCGGGTGTTGATACCCACCACCTCGCCCTCGACATTGACCAGCGCGCCGCCGCTGTTGCCGGCGTTGATCGCCGCGTCGGTCTGGATGAAGTCCTCGTACAGCGGCGAACGCAGGTCATTGCGGCCGGTGGCGCTGACAATCCCCATCGTCACCGTGTGGCTCAGCCCCAGCGCGTTACCAATCGCCAGCACGACATCGCCGACGCGGACATTGCCCTCGGCCAGGGGCGCCGCCGGCAGCCCCGTGAAATTGATGCGCAGCACCGCGAGATCGGTTGCCGGATCGGAGCCGACCACCTCGGCGCTGGCGATGCGGCCGTCCCACAGCGCGACGCCGATGCTCTGCACCTGGTTGATGACATGGTTATTGGTCAGGATCAGGCCGTCCTCGCTCATGAGCACGCCGGAACCCATGTCTCGCCGGTAGCGGGCCAGGTACTGGGGCCGCTGCGCCTGTGGATTGACGGCCTGCAGTTCCACGCTCTGTGTGTACAGGCTCACCACGGAAGGTGCGGCACGGTCGACGGCGCCGGCGAAGCTGGTCATCGCCGGTGGCGCGGCCTGGCCGGGCTCCGGCGCCGCCAGCAGGCGTTCACGCAACTGCGGCAGGGCAATGATCACCAGGAACGCGAGCGCCAGCCCGGCGATGGCCGAGCGGAAGACGAAACCTGCCCATTGAAGTGTTTTGCTCATGTTTCCCGTGGTCGTGGTGTCGCCGTTCGGCCGTTTGCGACCCATTAAAGGGTCCAATTCGGGCAATTCTAGCCGCGTGGCAATTGTGGCGCATATGCCATATCGGATAAAATCCCCGTTTTGCCTGCGGCGAGTCCGTCAGGCACTCGGAACATTCTTGCCGAATTACCTGGAGTAGCACATGTCAGCTGATGGCGTGAACAAGGAAAGGCGCCGGTTTCTGGTCGCCACGACATCGGCGGTGGGCGCCGTAGGTGCGGGCCTGGCGGCCGTACCGTTCATCTCTTCCTGGAAACCCAGCGCGAAGGCCCAGGCCGTGGGCGCGCCGGTGCAGGTCAACATCGCCAAGCTGGGAGAAGGCCAGTTGCTGAAGGTGCAGTGGCGCGGCCAGACCATCGGCGTGCTGCGTCGCAGCAAGGCCAACCTGGACGACCTGCCGCAGGTCGACGCCAAGCTGCGCGACCCGATGTCGGAAGACTCGATCCAGCCGGAATACATCACCGGTGAGCCGCGCGCGCTACGCCCCGAGTTCCTCGTGGTGAACATGCACTGCACCCACCTGGGCTGTGTGCCCACGCTGGTGCCGCAGGTTGGCCCGCAGCCGTTCGAGGCGGACTGGAAGGGCGGTTTCTACTGCCCGTGCCACAAGTCGAAGTTCGACATGGCCGGTCGCGTCTACCAGGGTGTGCCGGCGCCGACCAACCTGACCATTCCGCCTTACAGCTTTGCCGATGACAACACCATCATCATCGGCGTTAACCCCGAGGGAGCGGCCTGATGTCCAAACCGGCGAGCGGCCTGGCGCGACAGGCGACCGCATTCATGAACTGGATGGACGAGCGTCTGCCCGTTTCCAAGTTCTGGGATGACCACCTGGCCAAGTACTACGCGCCCAAGAATTTCAATTTCTGGTACTTCATGGGCTCGCTGGCCCTGGTCGTGCTGGTCAACCAGATCGTCACGGGTATCTTCCTGACGATGCATTACAAGCCGTCGGCAGCGGAAGCCTTCGCATCGGTCGAGTACATCATGCGTGATGTCGACTGGGGCTGGCTGATCCGCTACATGCACTCCACCGGTGCCTCGTTCTTCTTTATCGTCATCTACCTGCACATGTTCCGCAGCCTGCTGTACGGTTCGCACCGCAAGCCGCGCGAGATGATCTGGGTGTTCGGCATGCTGCTGTACCTGCTGCTGATGGCCGAAGCCTTCTTCGGCTACGTGCTGCCCTGGGGCCAGATGTCCTACTGGGGCGCGCAGGTGATCATCAACCTGTTCGGCGCGATACCGGCCATCGGCGAGCCGCTGACCGAGTGGATCCGTGGTGACTTCTTCATCTCCGATGCCACGCTGAACCGCTTCTTCGCGCTGCATGTCATCGCGCTGCCGCTGGCGCTGTGCGCGCTGGTGGTGCTGCACCTGACGGCGCTGCACGAGGTGGGTTCGAACAACCCGGACGGCATCGACATCAAGAAGGTGAAAGACGAGAACGGCGTGCCGAAAGACGGCATTCCCTTCCACCCGTACTACACGGTGAAGGACCTGTTCGGTGTCGCCATGTTCCTGATGGTGTTCGCCTTCGTGATCTTCTTCTGGCCGGATGCCGGCGGCCTGTTCCTGGAGCATGACAATTTCGTGCCCGCGAACCCGCTGGTGACGCCGGAGCACATCAAGCCGGTGTGGTACTTCACACCGTTCTACGCCATTCTGAAGGCCGTGCCCGACAAGCTCATGGGCGTGATCCTGATGGGCGTGTCGGTGATGGTGCTGTTCCTGCTGCCGTGGCTGGACCGCTCGCCGGTTCGTTCCATTCGCTACAAGGGCGCGTGGTACAAGGTGCTGGTGTTCATGTTCACCATCGCCTTTGTGCGCCTGGGCATGCTGGGCATGGCCGAGGGCACGCCGGCGCAGACCATCGAGATGCGGGTGTGGACCTTTGTCTACTTCGCGTTCTTCGTGTTGTTGTTCTTCCTCAGCAAGAACGGCAAGACCAAGCCGGTTCCGGAAAGGGTGACGCACTGATGAAGACGATGTTCCAGACTCTGCTGGTAGCGGCCATGCTGGCGCTGCCCCTGACCGCCAGCGCGGCGGGCGCCGCCGGCGCATTGCCGCCTTCGGGTATCAACATCAATGATGTCGGCTCGCTGCAGCGCGGCGCCAAACTGTACGTGAACTACTGCATGGGCTGCCACAGCGCGGACTACGTCCGTTACAACCGCCTGGCTGAAGACCTCGACCTGGGCGAAGACCTGGTCATGCAGAACCTGGTCTTCACCGACGCCAAGATCGGCGACCCCATGAGCATCGCCATGGAAGCCGACGACGCCGAGCGCTGGTTCGGCAAGGCGCCGCCGGACCTGTCCCTGATCGGCCGCTCACGCGGTGCCGACTGGGTCTACAATTACCTGCTGTCGTTTTACCGCGACGAGCACGGTGCGTGGAACAACACGGTGTTGCAGAACGCGGCAATGCCCCACGTGATGTGGAAACTTCAGGGCATCCAGAAACCGGTGTACGAGACCCATGTTGAAGACGGGATCGAGGTGCGCACGATCACCCATCTCGAACTCGAGGAACCGGGTACGCTGTCGCCGGCCGAGTACAAGGATGCCGCGCGTGACCTGGCTGCCTTCCTCGACTACGCGTCGGAGCCGGCCAAGCTCAAGCGCAAGACTGTCGGCGTCTGGGTCATGCTTTACCTGGCCCTGTTCGCCCTTATCGCCTACCTGCTCAAAGCGGAGTACTGGCGGGACGTTCACTAAGGACGTCACCGGCCGGGGTGACCGCCCCGGCCGTTTCCTGTTGGAGATCTAACGTGTCAATTTCTGTGAAAGGCCGCTCTACCATGGCGTTGTATTCATCCGCTTCCTGCATCCAGTGTCACCGTGTTCGCTTCGTGCTTGCCGAGAAGGGCATCAATGTCGAGATCGTCGACGTCGAGTCCGATGCGGCGTCCGCCGAGGACATGGCCGAGCTGACCCCCTACAACGAAACGCCGACGCTGGTCGACCGCGACCTGGTGCTGTACGACGCCGGCGTGATCAACGAGTATCTCGACGAGCGTTACCCGCATCCGCCGCTGATGCCGGTCGACCCGGTGTCGCGCGCGCGCCTGCGCCTGGTCCATTACCGTGTGCTGCGTGACTGGTACGCGCTGGCGGCGCAGATCGAGGCGGCGACCGGCAAGAAGGCCGACGCCCCGCGGAAGCAGTTGAAGGAAGGCATCATTGCCGCCAACGAGCTGTTCGAAAACTCGGACTTCCTGCTCAGCGACGAGCTCAGCCTGGTGGACTGCACGCTGGCACCGCTGTTCTGGCGCCTGCCGGCCTACGGGATTGACCTGGGCAAGTCCGCACCGGCGGTGCAGGGCTACATCCAGCGGCTGATTTCGCGGTCGTCGTTCAAGGCCAGCCTGACCACCGCCGAGCGCGAACTGGTGCTCAACGCCGCCTGAGCGGTGTACGGGCAGGGACGCGCGAAGCGCCATGACATCCAGCAAGCCTTACCTGCTGCGCGGTCTGTACGAGTGGATCCTGGATAACGACCTGACGCCTCACGTCATTGTCGATGTCAACGCCGCGGAGGTCGATGTGCCTCCGCAGGCCATCCAGGATGGCCGCCTGGTGCTGAACATTTCGCCGCAGGCGACGCGCGACCTGAAGCTGGACAACGGTTTTGTCAGCTTCCAGGCCCGTTTTGCCGGCTCATCGCGCGACATCTGGCTGCCGATGAACGCCATCCTGGCCATTTACGCGCGTGAGAACGGCCAGGGCATGATGTTTGCCGACGCCGGTGACGACGATCCGGAGCCGCCCGCATCCGACGAACCACCCAGCCGCCCGTCCGGGCCCAGGCTGCGGGTCATCAAGTAAGCCGTTACCGGGCGCCCCGGTGTTCAGGCCCGTCGGGCCAGCAGCACCAGCGCGGCGCCGGTGCCACCATGTCGCGGCCGGCAGGAGGCAAAGGCCACCACGGCGGGATGGCGGCGCAGCAGGCGGGCCGTCATCACTTTCAACTTCGGCCGCCCATTCGAGCGCAGGCCCTTTCCGTGGACCACCTTGACGCAACCATGGCCACGGCGCAGTGCGTCTTCGATGAAGGCCAGCAGCACCGCCTCGGCCGTCGCCTCGTTCATGCCATGCAGGTCAATGCGGTCGAGCACCGCGTAGCGCCCGCGCCGCAACCGGTCGAGGTAGCGCTTCTGGTAGCCGGCGCGCAGGAAGGCGAGTTCCTCGCCGGTCTCCAGGCCCTCTTCCGGCAGCGGGTCGTCGAGCAGTTCCTGCATGACGGCGGCTTCGTCGGCCTCGCGCTGGCGTGGCCGCGGCTTCGGGCGGGGCAGGTCATGGACGACGAAATCGGGCGGGTCGAGTGGTTTGACATCGGCCATTTCGCGCGCGAAAGCGCCGTGGTCGTCATCATCTTCGTGCCCGTTCATGTCCCGCGTTCCAGAATGCCGGTGGAGGCCTTACAATAGCATCGCGGGACGGTTCGTTGCCCGCGGCGGCACACGGCCGGTCCACCTCCAGAGAACAAGGGTCCAGTCCAGCGGAATGCATTTTCTTATCAGTAACGATGACGGCCTGTCGGCCCGGGGTATCAAGACCCTGGCGGCGAAAATCAGTGAACTTGGGCGCATCACTACGGTGGCGCCCGACCGCAACTGCAGCGGCGCGAGCAACTCGCTGACCCTGGAGTCGCCCATTCGCCTGCGCGAAGTCGATCCCGGCGTGTTCCGGGTATCGGGCACGCCGACGGACTGTGTCCACCTGGCCCTGACCGGCCTGCTCAGCGAAGACCCGGACATGGTGATTTCCGGTATCAACCACGGCGCCAACCTGGGTGACGATGTCATCTACTCCGGCACCGTGGCGGCGGCGATGGAAGGGCGCTTCCTGGGCCTGCCCGCGATCGCGGTATCGCTGGTGTTCGAAGACAAGCCGCGGCATTTTGAAACCGCCGCCGAGGCCACAAGCCGCCTGGTCCGGCAACTGGCGCGCGATCCGCTGCCGGCGGACACCATCCTGAACGTGAACGTGCCGGATCTGCCCTGGAGCGAAATCCAGGGTTTCGAGGTCACGCGCCTGGGTCACCGGCATCGAGCAGAGCCCTGCATCGAGACCGTCGATCCGCGCGGCCAGCCGATGTACTGGGTGGGCCCTGCCGGTGGCGAGCAGGACGCGGGCCCCGGCACCGATTTCGATGCCATCCGCAGGGGCTACGTGTCGGTGACGCCCATCCACGTGGACCTGACGCGCTACCAGGCGCTGGAGCAGGTTGCGGGGTGGATTTCGTCCATTTCGACCGCCGCCGACGATGAGCGGGACGGAGGGGCAGCGTGATTCATCGCCAGCGCCTGTCCGCCGGCGCGTCCGGCATCGGCATGACTTCGCGCGGCACCCGTGACCGCCTGGTCGGGCGGCTGCGCGAACATGGCATTCGCGACGAGCGCGTGCTGTCCGCGATCATGAACGTGCCCCGGCACGAGTTCGTCGACGAGGCGCTGTCCAGTCGCGCCTACGAGGACACGGCCCTGCCGATCGGGCAGAGCCAGACCATCTCGCAGCCCTATATCGTCGCCCGCATGACCGAGGCGCTGCTGGCCGGCGGAACACTGGCCAAGGTACTGGAGGTGGGCACGGGCTCCGGCTACCAGGCCGCCGTGCTGGCCCAGCTGGTCAGCGAGGTGTACACCGTCGAGCGCATCAAGGAACTGCTGCGTTCCTCGCGACAGTTATTTCACCGGCTGAAGATTTTCAATGTGCGCACGCGCCATGCCGACGGCCATCTGGGCTGGCCGGGCCAGGCGCCGTTCGACGGCATCATCGTCACTGCCGCGGCGCGCACCATTCCCGAAGACCTGGTCGCCCAGCTGGCGATTGGCGGGCGGCTGGTCATGCCGCTGGAGCGTGATGGTGAACAGCGCCTGCTGATGATCCAGCGCGGCGAGGACGGCTGCGAAACCGCTGACCTGGGCGCGGTGGTTTTCGTGCCCATGCTTGCCGGGCTGTCCTGAGGACGATGTTCAGGCCCCTGTACGACAAGGTCCTGTCATGGTCGGCGCACCGTCACGCGCCGGCTTACCTGGGTGCGCTCAGTTTCGCCGAATCGTCGTTTTTCCCGGTGCCCCCGGATGTCATGCTGGGGCCCATGTGCCTGGCGCGACCGCAGCGGGCCTGGTACTACGCCACGCTGTGCACCCTGGCGTCCGTGGCCGGAGGTATCGCCGGCTACCTGGTCGGCCGCCTGGCCTTCGAGGCCATCGAGGGCTGGCTGATGGCCTCGTCCTGGGCGCCGGCTTTCGAGCGCGCGGTGAGCGCCTTCGATACGTGGGGCTTCTGGTACGTACTGCTGGCCGGCTTCTCGCCTATCCCCTACAAGGTCTTCACCATCAGTGCCGGCATGCTGCAGATGCCGGTGCTGCCGTTTGTGCTGGGTTCCATTGTCGGGCGCGGCGGACGCTTCTTCCTGGTCGCCGGCCTGATCCGGCTGGGCGGGGAAAAACTGGCCGTGCGGCTGCGCGACTGGGTCGACTGGATCGGCTGGGCGACGGTGGCGCTGGTCGCCATCGGGGCACTGGCATGGCATTTCACGGGGCAGGGCGCATGAACATCCGCGGTGTGACCAGGCCTGCCCTCATCCTGGTTGCCGTGCTGGTGCTCACGGCCTGTGGATCCAACCCGCCGGCGCCGGTGGTCGACCGCTCCTATGAGCCCAGGGCCGAATTGCCGGTCGATGGCCTTTACAGCGTTCATCGTGGGGACACGCTGCACGGTATCGCTTTCAAGTACGGCCTGGACTGGCGCGAGATCGCCCGCTGGAACGCGATTTCAGCGCCTTACACCATCTTTCCAGACCAGGTGCTGCGGCTGAACGAGCCACCGGCACGGCAGGCCTCATCCACGACGGTGCAGACACGCGCCGTCAGCCAACCCAGGGCCACGACACGGTCGGCCGAGCCCCCCGCGTCATCGTCGCCGGCGCCCGCGGTCGCCACGGCGCCGCAGCCGTCAAAACCCGCTTCGAAGCCAGCGCCAAAGCCGCCGCCACCTGCGAGCACAACAACCTCGAAGCCGCCGCCCGCAACCTCGTCCAGGCAGACACCCACCGAGTGGGCCTGGCCCGCGAATGGCCCGTTGTACCGCACCTTCAAGGCCGGGGATCCCACGCGCAAGGGCATCGATATCGTTGGCAAGTCCGGCGACCCGGTGCGGGCGACGGCGGCCGGCGACGTGGTTTACAGCGGCAACGGGCTGATCGGCTACGGCGAACTGGTGATCGTCAAGCACAGCGACATGATGCTCAGCGCCTACGCGCATAACCGCCGCCGCATCGTCCAGGAAGGCGATCGCGTCAGCCAGGGGCAGGTGCTGGCCGAAATGGGCAGCAATGACCAGGGCAAGACGGTCCTGCATTTCGAAATCAGGCGTGCCGGCCAGCCGGTTGACCCCCTGCAATACCTCCCGTCGCGCTGAATGGGCGCCTGCCGGCAGACTATCTTTAGCCGGTAAATCTGTGATAGCTTGGTTAGCCCCGTCACGGTGCACCAACTTCCTTCGTTGTGGCACGTAATACGGGGTAATGAATGCCCGGCAATTCCAAGGGGAGGGAGCTGTGGGCCGAAAGACTGGCGAAGTAATCGAGGCGGCGTTTGCCGCCAAGCGCGGTGCAGCCGGCACCGGGTTGAAAGTTTCAGCGGTGCACACCGGGCACCGTCCCTCGAGTCGTGCCCATCACGGCGATGTCACCCGTATCTATCTCAGTGAAATTGGCCGCACGCGGCTGCTGACTGCCGAAGAAGAGTGCGAGCTGTCGCGCGCCCTGCATGAGGGTTGTGAGGCCAGCCGGCAACGGATGATCCAGGCCAACCTGCGCCTGGTCGTCAAGGTCGCCCGGGCCTACATGAACCGGGGATTGCCGCTGCTGGACCTGATTGAAGAAGGCAACCTGGGGCTGATCCGTGCGGTCGAGAAGTTCGACCCGGAGCGCGGTTGCCGGTTTTCGACCTACGCAACGTGGTGGATCCGCCAGTCAGTCGAGCGCGCCATCATGAACCAGTGCCGCACGGTTCGGCTGCCAATCCACGTGATCCGCGAGCTCACCACCTACCTGCGCGTCGCGCGCGAGATGGAGCAGCGCCTGGGCCGGCGGCCCACGGTGGACGAGGTGTCCGATGAGATTGGCATCCCGGCCGAGGACATGCACCGCCTGTTCCGTTTCAATGAACCGACCGCCTCGGCGGATGAGCCGGTGGCCAACGGTGCTGACCGGTCGCTGCTCGACTCCATCGCCGACGAAAATGGTCATGACCCGGAATCGACCTATGCTGATGGTGCGGCCGGGCAGCTTCTGGATCATTGGCTGGACCTGTTGCCCAAACAGCAGCGCACCGTGGTTGAGCACCGGTTCGGCCTGCACGGCAAGGGTCGGCGGACGCTGGAAGAGGTCGGCCAGCTCCTGGGCGTGACCCGGGAGCGGGTGCGGCAGGTTCAGATCGCCGCACTGGTGCGTTTGCGCGAGATATCCCGGCGCGAAGGCATTTCAGAAATGCCGTTCATGGAATAGCTGCCGGATTCAGTCCCCTGTCATTGGCAGCAGGATCGCCAGCACATCACGGTTTTCCAGCGCCAGCACGTTGAACGTGCGGCATGCTGCCTGCGTGGTCATCACCTCGACGCCCACCTGGTGCCGGTAGAACGGTGCCTGGCGCTGCGGTTCCAGGAACTGCTGCTCGGTGCCGGTACCCAGCAGGACCATTTCCGGCCGGCGCTGCAAAAGCGCTTCGAAGTCGGCCTCGGAGATGTCCTCCAGCCGCTGCGGGCCCCAGTCCTCGATGATCTCCTGGCGCGCCAGCACGACCGTGGACGTGAACACGCGCTCGCCCACGCGAACGCCATCCGCGCTGGCGGAGTGGACATAGACGTGGTCTCCCGGTGCGTCGAAGCTCAGGCTGGACATGTGTAATCAGCGGCGTGGCAGTTCGATGACCGGCTTCTTAGGATTGCGTCGATAGAAGCTGGCGACCTGGCCGATCTGGTGAACGGGTGTCGCGCCGGTCGCCTCGCTGATCCCGGCGGCCCAGGCGGTGCGTTGCTCGCGGTCTCCGCGAAGCTTCACCTTGATCAGCTCGTGGCGTTCCAGCGCCTGTTCGATTTCGGTCATGACGTTTTCCGTCAGGCCATTTGACGCCACCATGACCACGGGGTTGATATCATGGGTGAGTCCGCGCAGGTAGCGCTTTTGTGCGTTGTTGAGATCCATAGTGACGGAACGTCCGGAAGGAAGGGTACATTTTAACATGCTGATGGAAGATCGATATGGCGCGTAGCAAGAGCAGCCGGCGCTGGCTCAATGAACACTTCGACGACCCCTACGTACAGCAGGCGCAGAAGGAAGGCTGGCGGGGCCGCGCGGCCTACAAGCTGATCGAGCTGGACGACAAGTACCGGCTGGTGAAACCGGGCATGCGCGTGGCCGACCTGGGCGCCGCACCGGGCGCCTGGTCACAGGTGGTACTGAAGCGGATCGGCGCCGGCGGACAGCTGTTCGCGCTGGATATCCTGCCGATGGAGCCCCTGGAAGGCGCGCATATTATCGAGGGCGATTTCACCGAAGATGAACCGCTGCAGCAACTCGAAGCCCTGCTCGACGGGCGCCCCATCGATCTTGTGTTGTCTGACATGGCCCCCAATATGAGTGGTATGACCGCGGTGGACCAGCCGCGCGCCATGTACCTGGCTGAACTTGCGCTGCAGTTTGCCGTCGAATGGCTGAAGCCCGGCGGCGATTTCCTGGTGAAGATGTTCCAGGGGGAAGGCTCAGATGCCTTCCTTGCAGACTGTCGCCAGGCTTTTGACAGGGTCCTGGTGCGAAAACCGAAGTCGTCGCGGCCGCGCAGTCGCGAAGTCTACGTGCTGGGACAGGGTCGCCGCGTGCAGTAAACTGGACGACCCGCCGCGTAGTGTGCAATGGACACAGGATGACCGATGGCCGGCAAGAAAGACGAAAAACCCCCCATGAATGACCTGGTGAAGAACATCATCACCTGGGCGATTATCGCCGTGGTGCTGATGTCGATTTTCAATCACTACGCCAGCGTCAGTGCGCCCAACAACGAGTTGTCCTACTCGGACTTCCTTGAGCAGGTGCGCAGCGGCCGGGTGACCGAAGTCCGCATCGAAAACGACAAGGACAGCCCCCGGATCAGCGGGCGCTATGCCAACGGCGAGGAATTCAGCCTGACCGCGCCGGATGACCCGAAGCTGGTCGACGAACTGCTGGAGAACGACGTCGAGATTACCGCGGCGCCACCTCCGGAGCCGTCAGTGCTGATGGAACTGCTGATCAACATCATCCCGGTGCTGCTGCTGATCGGCCTGTGGGTGTATTTCATGCGCCAGATGCAGGGCGGCGCGGGTGGCCGAGGCGCCATGTCCTTCGGCAAGAGCCGCGCCAAGCTGCAGGGCGAGGACCAGGTCAACGTGACCTTCGCTGACGTGGCCGGTGTTGAAGAAGCGAAAGAGGAAGTCGGCGAACTGGTCGAATTCCTGCGCAACCCCGGCAAGTTCCAGAAGCTCGGTGGTCACATTCCGCGCGGCGTATTGATGGTCGGTTCGCCGGGTACCGGTAAGACCCTGTTGGCGCGCGCCATCGCCGGTGAGGCCAAGGTGCCGTTCTTCTCGATTTCCGGCTCTGACTTCGTCGAGATGTTCGTTGGCGTCGGCGCCAGCCGTGTTCGCGACATGTTCGAGACGGCCAAGAAGCATGCGCCGTGCATCATCTTTATCGACGAGATCGACGCCGTCGGCCGCCATCGCGGCGCCGGCCTGGGCGGCGGTCACGACGAGCGCGAGCAGACCCTCAACCAGTTGCTGGTGGAAATGGACGGCTTCGAGGGTGGGGAAGGCGTGATTGTCATCGCCGCCACAAACCGTCCCGATGTGCTGGATCCGGCGCTGTTGCGCCCCGGCCGTTTCGACCGGCAGGTGGTGGTGCCGCTGCCGGACATCCAGGGCCGCGAGGCGATCCTGAAGGTGCACATGCGCAAGGTGCCGGTCGACGACTCGGTCGACCCCAAGGTTATCGCCCGTGGTACCCCGGGCTTCTCCGGTGCGGACCTGGCTAACCTGGTCAACGAGGCGGCGCTGTTTGCCGCGCGCGAGAACGCCTCGGAGGTGACCCAGCAGCACATGGAGAAAGCCAAGGACAAGATCATGATGGGCGCCGAGCGCCGTTCCATGGTCATGTCGGAAAAGGAAAAGAGCCTGACCGCCTACCACGAGGCCGGGCATGCCATTGTCGGTCGCCTGGTGCCGGAGCATGACCCGGTGTACAAGGTGACGATCATCCCGCGTGGCCGCGCGCTGGGTGTGACCATGTTCCTGCCGGAACAGGACAAATACAGCGTGTCCAAGATCCAGTTGCAGAGCCAGCTGGCCAGCCTGTTCGGTGGCCGCGTGGCCGAAGAACTGATCTTCGGCGCCGATCACGTCACCACGGGCGCTTCCAACGATATCGAGCGCGCCACGGCGATTGCCCGCAACATGGTCACCAAGTGGGGCCTCACCGATGCCCTGGGCCCGCTGACGTACTCCGAGGACGAGGACGAAGTATTCCTGGGCCGCCAGGTCACGCAACACAAACACATGTCCGACGAGACCGCGCGTCGCATCGACCTGGAAGTGCGCGAGATCATCGACAACGCCCACCAGGTGGCGGTGAAACTGCTGGACGAGAACCGCGACCTGCTCGAACTGATGGCTGACGCGCTGATGCGCTACGAGACCATCGACACGAAGCAGATCGACCAGATCATGGAAGGCAAGGAGCCCGATCCGCCGGAAGGCTGGAGCGAGGGTTCCAACGGTGGTGGCGACGGTGGCGGTGGCAAGCCGCAGGCCGAGCCGGACACCGGAGCCTCGCCCATTGGCGGGCCTGCCGAACAGCTGTGACGCTGCCCTGAGGCATACCCCCAGAATCATGGGCGTGCTGAATGTCACGCCCGATTCCTTTTCCGACGGCGGCCTTCACGCCGGTATCGACAGCGCCCTGGACCGGGCGCGTGTCATGGTGGCCGAGGGCGCCGACATCATTGACGTCGGCGGTGAGTCGACGCGGCCCGGCGCCGCCCCGGTGTCTGTCGCCGAAGAATGCCGTCGGGTCATCCCGGTGGTCGAGGCCATCGCGGCCGAGTTGTCCGTCACGCTCTCCGTGGATACCAGTACGCCTGAGGTCATGACCGCTGCCGCGGCGGCGGGCGCCGGGCTGATCAACGATGTCCGCGCCCTGCAACGGCCCGGCGCGCTCGAGGCTGCCGCGGCGACGGGCCTGCCGGTCTGCCTGATGCACATGCAGGGCCAGCCGGACAGCATGCAGCAGGCCCCCGCCTACGACGATGTGGTCGGCGAAGTCGAGGCCTACCTGCTGGAACGCGCGGCCGTGGCCGAGGGCGCGGGCATTGCCCGCCAGGATATTCTCCTCGACCCGGGGTTCGGTTTCGGCAAGACACTGGCGCATAACCTTGCCCTGCTGAACGCGCTGCCGCGCCTGGCTGCGCACGGTTACCCGGTGCTCGCCGGGCTGTCACGGAAATCCATGCTGGGCACGATCACGGGCCGGGATGTCGACCAGCGGCTGGCTGGCTCCCTGGCGCTGGCATTGCTGGCAGCGCAGGGCGGCGCAGCCGTCATACGCGTGCATGACGTCGGCGAGACCCGCGATGTGCTGCGGGTGCTGGCGGCGACCTCGCCGCCGGATAGCCCGAGGGAGTAGAATCCGCGTCCATGAATAAACAATATTTTGGTACCGACGGTATCCGTGGACGCGTTGGCGAACAGCCGATCACCGCGGACTTCATGCTCAGGCTCGGGCGCGCCGCCGGGACCGTGCTGGCGGCAGGTGACCGCCGCGCGGTGGTGATCGGCAAGGACACCCGGATCTCCGGCTACATGTTTGAATCCGCGCTGGAGGCCGGCCTGGCCGCCGCCGGTGCGAACATCGCCCTGTTAGGCCCGATGCCCACGCCCGCGGTGGCTTACCTGACCCGCACGCTGTATGCCTGCGCGGGCATCGTCATCAGCGCCTCGCATAACCCGTATCACGATAACGGCATCAAGTTTTTCTCTGCCGATGGCGAGAAACTCCCGGACGAGGTCGAGCACGCCATCGAGGCCGAGATCGACCGCCCGTTCAGTACCGTGGACTCCAGCGCCATGGGCAAGGCGCGCCGCATTGACGACGCGGCCGGGCGCTACATCGAGTTCTGCAAGGGCACGGTGCCGTTCGGGACCCAACTGACCGGCCTGCACCTGGTGGTCGACTGCGCCCATGGTGCAACCTACCGGGTTGGGCCTTCGGTATTGCGCGAACTGGGTGCCCGCGTCACCGTGATCGGCGACGAGCCGGACGGCCTGAACATCAATGATGGCTACGGCTCGACCCATCCGCAGGCGCTGCAGGCCGCGGTGCTGGAGCACGGGGCCGACGCCGGCATCGCCTTCGACGGCGATGGCGACCGCGTGGTCATGGTTGATGGCCAGGGCGCCCTGGTCGATGGTGACGACATCCTGTTCGTGCTCGCCACGGCCCGCCAGGACGACGACCGCCTGGTGGGCGGGGTCGCGGGAACGGTCATGACCAACCTGGGGCTTGAGCTCGCCCTTGCCGAACGCGGCATACCGTTCATGCGCACGCCGGTGGGTGACCGCTTTATCCACCGCGCCCTGGTTGAGAAAGGCTGGAAGCTGGGTGGGGAGGCCTCCGGTCATATTCTTTGCCTGGACCGGACCAGCACCGGCGACGGCATCGTCAGCGCCCTGCAGGTGCTCGAGGTCATGGCCGACAGCGGTCGTTCACTGGCCGACCTCTGCGCTGGCGTGGAAAAAATGCCGCAAACGATGATCAATGTGCCCATCGCGGCCACGGCGCGCGCGCAACTGGACAACTCCGAGCGCATCCGCGGCGAAGTCAGCCGCGTGGAGGCGGAGCTGAACGGTCGCGGCCGTGTCATCCTGCGGCCTTCGGGTACGGAACCCCTGATCCGCGTCACGCTGGAAGGCGACGACGAAACCCTGATCAATCGCCTGGCCGAGCGGCTGGCATCGGTAGTGCGCGAAGAACTCGCCTGAGCGCGCGTGCCGCGGGGTGCTATATTGGCCCGGGTCGACAGCCAAAGGAGTGGGTGATGAGTCGCGTTTTTCCGGTTTTGCTGTTACTTACCCTGGCATGCGCTGCCGTGGCGACGGCGGATGAGTTCGCCGATGTCGTCATCATTATGCCGGGTGAGGACAATCCCTACTGGGGCAACCCGACCAAGGTCGCCCCGAAATACCCCGTCGAGGCTCTGCAGAAGGGCATCACCGGCTGCCTGACGCTCGGATACATCATCGAGCTCGACGGCACCACCAGCCATCACAAGGCGCTGGCGGGCAATCGTGGATTTGAGCATTCGGCCCGGCGCGCCGCCGAGCAGTTTCGTTACGAGCCCTCCGAGGCCTATCCGGAAGGGCGCCGGGTCTTCACCGCTAACACGTTTACCTACGAGATCAGTGACAGCCGCCATTCCGACGATGACGACCAGGACCAGGAAGACCTGGCCAGCGCCTGCAGTGAAGCGGCCGAGCGGCTGATGAAAGGTGAGTACAAAACAGGTGCCGGTTAACGCCTGAAACGTTTAACATCAGGGCATGAAAACAATCACGCCCTGGCTCTGCCTGATCACGCTTATCTTCACCCTGGCCATGCCGGCCGCCGCGCCCCAGGCACAGACTGCCGTGGCTGACATCGGCCCGGCCCATTCGGGCTCCTGGTACAACCCGCCACAGAACGGGCATGGCTTTTCCATCGAGTTCGGGGTCACCGGCGGGGGCGACCCCCTGGCCGTCGTCTACTGGTACATCTACGATGACCAGGGACAACCCCTGTTCCTCACCGGTACCGGTGTGCCGCAGGGCAACCGCGTCGACATCGAATTCACGTCGCCCACGGGTATGCTGTTTGGTGAGTTTGACGCGGCCAGCGTGGCCCGCGACCCCGGGGGGCGTGGCGTGTTCGAGTTCAGCGACAACGAAACCGGCATATTCAGCTACACGCCATCAGACTTTACCCGCCAGGCCTGGGGGCATGGCCCGGTCGAGAGCCTGGCAATCAGCAAGGTGTTCGGTATTCCCGCGCCGCGGGTGTTTGGCCAACCGGCCAGCCAGGTCTGCGCCGCCGACCCGCAGTCACCGTTTCCCGACTACGACACCACGCCGCTGGCGCCGGATGTCAGCGGCATGGAACGGGACGCCCGCCAGGCGGCGGCCGACATGACACTGGGCTGGAACATCGGCAACACGATGGAGGCCATCGGCGGCGAGACGGCCTGGGGCAACCCGCCGGTCACAAGCGAGTTGCTGGCGCTGGTAAAGGCCAGTGGCTTCGATGCCATCCGCATTCCCGCGGCCTGGGACCAGTACGCCGATGCCGACACCGCGCGTATCGACCGTGACTGGCTGGACCGCGTCAGGACCGTGGTTCAGTACGGCGTCGACAACGACCTGGACGTGGTCGTCAACATCCATTGGGACGGCGGCTGGCTGGAGAACAACGTCACCCCGGACAAGCGCGCCGAGGTACAGGCGCGCCAGCGTGCCTACTGGCAGCAGATCGCCACCCACCTCCGCGAATTCGATGATCGCGTGCTGTTTGCCAGCGCCAATGAGCCGCACGTGGAGAACGGCGAGCAGATGGCCGTGCTGATGGCCTACCACCAGGCCTTCGTCGATGCCGTGCGTTGCACCGGCGGCCGCAACGCCTACCGCACGCTGGTCATCCAGGGGCCGAAGACGGATATCGAGCTGACCGATGCGCTGTTTACCCGCATGCCGGTGGATACCGTCCCCAACCGCCTGATGGCAGAACTGCATTTCTACACGCCGTACAACTTTACGCTGATGACCGAGGACCAGGACTGGGGCAAGCAATTCTATTACTGGGGGCAGGGCAACCATTCCCCCACGGAGCCGGACCGCAACCCGACCTGGGGCGAGGAAGACACCATTGATGAGTTGCTGGCCGTTGCGGGACGGCAGTTCGTCGAACAGGGTATACCGGTGATCATCGGTGAGTATGGCGCCCAGCGGCGCGATAACCTGGCCGGTGAGCAACGCGAGCGCAACCTGAAGTCGCGTGCGGACTGGCTGGAATACGTCACTCGCCAGTCACTGGCCAACGGCCTGGTGCCGTTCTACTGGGATACCGGTGGACTGGATAACAACCAGTCCGGGTTGTTCGATCGCGACAGCCTGACGGTCTTCGACCGCCAGGGCCTCGACGCGTTGCTACGCGGTGCCGGCAAACTGGATTAGTCCGTCAGTCGATCACGCCGAGGTCGCGCCCAACCCGGGTGAACGCCTCGACCGCCTGGTCCAGGTGACGCCGCTCATGCGCCGCAGACAGTTGCACGCGGATGCGTGCCTCGCCCTGGGGCACCACGGGGTAGAAAAAGCCGATCACGTAGATGCCCTGGGCCAGCAGTGCCGAGGCGAATTCCTGCGCCAGTGGCGCGTCGTAGAGCATCACCGGCACGATGGGGTGGATGCCGGGCTTGATGTCGAAACCGGCTTCGGTCATGGCCTGGCGGAAGTAGCGGGCGTTGTCCTCCAGGCGGTCGCGCAGTTCGGTGGTGGCCGACAGCATCTCGAACACCTTGATTGAGGCCGCCACCAGCGGCGGGGGCAGGGTGTTGGAGAACAGGTAGGGGCGTGAGCGTTGGCGTAACAGCTCGATGACCTCGCGCCGGCCGGTGGTAAAGCCGCCGGAACCGCCGCCCAGCGCCTTGCCCAGCGTCGAGGTGAAGATATCAACCTTGTCCATGACGCCGTGGTGCTCGGCCGAACCGCGGCCGGTCGCGCCCATGAAGCCGGTGGCATGGCTGTCGTCGACCATCAGCAGCGCGTCGTACTTTTCCGCCAGCGCGGTGATCTCGTCCAGTTTCGCCACGAAGCCGTCCATGGAAAACACGCCGTCGGTGGCGATCAGCCTCGTGCGGCAGTCCTGCGTGTCCTGCAGCGCCTTTTCCAGCGCGGCCATGTCGGAATTCGGGAAGCGATGGCGCTGCGCCTTGCACAGGCGGATGCCGTCGATGATGGAGGCGTGGTTCAGCGCGTCGGAAATCACCGCGTCTTCCGGGCCCAGCAACGTTTCGAACAGGCCGCCGTTGGCGTCGAAACACGACGTGTAGAGAATCGTGTCGTCAGTGCCGAAGAAGTCCGAGATCGTGGCTTCCAGCTGCTTGTGCAGGTCCTGCGTGCCGCAGATAAAGCGCACCGAGGCCAGGCCAAAGCCGTGGTCGTCCAGCGCCTGCTTGGCGGCGGCAATCACGTCCGGGTGGTCGGCCAGGCCCAGGTAGTTGTTGGCGCAGAAGTTCAGTACCTCGGTGCCGTCGGCGACCGCGATCTCAACGCCCTGCGGTGTGGTGATGATGCGCTCGTCCTTGTACAGGCCCGCCGCGCGGATCTCGTCCAGGGTGTCGTCCAGGCGTTTCAGGTCGGTCATCAGGCCGCCTCCGTTTTAATCTCGCCGGTCCAGTCACAGACCACCTTGCCGCAGTTGCCGGCGGCCATCAGCGAGAAGCCGTGCTCAAAGTCCTCGATGGGGATGTGGTGCGTCAGGGCGCGTTCCAGCGGGAAGCCGGTCAGCACCATCTGGGTCATCTTGTACCAGGTTTCGTACATGCGCCGGCCGTAGATGCCGTGCAGTTCCAGGCCCTTGAAGATCACCTGGTCCCAGTCCGTCGGCGTGTCGTTCGGCAGCAGGCCCAGTAGCGCGACCTTGCCGCCGTGGTACATGTTGCGCAGCAGCTCGTTGAAGGCCGCCGGGTGGCCGGACATTTCCAGGCCGATATCGAAGCCTTCGAGGCCCATGGCCTTCACGCGGTCAGTCAGCGATTCACGGGCCACGTTGACGGTCACATCCGCGCCCATGTCTGCGGCCAGCTTCAGGCGGTAATCATTGACGTCCGTGATCATCACGTGGCGAGCGCCCACGTGCCGACAGATGCCCGCGGCGATGATGCCGATGGGGCCCGCGCCGGTGATCAGCACATCTTCGCCCACCAGGTCGAACTGCAGCGCGCAATGCGCGGCGTTGCCGAAGGGGTCGAAGAACGCCGCCAGTTCCGGCGCAATGCGGTCGGGGATGGGCCACAGGTTGCTGGCCGGCACCACCACGTACTCGGCAAACGCACCGTCGCGGTTTACGCCAATGCCAATGGTGTTGGGGCACAGGTGCGGACGCCCGGCGCGGCAGTTGCGGCAGTGACCGCAGACGATATGGCCCTCCGCCGACACGCGTTGGCCTTCCTCGTAGCCGGTCACGCCGTCACCCAGTTCCACGATGCGCCCGACAAACTCGTGACCGATGACCAGGCCCGGCTTGATGGTGCGCTGCGACCAGTCATCCCACTTGTAGATGTGCAGGTCGGTGCCGCAAATGGCGGTCTTTTCCAGCTTGACCAGCACCTCGTTGGTGCCGGGTGACGGCACGGGGACATCCTCCATCCAGATGCCTTCGGTGGGGTCTCTCTTGACCAGTGCGCGCATGGTACGGGGCATGGGGCAACTCGCAAAAACAGGGGGGGCTATTATACTCGGGAAGAATGGTTTCGCTGGGTTGGCAAAGGAGGGTGTGGACGATGCAGGCAGGAATGAAAGGGATGATGTTCGCGGGCGTGATGGTGATGGTGGCCGCGACCGGTTGCACCACGACACCGGTCGCTGGGCCAGTGGCGGATACGGCGGTGGAATTGAAGGCAGTCAGCATTGACGACCGTGCACTGAAGGGCAAGAAGGTCACTCTGACCGAGCGTCGGGATGACGGCGCCTGGTCGGTGACCTACCTATACGACGACCGCTTCGGCCGCTGGGACTCGCGCGTCGTGGTCACCGATTGGCTGAACGAACAGCATTATGACGTGACCGCGCTGGAGGACATTCGCGTCAAGAGCGGCGCCTGGGAAAGTGACGGCAGCTTTGCCTTCCAGGGCTGGAGCAGCCAGTCTGTGACCCTGGTGTTTCCGGAGCAGTCCGGTGATGACGACCTGGTCCTGCTGGTCGACAACCTGCGCGACACGAGCCTGGTCAACCCGGGGCCACCGGTGAACATGGCCGGCTACGCGTTAGCGCCCGCTCCCAACCGCTGAAGCACCCGGACGCTTAGCCGCGTTAGTGGCCCAGGTGACTTGCCAGGGCCACCAGCGCGGCGCTGGCTGGCGCTCGAATGATGACATCGGCGCTGGCAGTTAATGGCGTCTCATCGGGATTCACCTCGATCACCATCGCGCCGCGCTCCGCGGCGATCGCCGGCAGGCCCGCGGCCGGGTAGACCAGCGACGATGTGCCGATCACCAGGCAGATGTCGGCCTGCGCCGCACTCCGCACGGCCGCCCGGTGGGCGCCTTCGGGCAGGGTTTCACCAAACCAGACCACGTCCGGGCGGGCCAATACGCCGGGTTGGTAAGGGGAGGGTGGCGGTTCGCCGGGATGCTCACACAGCCACTCGTCGTCAATGGGTCGGCCTGTTTGCGCGCACACCGTGCGCATGATATTCCCGTGCAGTTCAAACACGCGCTGACTTCCGGCGCGCTGATGCAGGCCATCGACGTTTTGCGTGGCGATGGCGAAGTGCCGGAAACGTTTCTCAAGTTCGACCAGAACGCGGTAGCCGGCATGTGGCTCGGCCGCGGCGACCTGTTGCCGACGCCCGTCGTACCACTGCCAGACCCGGCGCGGATGTTCATGAAACGCCTGCGGTGTGGCCAGGTCCTCCGGCCTGAACTTCGCCCACAGCCCGGTCTGCGCGTCACGGAAGGTGGCGATGCCGCTCTCGGCCGACATGCCTGCGCCGGTCAGCACCAGCACGTTGTTTGCCGCGGCAATCCGGCGCACGGCATCGTTCGGCCATCCGGGTGCGCTTTCCCCGTTCATTTCAATCAATTCCAATAGCTTATAAGCGCCGGGGAGTGTATCCTATTGCGCCTTTTCAGAGCGCCCGGTTGGGCGAGGACACGAGCGAACACCATGGCCGGCAAGCTGTTTATCAAGACCCACGGTTGCCAGATGAACGAGTACGATTCCGACAAGATGGCGGACGTGCTGGCGGCGTCGCATGGCCTGGAGTTGACGGACGATGAGTCCGAGGCGGACGTGATCCTGCTCAACACCTGTTCGATCCGCGAGAAGGCGCAGGAAAAAGTGTTTTCCCAGCTGGGGCGCTGGAAGCAGCTGAAGGCCGACAAGCCCAACCTGGTGATTGGCGTGGGTGGTTGCGTGGCCAGCCAGGAAGGCGAGGCGCTGGTCAAGCGCGCGCCGCAGGTCGATATCGTGTTTGGCCCGCAGACCCTGCACCGGCTGCCGCAGCTGATCGAGGAGACGCGTGGCAAGGGCAAGCCCAGTGTCGATATTTCCTTCCCGGAAATCGAGAAGTTTGACGCGCTGCCGTCGCCGGGCGCGCAGGGCCCGACCGCGTTCGTGTCCATCATGGAAGGCTGCAGCAAGTACTGCACGTTCTGCGTGGTGCCGTACACCCGCGGCGAGGAAGTCTCGCGCCCGCTGGATGACGTGGTCGCCGAGTGCGCGCTGCTGGCGGAGCAGGGTGTTCGCGAGATCAACCTGCTGGGCCAGAATGTCAACGCCTACCTGGGCCCTATGCATGACGGCGGCCGCGCCGACCTGGCGCTGTTGATTCACTACGTGGCCGCGATCGACGGCATCGACCGTATCCGCTTTACCACTTCGCATCCGGTGGAGTTCTCCGACAGCCTGATCGACGCCTTTGCCGAAGTCCCCGAACTGGCCAGCTTCGTGCACCTGCCCGTGCAGGCAGGTTCCGACCGCGTGTTGTCGATGATGAAACGCGGCCACACGGCCATTGAGTACAAGCAGAAGATCCGTCGCCTGCGCGAAGCGCGCCCGGGTATCTGCCTGTCGTCCGACTTCATCGTTGGTTTCCCTGGCGAGACCGACGCCGATTTCGAGCAGACCATGAAGCTGATCCGCGACGTCGGCTTCGACATGAGTTTCAGCTTTATCTACAGCGCCCGCCCGGGTACGCCGGCGTCGTCGTTCCCGGATGACACACCGATGGCCGTGAAGAAGGATCGGCTGGCTCGCTTACAGGCGCTGGTCAACGAGCAGGCCGCGGAAATCAGTGCCGCCATGGTCGGCACCGTTGAGCGCGTGCTGGTGGAAGGCCCCAGCAAGAGGGACCCGAACGTGCTGGCCGGTCGTACCGAGAACAACCGCGTGGTCAATTTTGATGGTCACCCGCGCCTGGTGGGGCACTTCGTCGACGTGGTCATCACCGAGGCCTTGAGCCATTCCCTTCGCGGCCGCCTGGCCGGCGGTGACGACGCCGCGAAGCAGGTGGCCTGATGGCCGATCACCAGACCCTGGTGCTGGAACCGGCGGATACCGCGCGGCTGGCCAACCTGTGTGGCCAGTTCGACCAGCACCTGCGCCAGATCGAGCAGCGCCTGGGCGTCGACCTGTTCTGCCGCGGCAATATTTTCACCGTCGAGGCCGAGGACGAGAAGACGGCCCGTGCCGCCACCCGGCTGCTGGAGGACCTGTACGAGCAGTCTGCCAGCGAGGTGCTGACGCCGGAGGCCATCAACCTGAGCCTGCAGGCTTCGCGCGTGGCCGAACTGGCGGATGAGAACGACGCCGACCGCAAGGGCCAGGGCGAGGTCGTCATCGACACCCGTCGTGGCCGGATCCGCGGTCGCGGGCCGAACCAGAAGGCCTACCTGCAGCGCATTGCCGCGCACGCGGTCAACTTCGGCATCGGCCCGGCCGGTACCGGCAAGACTTACCTGGCGGTCGCCTGCGCCGTGGCCGCGCTCAAGCGCGACGAGGTGCAGCGGATCGTGCTGGTGCGGCCCGCGGTCGAGGCCGGTGAGCGCCTGGGCTTCCTGCCCGGCGACATGGCGCAAAAGGTCGACCCCTACCTGCGCCCGCTCTACGACGCGCTTTACGAAATGCTCGGTTTCGAGCATGTCGCGCGCCTGCAGGATCGCAATGTCATCGAGGTCGCGCCGCTTGCGTTCATGCGCGGGCGTACGCTCAACGATGCTTTCGTGATCCTGGATGAAGCCCAGAACACCACCCGCGAGCAGATGAAGATGTTCCTGACCCGCATCGGCTTCGGGTCGACGGCGGTCATCACCGGTGATATCACCCAGATCGACCTGCCGTCGCGGCAGCAGTCAGGCATCAAGCAGGCCATCGAGGTGCTGCGTGATGTCGAGGGTGTCAGCTTCACCTGGTTCAAGTCGGTCGACGTGGTGCGCCACCCGATGGTGCAGAAAATCGTCGAGGCCTACGACGCGGCCGGCGCCGACATGGATGCCGCCACCGGTGTCGCACCGGCGTCGCGCGAGCAGGCCGGCAGCTGATGGGCCATAACGTGTTCGTTTCCCGCAGCGAGGGCCTGGGAGAGACGCCGGACGACGGCGCGTTTGTCGCCTGGGTCGAGGCCGCGCTGGCGGGCCGTACTGACCATGCTGAAGTCGCCATCGCGCTGGTCGGCGCGGAGGAAAGTCGGGATTTCAACCTGCGTTACCGGGATCGCGACAAACCGACCAACGTGCTGTCCTTCCCGGCCGAACTGCCGGAAGCGGTGGCCGCGGAGCTCGACTGCCGGCCGCTGGGCGACCTGGTGATCTGCGTGCCGCTGGTGGGCGAAGAGGCGGCCGAGCGCGCCATTTCGCCGGCGCATCACTGGGCCCACCTGGTCACGCATGGCACCCTGCACCTGCTGGGCTATGACCACATCGAAGAGGCCGACGCCGCGCGCATGGAGGCCGAGGAAATCGCCATCCTGGCGGGGCAGGGCATCGACGACCCTTACATCGACCGGCGAAGCTGACCGGCCGTTCCACCTCAACAGGGCTGAAATCACTCCGTCATTCTGGTAAAACCTTGGGACGGGGATAAAACGGCCCCATATCCGGACAGCGCGATAAGCGCTGCCTGCCATACGCAAATGAGTGATGACCAATCGAGTAGCGGTTCCGGGCGCGTCGGATTCCTGGAGCGTCTCTCCAGGGCTTTCCAGGCCGAGCCACGGGACCGCGTCGAACTGAAGGAAGTACTGAACGAATCCCTCCAGCGCGGTGTGCTGGACCCCGACTCGCTGGCCATGATGGAAGGCGCGCTGGAAGTCGCCGAGACCCAGGTCCGCGACGCCATGGTGCCGCGCTCCCACATGGTGGTGGTGCCGCGTGACATGCCTCTGCAGGCTTTCCTGCCGCGCATCCTGGAATCCGGCCACTCGCGTTTTCCCGTCATCGGCGAAGACCGCGACGAGGTCGAGGGCGTGTTGCTGGCCAAGGACCTGCTGCGCTATTTCGCCGACAGCGACAAGCCCTTCGAACTGGGCGAGTTCATCCGCCCGGCGCTCGTGGTGCCCGAGAGCAAACACCTGAACCTGCTGCTGCGTGACTTCCGCCTGTCGCGAAACCACCTGGCTATTGTTGTCGATGAGTACGGCGGCGTGTCCGGCCTGATCACGATGGAAGACGTGCTCGAGGAAATCGTCGGCGAGATCGACGACGAGCATGACGAGGAAGAGGCGGCGCCGGTGACCACGCTGGGCGATAACCGCTACCGCGTCAACGCGCTCACGCCCATCGACGAGTTCAACGAGGTGTTCCACTGCCAGTTGCCGGACGAGGAATTCGATACCGTCGGCGGCCTGCTGCTGGCCGAGTTTGGCCGGGTGCCTGAGGACGGTGAAAGCATGATCCTCGACGACCGCTTCGAGTTCCGGGTGACGGACTCCGATTCGCGCCGCATCATCTCCATGGAAATGAATGTCCTGGAACGGACGCCGCTGGCTTCTTAAGCGGGCCTGGCTGGCGGCACTCCTGTGCATGGCCGGCCTGGTGACCGCGCCGGTACAGGCCCAGTCACTGCCCCCGGCACCTCCGGAGGGGGATTACGAAGTCCTACTGGTGACTTACGGTCCCGGCGCCGAAATATGGGAGCGCTTCGGCCACAACGCCTTGTGGTTGCGTGAGCCCGCCCGCGGCCTGGACCACGCCTTCAACTTCGGTTTCTTCGATTTCGAGCAACCCAACTTCCTGCGTCGTTTCGTGCAGGGCCGGATGCTGTATTTTGCCGCCGCGGTGCCCACCGCGCAGGAACTGGACTGGTATCGACAGGCCGGGCGCTCGGTCCGGGTGCAGTCCATTGACCTGGGGCCCCTGGAGTACGCGCACCTGCGCGACATCCTGCTGGCGCAGGTCGATGCGGCCAACCGCGACTACCTGTACGACTATTACTACGACAACTGCTCCACGCGGTTACGGGACGTGCTGAACATGGCCCTGGACGGTTTGCTGGCGCAACAGTTCCAGGACCAGGCCGAGGTCCAGACCCTGCGCGAACATACCCGGCGCGCCACCCAGGTGGACCCGGTGTATTACCTGGGGTTGGAAATCGGCCTGGGTGAGCCGGTCGACCGCCATGCCACGCGCTGGGACGAGATGTTCCTGCCGTCCGTGCTGGCGGATAGCCTGCTCGAAGTCACGCGCCTGAAAGGGCAGGGGCTGGCGCCGCTGGTCAGCAGCGACCGGGTATTGTCCGAGGGCCGTCTACCGGCCATGCCGGCCGAGCCGGCAGTGGTCTGGCCGCGTTATCTCGGCGTAGGCCTGTTGCTGGCCGTGCTGCTGATCTTGCTGGCGAGGTTCGCACCGACGGCGCTTGGGACCGGTGTGGCGCTGGCCTGGGGATTGGTGCTGGCGACAGCGGGGCTGGGCCTGCTCGCGTTGATGCTGGCCACGGACCACGCGATCACGCGCCCGAATATCAATCCGTTGTTGCTGAACCCGGCGTGGGTGCTGGCGCTGATCCCGGCCTGGCGCCGATTCGCCGTAATGGTGGTGGTTTTCGGCGTGATCGCCGTGACCGCGATCGCGGCCTGGCCGGGCGGCCAGTATGTCGTCGACGTCCTGGCCCTGGTTGCGCCGGTCAGCCTGGTCGCGGCAGCCATCGTGTGGCGGGCGCCGCGGCGGGCCGGCGGCGAATCGAGACCGGCAACGGTTCCGGGGACTTAGCGCTCCACTTCCGCCAGCAGTTCCGCCTGGTGCTCCTGCAGTAACGGCTCAACCACCAGGTCGAGTTCGCCGGCCAGGATTTCATCGAGTTTGTACAGCGTCAGGCCCACGCGGTGGTCGGTGACACGTCCCTGCGGAAAGTTATACGTGCGAATGCGCTGCGAGCGGTCGCCGCTACCCACCTGCAATTTGCGCGAGGCGGCTTCCGCAGCCGACTGGCGGGCTCGTTCCTGCTCCAGTAGTCGCGCGTGCAACAGCGACATGGCGCGCGCGCGGTTCTTGTGTTGCGAGCGCTCGTCCTGGCACTCGACCACGATGCCGGTCGGCAGGTGGGTGATTCGGATGGCCGAATCCGTGGTGTTGACGTGCTGGCCGCCTGCGCCTGAGGAGCGGAAGGTGTCGATTCTCAGGTCGCCGGGGTCGATGGACACATCCTCGATCTCATCATGCTCCGGCAGGATGGCGACGGTGCAGGCGGAAGTATGGATGCGGCCCTGAGATTCGGTTTCGGGTACGCGCTGGACGCGATGGGTGCCCGATTCAAACTTCAGCCGCGAATAGGCGCCCTGGCCGACGATCCGCGCGACCACTTCCCGGTAGCCGCCCAGGTCGCTGGCGTTGCGGGCCAACGGCTCGACCTGCCAGCCGCGCTGTTCCGCGTAGCGGCTGTACATGCGGAACAGGTCGGCGGAAAACAGTGCCGCCTCGTCGCCGCCGGTGCCGGCGCGAATCTCGATAAACAGGTTGCGCTCATCGTCCGGGTCTTTCGGCAGCATCAGGATCTGCAGGCTTTGCTCCAGTTCCTCGGCTTCATCGCTGGCCAGTGCCAGCTCGTCTTCGGCCATTGAGCGCATCTCCCGGTCTTCTCCGGCTTCGTCGACCATGTCGCTGGCCTCGGCCATGCGCTGGCGGCAGTCATTCCATTGCTCCCAGGCGCGCACCAGTTCCTCCAGGCTCGCGTACTCACGCGACAGTTCACGGAAACGGGACTGGTCGGCCATCACCTCGGGCTGTGACAGCAGCAGGCCGATTTCCTCGAACCGGCCGGCCACCTGGGCCAGGCGTGTGCGAATGCTGTCTTTCATGTCTCGCTGCTTCCGTCGTCATTATCGTCGTGGTGGCCGAAGAGCCAGTCGGCGGCTTTCAGGACATCGTCCTGGCCTTCTTCCGCGGCCTGGCGCAGGCGCGTGCTGGGGCCGTGCAGGATATTTCGTGTCAGCGCGTGGCTAAGTTGCCGGATGGCCTCTGCGGGGTCGGCGCCGGCCTCGACCTGGTTGATGGCGCGCTCGGCCAAGCGGGTGCCATGGTCCTCGGCGCCCTGGCGCATGCGTCGAAGGCCGCTGGCCGCGCGCCTGCCCAGGCGCCAGCGACGGAACTCGTCCACGGCCTGGCTGACCAGGTCCGTGGCCTCGTCGGCCGCCTGCTGGCGGCGTGACTGGCTTTCGTCGGCGACCTGGCGCAGGTCGTCGATGGTGTAGAGGTAGACATCATTCAGGTCGGCGACATCAGGGGCCACGTCCCGGGGCACGCCCAGGTCAATCATGAATACCGGCTCGCGGCGGCGCGCGCGGAGCGCGGCCTGGACCATCGGCGTGGTGAGTACCGGCTCGGTGGCCGCCGTGCTGCTGATGACGATATCGGCCTCGTGGAGTCGCCCCGGCAGGTCGTCCAGCGTCAGCGCCTGGGCACCGAAGCCGGCGCCGACACGCTCGGCACGGGACACGGTGCGATTGGCGATCAGCAACCGGCCCATGCCGTGCTCACGAAAATGCCGCCCGCACAGCTCGATCATTTCGCCGGCCCCCACCAGCAGGACGGTCTTGTCGCCGAGGGCGCCAAAAATCTGCCGGGCCAGCACCGTGGCGATATAGGCGACCGAGACCGGGTGTTCACCGATTCCGGTATGGGTGCGGACATTCTTGCCGATGGCAAAGGCATTCTGGAACAGTCGATCGGTCAAGCGGCCGGCGGCGCCGATGTCCCGGGACAGTTGCCATGATTTCTTCAGCTGCCCCAGGATCTGCGGCTCACCCAGGACCATGGAATCGAGCCCGCTGGCGACACGAAACAGGTGACGGACGGCGTCGTCGCCCCGGTAGACATAAAGATGGTCGTCGTCCATGGACAGGCCGCCACGGGTGGTCAGCCATTGCGCGGGCCGTGACAACGCGTCCTCGGCGACCACGGCGTAGATCTCCGTCCTGTTGCAGGTGCTGACAATGACGGCTTCGGCCACGCCGGGCTGCGAAGACAGCTCACGCAAACCTGCCTCGTGCTCCGCCTCGCCTATGGCCAGGCGCTCACGGATGTCCAGGGGCGCAGTGTGGTGGCTGATGCCGACGGCGAGCAGGGGCATGGAAAGACTCAGGAACGCGACGCGGATGAATTCTGGGGTCGCGGGGCGCCGATATCAAGCTTGGCGGGTCTCGTGTTTGGCCCCGTGGATTGGTTCGGGCGGGTCAACAGCGTATCCTGTGTCCTGGTGATTCCAGCGGATATTGTTTCATGAATTTGACGACCCGTTCGCGGATGGGCTGGTGGCTTGCGTCCCTGCTATTTCTGATTGGCGCCTCGCCGACCCTTTGCGCAGCTGATGACACGCCAGAAGTGCAGGGCGACCCGGTCATGACCCATGTGCTGGCCGCAGAGCTTGCGGCGTCCGACGGCGATGGCCAGGAAGCCGCGAAGCACTACCTGCAGGCTGCGCTGATGTCGGAAGAGCCGGGAATCGCGGAACGCGCCACCCGCGTCGCGCTCGAGGCCCAGGCCTGGCAGTACGCCGGCATGGCGGCCGACCGCTGGACCCAGCTGGCGCCCTTCCGGATCGATGCGCGCCAGACCGCGGTTCGGACGTTCCTGATTGCGGGTGATTACGAGCAGGCCGCGTGGCAGCTGTCCAGGCTGCTAGAGCTCACCGCTGATACCGCCTGGCAGGGCTGGCCACAGGTGGCGAACCTGGTGGAGCGCGCCAACAACGCGGAAAAGGCGGAGCACCTGTTGCAACGGCTGGTGGAAGAGCAGGGCGCGTCCGGAAACCCCTACGCCTTGCTGGCACAGAGCCAGGCGGTCGCGCGCTCGGGCGACATGGCCCGGGCAACCACGTTGGCGCAACAGGCCGTCGATGCGGGGGCCGACGAATTACCGCTGCATGTATGGATGGGCCGCCTGGCATTAACACAGGGCCAGCAGGCGGAAGCCCTGGAGGCATTCCGGGCCGCCGCGAAGCTGGACCCGGACAACGCGGGCACCGGATTCGCACTGGCAGAACTGCTGGCGCAACAGGGTGAGGTGGATGAAGCGGCGGAGGTGCTGGCGGCCCTGCCAGACACGCCCGCCAACCGCTTCAACCGCGTGGTGTTTGCCAGCAAGAACATGGACAGGGCGGCAGCCATGGAACTCTATGGCGGATTCGCCACCATGGCGGATGCGGACGCCACCGCAAGGGCGGTCGCGGGTGCGCAGTCGGCCGAGTTGCTGGGGCTGAACCAGGACGCCATCGACTGGTATACGCAGTTAGCCGGTACCGAGCATGATGCCGTGGCGACCCGACGGCGCGCCGTATTGATGGCCCAGGACGGGCGGCTGGACGAGGCACGTGCCTTGCTGCAGTCGGCCCGCAATTCCGGGCGTGTTGACGTGCGCCTGGAGACAACCCTGCTGGAAGCGCAGTTACTGTCCGACGCGAAACAGTACCAGGAGGCCATCGACCTGCTCGGGCAGGGCATCGACATGGCCCCTGACAGCGTCCCACTGCATTACACGCGCGCACTGATCTCGGTCCAGGCGGGCGATATCGAGACCGCCGAGGCGGACCTGCGGTTCGTACTGGACATGGACCCGAACAACCCCAACGCACTGAACGCGCTGGGTTACACCCTGGCCGACAGGACGGATCGCCTGGACGAAGCCGAGACGCTGATTAACGCGGCCTATGCGCTGGCGCCCGAGGAGGCTGCGATTATCGACTCGATGGGCTGGATCGCCTTCCGACGCGGACGACTTGAGCAGGCCGAACAGTACCTGCGCAGGGCTTTCGCGATGGAACAGAATGCGGAGATCGCGGCCCACCTGGGCGAAGTGCTGTGGGCGCAGGGTCGCAAGGATGACGCACGTGCAGTGTGGGGCGAAGGCGCGGTCATTGACCCCGAGGATGCCGCCCTGATCGAAACCCGGAAGCGGCTGGACCCGCCGCAGTGAAACTGCGGTGGGCGCTGGTAGCAGCCTGCGCGCTACTTGCCGGCTGTGCGGGCAGGGCACCGACGCCCACGCCAGTGGATGACGGGCAGGCCCGGCAGCTTTATGTCGAACGGGCGGCCGAACTGGCGGCCTGGACGGAGTGGTCATTCACCGGCAGGCTGGGGCTGCGCATCGATGGCGATGGCGGTAGCGGCCAGATCGAGTGGGAGGAAACGCCGGACCGCGCGGTGCTCAGTTTTCGTGGTGCCCTGGGGCAGGGTGCGTGGCAGCTCGTCACCAGTGACGATGGCGCAGAACTGACGCGGTCCGATGGTAGTGTCCTGCGTGCGCCCACGGCCGACGCCCTGGCGATGGCCGAAGTCGGCTGGCCTGTACCCGTGGCGGAACTGTCCCGCTGGGTCAGGGGGCTGGTCCACCAGGGTGATGACGTCAGCCGCCTGCCCGTCGGCGTGGCGCTTGATGTGCGGGGGCTGCCGGTCTCATTGGACCAGGGTGACTGGCAGGTCCTTTTCGAACGCTACAGCGAAGAATCGGGCGCCTGGCTGCCCCGCAAGGTCGAAGCCTCCCGGGGTGACAACCGGGTACGCCTGGCCATCAGCCGGTGGCGGTTCTCCAGCGGTGAGCCGGGTGCCGGACACTGAGCGACCCTGGCCGGCCCCGGCCAAGCTCAACCTGTTCCTGCACGTCACCGGCCGGCGCGCCGATGGCTATCATGAGCTCCAGACCGTCTTCCAGTTGCTGGACTGGGGTGACGATGTGCACATCGAAGTCCGTGAAGACGGCTACGTCACCCGTGCCCGCGACCTGCCCGGGGTCAGCGAGGAACAGGACCTTTCGCTGCGTGCCGCCCGCTTGCTGCAATCAGAATGCGGGGTCCGCGCCGGTGCCCGGATTGGCATCGAAAAGCGCATTCCCATGGGTTCCGGCCTGGGCGGCGCCAGCAGTGACGCGGCCACGGTGCTGGTGGCGCTGAACCGGCTCTGGGGCTGCCACCTGCCGAACGATGATCTGGCGCAACTGGGCCTGTGCCTCGGAGCGGATGTGCCGGTCTTCGTTCGCGGGTACTCGGCCTGGGCCGAGGGCGTGGGCGAAGTGCTAAGGCCTGTACGGCTGGGAAACGCGCATTTCGTCGTTGTCACGCCGGGCGTTCACGTGTCGACCGCGCAGGTTTTCGCCGAGCCGGCGCTGTCGCGATCGACGCCCCGCCTGGCGCCTGTTACCTGTGACCAGGATGCCCGCGCATGGATGTCAGGTACCCGCAACGACTGCGAGGCGGTCGTGCGCCGGCAGCTTCCCGCACTCGACGAACTGGCGCGCGAACTGGGTGAGCTGGGCCCCGCCCGCATGACCGGCACCGGCAGTGCGTTTTTTATCCCGTTTGACGACGAAGAAGCCGCTTTGCGGGTCACAACGCGGTTGGAAACCCGATATAATGCACGCGCCGCGAGAGGGGTGGATCGCTCCGCTTTGCTTGACCGGCTCGAAATGGTTGCCGCTGGCGGCCGATAAAAAATCACGATTGGGACGTCGCCAAGCTGGTTAAGGCACGGGGTTTTGATCCCCGCATTCGCAGGTTCGAATCCTGCCGTCCCAGCCAAACTCAATGGGGAACAGAACATTGGCCAGTCCTTCCCTCATGGTGTTTACGGGTAACGCGCATCCCACGCTGGCCCAGGACATCGCACATGAACTCGGCGTTCCCATGGGGAAAGCCAACGTCGGTCGGTTTTCCGACGGAGAAGTCATGGTCGAGATCATGGAGAACATCCGTGGTCGCGACGTCTACCTGATCCAGCCCACCTGCGCACCAACCGCCGATAACTTTATCGAGATGCTGGTCATGGTCGATGCGCTGAAGCGGGCGTCCGCCAGCCGTGTGACCGCGGTCATGCCGTATTTCGGTTACGCACGCCAGGACCGCCGGCCGCGCTCTGCGCGTGTGCCGATCACGGCCAAGGTGGCGGCAACGATGATCAGCGCCGTCGGCACCGACCGGGTCGTGACCATCGACCTGCACGCCGACCAGATCCAGGGTTTCTTCGATATCCCCGTGGATAACGTTTATGCCTCGCCGTTGACGCTGGCGGATATCTGGCAGCGGCAGGCCCAGCCGCTGGTCGTGGTGTCGCCTGATGTGGGTGGCGTCGTCAGGGCCCGCGCCATCGCCAAGCGCCTGGAGGCCGACCTGGCCATCATTGACAAACGTCGCCCCCGCGCGAACGTGGCAACAGTCATGAACATCATCGGCGAGGTCGAGGGTAAGACCTGTGTGCTGGTGGATGACATGGTCGATACCGCCGGAACGCTGTGTTCCGCAGCGGGCGCACTGAAAGAGCAGGGTGCCAAGCGGGTCGTCGCCTACTGCGTGCACCCCGTGCTGTCCGGCCCGGCCATCAAGAACATCGAGGCGTCGTCGCTGGACGAACTGGTGGTGACCGACACGATCCCGTTGGCCAAGGCCGCGCGCAAGTGTGACCGTATCCGCGTGCTAAGCGTCGCCCAGATCCTGGCCGAGACCATTCGCCGCATGTCCCAGGGGGAGTCGGTCAGCTCGCTTTACGTCGACTGAAACTGAAAAGAGCCATCTTGCCAGGGCGCAATGTCCTGGGTCATAATAGGCGGCTTGCATTTTAATGCCGTCCCTGGTCGCGGGGGCGGGTGAACAAGCCGCTTAGAGCGGTTTCTTTATTTTTGAGGAATAGGCAATGTCTGATAACACTTATATCAGCGCGGAAATCCGTGAGGACGTGGGGAAAGGTGCGAGCCGCCGCCTGCGTCGCGCGGGTAAAATCCCCGCGGTCATCTACGGCGGCGAGAAAGACGCCGTTACCCTGACGCTTGAGCATCGCGAGATCCTGCACGCTACGGAGAACGAGTCCTTCTTCTCCAGCATCCTGGAGATCAAGGTGGCTGACGGTCGCACGCAGAAGGTTGTCGTGCGTGATATGCACCGTCACCCGTACAAGCAGTTGATCATGCACCTGGATTTCATGCGCGTTTCCGACAAGGAAAAGCTGCGTATCTCCCTGCCGCTGCACTTCATCGGCGAAGAAGAATCCGAGGCGGGCAAGTCCGCCGGTGTGGTCATCCAGCACCAGATGACGGAAATCGAAGTCGAGGCGCTGCCGTCAAACCTGCCGGAGTTCCTGGAAGTCGACCTGTCCGGCCTGGAGCCGGGCTCCGCGGTCATGCTGGCCGACATCAAGCTGCCGGAAGGCGTTGAAGTTCCGTCGCTGACCGATGACGAGGACAGCAACGTGATGGTGGCCAACGCGATCCACATCAGTGAGTCGCAGGGTACTGGTGCGGCCGCTGCTGCCGAAGCCGAAGAAGCCGAAGCGCTCGAGGCGGCTGGTGAAGAGGCCACCGCTGAAGACGCGGGCGATGCTGATGCCGAAGACGGCGAAGCTGAAGCCGGCGACGACAAAGAGTAAGGCCGGTTCACGGACGGAGCACCGTTCATGCATCTGGTCGTTGGGCTCGGTAACCCGGGCCCCAAGTACACCGAAACCCGGCACAATGCCGGGTTTTGGTTTTTGGACGAGTTGCTGGGTGGCTCCGCGGCCGGCCTGCGTACGGTCTCGCGACTACAGGCCGAGGTGCTGCGCACGCGCTGGCGTGAGCACGACCTGATCCTTGCGCGGCCAACCACCTTCATGAATCACAGCGGCCAGCCCGTGCGCGCGCTGCTGGATTATTACGATATCCCGGTGACGCGCCTGCTGGTGGCGTACGACGAGCTCGACCTTGATCCCGGCGTGGCGCGACTGAAGTCCGGCGGCGGCCATGGTGGTCACAACGGTCTGCGGGATATCTGCAGGCACCTGGGTGATCCGGGGTTTACCCGGTTGCGCCTGGGCATTGGCCATCCGGGCCACCGTGACGCGGTGACCGGCTACGTGCTCGGGCGGCCCGGTCGTGATGACCGCTGCGCCATTGATAACGCGATAAGCCGATCGATCGATGTCCTGCCCCTGGTGCTGGACGGTCGATTGCAGAACGCCATGACGGCATTACATACCTCGGCGGAGCCGGCTCCGCCTGCTCGGGGAGCATCCTGATGGGTTTTAAATGTGGTATCGTTGGCCTGCCCAACGTGGGCAAGTCGACTCTTTTCAACGCGCTGACCGAGGCGGGCATCGACGCGCAGAACTACCCGTTCTGCACTATCGACCCCAATGTCGGTATCGTCCCGGTTCCGGATCCGCGCCTGCAGCAGCTGGCATCGATAGTGACTCCCGAGCGCGTGGTCCCGACCACCATGGAGTTTGTCGATATCGCTGGGCTGGTGGAAGGCGCCTCGAAAGGCGAGGGCCTGGGTAACCAGTTCCTGGGCAACATTCGGGAGACCGACGCCATCGCGCACGTGGTGCGCTGTTTCGAAGATGATGATGTTGTCCACGTGGGCGGCCGGGTTGACCCGGTGGCCGACCTGGATGTCATCCGCACGGAACTGCAGCTTGCTGACCTGGAAGCCATCGAGCGCGCCCAGGATCGCGCGGCCAAGAAGGCCCGTTCCGGCGACAAGGACGCCACCCGCGCGGTTGCGCTGATGGATCGCCTGAAAGAGGCGCTGGATGCACCCGGTGGCATCCGTGCGCTGGAGCTCAGCGATGCCGATGCGCCGCTGGTCAGGAGCCTGAACCTGCTGACCGCCAAACCCACCATGTATATCGCCAACGTTGACGAATCCGGGCTGGAAAACAACCCGCTGCTGGATCGCCTGCGCGAGCACGTGGCCAGCGAAGGCGCCGAAGTGGTGCCGGTGTGTGCCGCCGTCGAGTCGGAGCTGGCCGGCCTGGAACCGGAAGAGCGCGACGAGTTCCTGGCCGAGCTTGGCCAGGATGAGCCGGGCCTGAATCGCGTGATTCGCGCGGGCTACGACCTGCTCAACCTGCAGACGTTCTTTACCGCCGGGCCGAAAGAGGTTCGCGCCTGGACCGTGCGGCGTGGCGCCAGTGCGCCGCAGGCGGCGGGTCGAATCCATACCGACTTCGAGCGTGGGTTTATCCGCGCACAGGTCATCGCCTTCGATGACTATGTCGAATTCGGCGGCGAGCAGGGCGCGAAGGATGCCGGGCGGCTGCGTGCCGAGGGCAAGGAATACCGCGTCTGTGAGGGTGATGTCATCCTGTTCCGCTTCAACGTGTAACGGTTCCGTCACAGGTTAAAAAAAGGTTTTATCACCCCGGTTTTTGGGGTATAAAGGCGCCGAATTTCCTGCCTACGCAGAGCGAGGTGGTTGTCGTGGTGTCTGGTTCACATCAGGGTTCACGGAAGTCGTCGCAGTCCGACGCGTCAGCGCCGGAACATTCGCGTCGTGAGCGGGACAGGTCCCGTGACGGCGAAAGCCGGGGGCATTCGTCGTTGCGGCAGACGCCGCGCTGGCGCCAGATCGAGATCATGCGCGAGCGCCAGGCGCTACGCGACATGCTGGACGATTTCGGCGGTGATGATTTTGACTTCGATTTCGACGGCGAGGTGTTCGGCGCGGAAGAGGATGAAGAGCTCTACGTGCCGCCCGTCACCGGCGACGAGTTGTCATCCGGCGAACTCGAAGACGATGACTACGTCGACGAGGAATTCGACGAAGACTGAGTGCGGTCGGGTCCCGGCTGGCACGGGTTGAAATTAATTGCGACCAGGCCGGTTTTCGGCCTTGCCTGCAGGTCGTTTCACCATTACAATCTCGCGCTGATTTTTCGCCATCTGTATTGACTCGGCCAGGGTGCTGAGACAAAATAGGCGGCTTGCTTGCGGGAGGGGTACTCAAGCGGTCAACGAGGGCAGACTGTAAATCTGCTGGCTATGCCTTCGGAGGTTCGAATCCTCCCCCCTCCACCATCTATTGATGGCGGTAGTTGACCCGCAGGCAAGTGTGGAAGGCGACGCTTGCGGGTGTAGTTCAATGGTAGAACCTCAGCCTTCCAAGCTGATGATGTGGGTTCGATCCCCATCACCCGCTCCATTGCCTGGATGGCGTGATACGCGCCTGGCGAAGTGACAGACAGTTTTTATGCCCGCATAGCTCAGGCGGTAGAGCACTCCCTTGGTAAGGGAGAGGTCACTGGTTCGATTCCAGTTGTGGGCACCAGATTTCATTCGATACTGAAAGGTATTAGCGGAGACACCCATGTCCAAGGAAAAGTTTGAACGTAACAAGCCCCACGTGAACGTCGGCACGATCGGTCACGTGGACCACGGCAAGACGACGCTGACGGCGGCGCTGACCAAGGTGTGCGCCGAGGCGCGTGGCGGTGAGTTCAAGGCTTACGACCAGATTGATAACGCCCC